>JBOHWF010000260.1:0-24895 GCA_050736455.1 Binataceae bacterium (SeqCode) | reverse complement strand
GGATGATGCCGATAGCCATATCGACCACGTTGCCCTTCATCGCGAATTCCTTGAACTCTTTCAGCACTGCGCTTCCTCCCCGTTGTGATGTTTGACTAGCCAGGCGAGGTCGGTCCCGACTGCGTATCCCCTCCTGGCCCCCTGCCAGGTGAAAGCCGCCGATTCGCCGCGGATGCAGAGTAGCCGCCCACCGCGGCCGATTGCAACCGGCTATTCGCGCAGGTTTCAGGTGGCGTATATGATCTATCGAGCCGAAGCTTTCAAGCGGGGCCGAGATGAAAGTATCGCTATTTTATCTGCCGACGGTGGGGAATCGCGCGCAGATCGAGCAGGGCATGGTGGGGCTGCGCGGCGAGCTTTATGACCAGATGCTGGCTGAGATAACCGCGCAGGCGCAGCTCGCCGATGCGCTCGGCTACGATTCGATCTCGTTTACTGAACATCACTTTCACGCCGAGGGGTTCGAGTTGTCGAACAACCCGGTGATGCTCGATCTGTATATCGGGATGCAGACCAAGCGGCTGCGGGTAGGACAGCTCGGCGTGGTGTTGCCGGCCAGCAACCCGATTCGGGTGGCTGAGGATATCGCGATGCTCGACCATATGACGGGCGGGCGCGCGAACGCCGGCTTTGCGCGCGGCTATCAGCGCCGCTGGGTCGATATCATGGCCCAGCAGACGCATGGGATTCACGGCGCGCGACCGCATCAGCACGATGAGATCGATGCCGCGAACCGCTCGGCGTTCGAGGAGTGCTACCAGATTATCAAGCGGGCGTGGACCGAGGAGACGCTCAGCTACCAGGGCAAATACTGGCGAGTGCCGCCGGGCGAGACGCCGTGGGAAATCGAGGCGACGCGGAAATGGGGCCGCGGCGTCGAGGGGGGAATCGTCAAGGCGGTGAGTGTGGTGCCGAAGCCGGTGCAAAAACCCCATCCGCCGATCTTCCAGCCGTTCGCGTCCTCGGAAAGGAGTATTCGCTGGTGCGCCGCCGAGAACGTGACGGCGGTTTTGCCGCCGCTCTTTCCGGCTTATGAGCGGCAGCTCTGTGAGATTTATGCGGAGACCGCGGGCACGCCGCTCGGCGCCGGGATGGGGGTCTTGCGTGATATCGTGATCGCCGACACCGACGAAGAGGCCAAGGCCTTGTGGCGCGACAGCGGCTATTTTTGCGGACGCGAATGGTTCGAGCCGTTCGGCTTTGCCAAGGGCATGGAGGATCCGCAGACCGGTGAGACACCCGACCTATGGGACAACAGCCTGGCGCTGGTGGGCTCGGTCGATACGGTGACGCGGCAACTCGAGCGGCTGGTCAAGCGGCTGCCGGTCCGCTGGATCTTCGCATGGATCTACAACGGCTTGATGCCGCACGAGCGGGTGATGAAGACGCTCGAGCTGTTCTGGACCAAGGTGCTGCCGCGGGTGGCGGATCCGGGGTAGCCGGGCTTCTGCGATTTTCCGGAGTCCTCCAAGCTCGACGGCCGGCTGGCCTCGAGCCTTTAATCCGCTGGCAGGTAGAGGTATTCTCTCTGCTGCGGTTGGCCACGCGAGGCCGCGAGAGTGGAGTGGGATATCGATGAGACAGTGCGCAATTTGCGGTAAGCGGCCTTCAGTGGGAAATAACGTCAGTCACGCCAACAACAAGACCAAGCGGCGTTGGAATCCCAATCTTCAGGAAGTGCGCGCAGCGGTTGCAGGCGGGGTCAGCCGGATGCTGGTCTGCACCCGCTGTATCCGCGCGGGCAAGGTCGCAAAAAGCGCCTGACCCGAGGGCGTGCTCGGCTCCGCGCTGCAAACGAATCTGAACGCGGCTCGCAGACTCCTTCTCTTGACCGCGCCTCGCAGACTCGGCCGTCCCCCGCGCTCGTTGCGCTTCGCTCGACTGACGGACGGGTCCGCCAGTGTTCTAGAACAGCGCGGCGAGCTTTTCTGCCGGACGCGCTATCACGGCGCGGCCGGCGCGAATCACAATCGGCCGCTGCATCAGCTCGGGATGACTCAGCAGCAGTCCGATGACGGCCTCGCGGCTGGTGTAGTCCTTGCTTGCGAGTTTGAGCTCGTCGAAACGCTTGTCCTTGCGCACCAGATCTTCCACCGGCGCCTCGAGGATCGCGATCAGCTCCTCCAGAGTGGCGCGCGTCGGCGGCGTTTTGAGATACTCGATCGTGTCGAACTCGACACCGCGCCCTTCCAGTAATTCGAGAGCGCCGCGCGAGTGGCTTCAGCCGGGGTTATGGTAGAGCGTTACCGATTCCATACTTCGCAATCCATCTTTTTGCCTTCGCGATGAGTTCAATATACAACAAGTCGCGAATGATTTCGATAAACTTGCGTGATCCCGATCGGAGGCGTTCTCGCTTATGCTCACTCGCCCGCCGAAAGTGAAACGATGTCACGTGCTCTTCATGGCGCTAATGACGATAGTGTTGACGGTGCTGGCCGGGGCGCCGATCGCGCGAGCGGCGCGGGTCAATGGAATGCTGACCGGCTACGAAAACCCGGCGCCGCTAGCGAAGCGCTATCTGCATTTTGAAAATCAGGTCACGCGCGACATCTACATGACGCTGACCGCGGCTGACGGTTCCTTCGCGGCCGAGCTTCCGCCCGGGACTTACCGGCTGCGCGCGCAGCGCGGCGCGATCCTCGCGAGCGGGATCACGGTTGGCGCGCCGGACATTGCGCTGGGTCCGGTGAGTGAGCTGGCGCCCCTGGCCCCCTCACGCATCTGGCATCTTCAGTCGATCGCACCCGCGCAATTGACCAGCGCGGCGCCGTCAACGGCGAATATCATGACGCGCGACACGACAGTGCTGCCGACCGGCGAGCTCTATGTGATCGGGGTAAACCCGAACTAGTTCGCGCCGCCGACTCGATGATTCGCGCCATCATCTTCGACCTTGACGGTACGCTGGCGGACACCGAGTCGCTGCACTTCGAGGCTTTTCGCGGGAGCCTGGCGCCGCTCGGAATCCAACTCGGCCGGGAGGAGTATTTCGACCGGCTGATTGGCTTCAACGATCAGGATCTTTTTACTACGGTGCTCGCCGATCGCAGCCGAACCAGCGACCCGGCGCTGGTCGCACGCCTGATGGCGGTGAAAGCGGCGCTCTACCAAGGAAGTATCGCTGGCCGCGACGTGCTCTATCCGGGCGCTGCTGAATTCGTGCGGCGATGCGCCGAGCGGTTTCCCCTGATAATCGCGACCGGCACACTCAGGGCCGAGGCGGAAATGATCCTCGGCCGCGGGCAGATTCGCGATTGCTTTGTCGACATCATCGCCGCCGAGGATGTGGCGCAGGGCAAGCCTGCGCCGGATGGGTTTCTGGCGGCGCTCGGCCGGCTGGGGTTTTTGCTCCGGCCGCGCCCGTCGATCGTGGCGGCGGAGTGCCTGGTGATCGAAGATACCGCGGCCGGAATCGCGGCGGCGCGGCGCGCCGGGATGAAGGTGCTCGCAATCGGCCAGACGGCGCCGGCGGGCGAACTCGTCGGTGCGGACCTGCTGCGAGCTGCGATTGGCGAAACCGATCTCGACGAGGTGCTGCGGCTGATCGCGGCGAGCTAGTCCTCACGGCTCGCGTTTTTCGAGCTGCTCGCGCAGGCGCCGCGGTAGATTCTCGAAGGGACCGTTGGACATGCACAGGACGACGTCTCCGGCGCGCGCGTCAGTTACGATCCGCTCGAGCATTTGATCAACGGAGGCGCAAGCCGACGCGGCTGGGCCGCGCCGGCTAATCGCGGCGGCAAGCGCGGCGACGTCGAGGCGGTCGTCGGGTGCGAGCGGATCGTTTTCCTTGAAATAGACCGGGGCCAGGTAGACCCGCGCGGCGTGGTCGAAGGCGGTGGCAAAACCCTCCTGGAAGACCGCCCGGCGGGCGCTGTTGGAGCGCGGCTCGAAGGCCGCGATGAGGCGGCGGCCGGCGTAGCGCTCGGCAATCGCTTCGAGCGTGACTCGGATCGCGGTCGGATGGTGAGCAAAATCATCGATAACCGTGACGCTGCCGGCTTCGCCGACGATCTCCTGGCGGCGCGCGACGCCGGCGAAGCTCGCGAGGCCGTCGGCCAGTTCGCGATCGTGCAGCCCAAACTCCTTCAGCAGCACCCAGACGCTGAGGGCGTTCGCCACGTTCATCCGTCCGCCTACAGGCAGATGAAGGCGGCGGGCGAGGATCGCGCCGTCGCGCGCGATCGCGAAGGTCGCGCCGTCAGGCTTGATCTGAATCTCGACGGCGCGAAAGTCTCCGGCGCTCAAGCCGAAGGTTATGCGTTTGGCCGCGGTTGACGCGGTCGCGCTCAGCGCGTGAGGGAAATCCGCACAGACGACGAGCAGCCGGCTGGAATCGAGCTGATCGGCGAGCGCGCGAAACGATGACTGCACATGCTCAAGGTCGCGGTAAATGTCGGCGTGGTCGAATTCGACGCCGGTGACGATCGCGCCATTCGCGCGGTAATGCAGAAACTTGGGTCCCTTGTCGAAGAAAGCGGTATCGTACTCGTCGCCTTCGATGACGAAATCGGCGCCGCCGCCGAGCCGGTAATTCGCGGTGAAGTTGCGCGCGAGACCCCCCACCAGCATCGAGGGGTCGCGGCCGGCGTGGTTGAGCACCTGCGCCATCATCGCGGTGGAGGTAGTTTTGCCATGGGTCCCGGCGACCATCAGGACCCGGCGATCGCGCATGAAGAAATGCCAGAGCGCCTCGGGCATCGAGACGTAGGGAATCGCGCTTGCGAGCAGCGCGGCGGCCTCGGGATTGCTCCGCGTGACGACGTTGCCGACCACCGCGAGGTCCGGCGCGGGCGCCAGATGGCTGCGGTCGTAGCCGGTGCCGACTTGGATCTTAAGGCGGTTGAGCAACGAGGCGGCTGGCTCATAGACCTGGTGGTCGGAGCCGGTGACGTGAAAGCCGCGCTGCGCGAGCATCCCGGCCAGCGCCGCCATCGCGGAGCCGCCGATGCCGAGCAGATGGACGTGGCGCACGGACGCGGGAATCCGCGCGAGCCGCGCGTGTGAGTCAGACGAGAATACCCCCATCGCCTCCAGCATGCTCCTCAGGATATTGCGAGCATACCATCGGTCGGGAGTCTGCGCTGAGGATTATTCGATCAGGCGCTCGAGGATGAAGAAGGCGGCAAGCAGAATGAGGATTGCGCCGGCGAGGCCTTCCGCACCGTGCTCGTAGCGCTGGCCGAGGCGCGCGCCGAAAGCCAAGCCGATCAGTGTGAAAGCGGTAGTGGTGATCGAAACGGTGATCAGCAGCGGTAAAAGTGGAATTCCCGCGGCGGGCAGTGCGACGCCGACGGCGAGTGAATCGAGACTGATCGACAGCGCGATCATCAAGAGGCCGCCACCGGAGGTGACGTCGAAGGAGGCCTCGCGCGCGGCGCGGAGGGCGTTGCGCAGCATCAGGAGGCCGACGAGCGCGAGCAGGGCGAAGCCGGCGTAGGTCGCGATGACGCCGAGCATCTGACCGGCACGCGCGCCGAGCTCGTAGCCGATCAACTGCATCACGATTTCGGCGGTGGCGCAGATCACGCCCAGGCGCAAACCGGCCCGCAGAGCGGGGCGGGTCACGCCGATGCCGACGGCGACCGCGAGCACGTCGAGGCCGACGGCGAGCGCGACGACGAGGACTTTGCCGAGAAGGACGAGGTTATCGTGGAGTTCCAAACGGATTTTTTGGTTTGGGATGTTTCGAGCGGGCTAACGAACTAGTGTCGTGTCTCGCAAATAAAGGCGGAGCGCTTCGCGGACGCAGAGACCGGTACCGGCTTCACTCGCGTGAAGCTGTCCGAGATCCTTCGACTGCGTTCGCGTTGCTCACTGCGCTCAGGATGACAAGAAAGAACACGCATCGGGCCTTCCTCGTTGAGCAAGTTAACTATGGGACATCACACTAGAGCACTAGCGGGCGGCGAGAACTTCGGCGAGGTGGCGGACCTGGATGTTGATGCCGCGGCGATGGATCGCGCCGCCGAGCTGCATCAGGCATCCGCAGTCGTTGGCGACGAGGGTGTCGGCGTCGGTCTCCTGGAGACGGATGATTTTGTCCTCGGCCATCGCGGTGGAGATCTCGGGAAACTTGACCGAGAACATCCCGCCGAAGCCGCAGCATTCCTCGGGATTGCGAAACTCGACCAGCTTGAGGCCCGCGACGTTACTCAATAGCCGGAGGGGCTCGTCGGCGACGTGCAGTTCGCGCGCCAGATGGCAGGAGGGGTGATAGGCGACGGTGTGCTCGAAGCGCGCGCCGACATATTTGACCTTGAGCACGTTGACCAGGAACTGCGACAACTCGAAGATCCAGGGGCGGAGCGCCGCGGCCTGCTCGCGCAAGTCCGGTTCGGCGGCGAGCAGATCGGCGTAGAAGATTTTGAGCATGCTCGCACATGAACCTGAAGGAACGACGAGCGGGATGCCGGGCCGGCAGTGTTTGAGAAAGCGACGGGCGAGCTCGAGCGCGTCGTCGCGCAGACCTTCGTTGAAGGGCGCCTGGCCGCAGCACAGCACGTGGCGCAGCGCGCGGACCTTGAGCTTCTGCTGCTCGAGTATCTTGACGCAGGCCTCGACGGCGTTGGGGAAAAACTGCTCGGCGAGGCAGGTGGCGAAGAACTGAACTTCCGTCATGCGCAGCTCAGGCAAGTCAGGCGATCGCGGCGGCGTAGAGCTGTTTGGGCCCGTGCACGCCGATCACGATCATCTTCTCGATGTCGGCGGTGCGGCTCGGGCCGGTGATCAGGGCGACGCGATGGGCGGCGAAGTTTTTCGGTCCGACCGCGGCGATGACTTCGGCGAGATTGGGGAGGATGCGATCGGCGGCGACGCAGATAAAGTTGATGGGCGGAAGAATCGTCAGCGAGCTCGGGCGATCCGCGGTCGCGATGACGCAGAAAGTTCCGGTTGAGGCGATCGCGTAGTCGGCCTCGACAATGGCGAGGTCGCAGCCGGCGATGCGATCGCGGAGCCGGGCGCGGTCGCCGTTGCTGACGGGGCCGGTGCGGATTAGGTCGATGCGGTTGCGCGCCAGCGGCTTGACCAGCGCCTCGAGATCGCAGACCACGGCGGCGCCGAGCGCGACGCTGCGGATTTTTTCGCTGACGGCGAGTTCCATCAGCCGATCGCGCGCGTCGCTGAGCGCGATCATGCCAAAGAAGCGCCCACCCACCAGCTCGAGTTCGCGGCCGAATTGCGCAGTAAGTTCGGCGCGGTGGGCGGCAGCGGAGAGCGGCTGGGAAGCCTGGCCCGCGGCGTCGTGGGCCGCGGCTGGCGTGGGCTTGCGCTCGAGTGCGCTGCGCACCTCGGCGATGATTTTATGAAACGCGCTCACGGGCTCAACCGCCGCAATCCTAGCTTCTGGAGCGCGGGGCGCGAAAGTCGCGCGTGCGCGTCCAGTTGCGGAACGCACCGGGCATCCGGCGCAGATAACCGTCGCGGCTGAAGGGGCGCGCGGCGATCGCGGCAACCCGGGTCAGGAGACGCATCTGCCACGGATGGCGGGCGAGGCGCGCGAAGCGATGGACGGCGCGGCGCGTCCGCTGAATCGATCGGGGAAACTTCACGAGCGGGGCGTCGTTAAGACCGCGCCTCGCGGACTCGGCCGCCCCCTGGCCGCTTCCCGCAAGTGTGCTGGGACGCACGGCGCGGACTCCTTTGCTCGCTCCGGCGCGCAACGCGCTTCCGCTGGTGTTCCAGCGCAGATGCAGCAGGATGCGGGGGATGTCGATCTTGACCGGGCAGATGTCGCGACAGGCGCCGCACAGGGTCGAGGCGAAAGGCAGGTGCGCGGCCGCGGAACCGAAGAGGTTCGGGCTTACGATCGAACCGATCGGGCCCGAGTAGGGTACGCCGTAGGCATGGCCTCCGATGCGCCGGTAGACGGGACAGACGTTGAGGCAGGCACCGCAGCGCAGGCAGTAAAGCGCTTCGCGCAGAATCGGATCGGCGAGCATCCGCGTGCGCCCGTTATCGAGCATCACGACGTGGACCTCGCGCGGGCCGTCGAGCTCCCCGTCGCGGCGCGGTCCGTGGATGAAATTGGTGTAGCAGGTGAGCTTCTGGCCGGTGGCGGTGCGCGCGAGGATTTCGAGGAAATGGCTCAAGTCCTCGAGTTTCGGGATGACCTTCTCGAGGCCCATCACGGCGACCAGGGTCTCGGGGAGCGTGCTCGAGAAGCGGCCGTTGCCCTCGTTCTCGACCAGCACGAGCGTGCCGGTTTCGGCGATGGCGAAGTTGACGCCGGTCACGCCCATCTCGGCCTCGAGAAAGATCGAGCGCAGCCGCTCGCGCGCTGCGGCGGTCAACTTCTCTGGCTCGGGCGTGTAAGGAATGCCGAGCTTGTCGGCGAAGAGGCGGCCGATGTCCTCGCGGGCGAGATGGATCGCCGGCGTGATGATATGTGACGGGGTCTCGTTGCGGAGCTGGACGATGTACTCGCCGAGGTCGGTCTCGACCGGCTCGATGCCGGCGGCGGCGAGCGCCGGGTTGAGCGCGATCTCTTCGGTGGTCATGGATTTCCCTTTGACCACGCGCTTGGCGCCACAGTGTTTTGCAACTTCCAGAATATAGTTGCGCGCTTCGGCGGCGTCGGCGGCGACGAAGACCTTGCAGCCGTTGGCTTCGAGGCGATCTTTCAGCTCGATCAGCAACTCGTCGAGGCGGTTGATCGCGTCCTCTTTGATTTTGCGCGCGGTGTCGCGCTCCTGATCGAATGCGGGGAACTCCGCGCGTTTTTCGGCGACGTGCTGTAGATGACGTCCGGTCGCGTTTTCGAGCTTGCGCCGCAATTCGAGGTCGGCCACCGCGGCGCGGCTGGCGGCAAAAAAATCGTGCGATGAAGTTTCGGGCATGTTTGCGCGCCTCGGCGAAGCTCGAACTGCGCCGCCATCTTATTGCGTCGCGGCCGCGGAGAGAAATCCATCGCGCGGAATTCGAGGAGGTTGAGAAGACCCGAGGATCGAAAACGCGACCACAGCGCGGCCTCAGCCGACGGCTGAGGCTCAATCGGGATTCTGTTCCAACGTCTTGAGACCTTGCCATCCCCAGTACACTCGATGATGCTGAATCAGCCCGTTTTTCAATTCCATCACCTCCACAAAATCCATCTGCTCGCCGTCGGGCGTCACTCGCGGATATTCCCACATCAACTTTGTCCCATCAGTGAAGAAACCGGTGCGATAGCGCCGACGGAGCTTAGGCTGATGCTGGAAGACTTGTTCAACGAACTTGCGCAGGCTATCGCGACCCTCGACGATGCCGGCGGGAGTGCCGAGCAAATGGCGCACCAGCGGGCTCTCGAGCGTCGCGTCTTCCGCGTAAAGTCTCATCGCAGCGTCGAGGTTCTTTTTCCCCAGTGCGTCGTCCCATAGCTCATAGATGCGCGCTGCCGCCGCCTTCGGATCGTTTGCAGTTGTACCGCTCATATTCAGGCTCCTTTTTGCTGGTCGTTTTGAGGACTTCAACCGGAGGTACCATGGCGGCATTTCGATGCGCATCGAAGTCTCCGCAAGATTGCGCGGCACGGCTCTGTTACAATTGTGACGGTGTTTCGGCACGCGCTTAAGCTCGATCCCGATATCGCCGCGACCGCGAAATTGATCGCCGACCCGTCGCGCGCCGCCATGCTGTCCGCGCTGGCGGACGGACGGGCTTTGCCGTCGGGAGAACTGGCTCGAATCGCGCACGTCACGCCACAGACGGCCAGCAGCCACCTCGACAAACTGTTCAAGGGCCGCTTGCTGAGCGTCGAGGTTCAGGGAGCGCATCATTATTTTCGGCTGCGCGACGCTAGAATTGCAGACCTGCTTGAGTCGTTGTCGATTGTCGCACGCCCGCCGGAGCCGCTGACCGGCGCGCAGCGCGACGCGTCCATCCGGCTGCGCTTCGCGCGCACCTGCTATGGACATCTTGCCGGTCAGCTCGGCGTGGCGCTCACGCGGGCGCTTTGCGAAAAGCGATTCCTTCGCGATGGCGAATCGGCATACGCGGTGACGAGTGCCGGGAGTGAATGGTTTGGCGAACTTGGAATCGAGGTCGGATCACTCCAGCGGCGGCCATTGACCCGGCGCTGTCTCGACTGGAGCGAGCGGCAGCATCATCTGGCGGGCGCGCTGGGCGTCGCGTGGTACGGCAGATTGATAGAGTTGGGCTGGCTAGCGCGAGTCCGCGAGAGCCGCGCGATTCGGTTGACAGCGCACGGCAGCACCGCGCTGCGCTCCAAGCTCGGTGTAATGCTGGAAACGAAAGCAGTAAGCAGTGCGGCCGCTCATTGATCTGAGGAGGCGGCTGTCTCGGGCATCGCGATGCTTAGAAGGATCAATGCGAACAGGGCCACGCCCGCCAAGCCGAGAAAGCCCGAGGAGAAGCCGAAATTCTGGACCACGTAACCGGCGACCGCGGTGCTCAAGGACGCGCCGATACCGACCGCGGTGCCGACGCAGCCTTGCGCAAAGTTGAAGCGGCCGGTGCCCTGCATCACATCGGCGATGACAAGAATCGAGACTACGCCAAAGATTCCCGCACCGATACCATCGAGGATCTGGATCGCCACCAGCAGCACCGGACTCGCGGTTAGCGTGTAGAGGACGCCGCGGATCGGCAGGACGCCGAAGCCGATCAGCAGGAGCGGCTTGCGGCCCCATCGCTCTGAAGCGCGTCCGATCGGGGCCGCGATCAGCGTAATGACGACCTGCGTGGTGATAACGCAGGCCGACATGAACAGCGACGAGTCGCGCAGCCGACCGCGCGCGAGCATCATGCCGAGCAGCGGCAACATCGCGGCGTTGGCAAAATGGAACATCACCGCGCACGCCGCAAAAATCATCAGGTGGTGATTCCTGAGCAAGGCCGAAAGCCGCTGCGGGGACTTGCCATGATCATTGCCGGCGGCGCCGCGGGCGCGCGCGTAGTCAATTTCGTCGCCGCGGATGGCGCCGAGAGCGAACACGGTGGGCAAGGCAAATAGAATGGTGATGACGAAGATCGAAGGCAGCGCATAAAAGCCTGCGACACCCATCAGCCCGGCAGAGAAGACGTTTCCGCCGGAGTTAAAGACGTTGTTGCGACCGATCCGCTCGCCCATCAGGCGATGACCGACGAGGCCGAGCGAGACCGCAGCAATCGCCGGACCGACCACTCCGCTGGCCAGCCCGTGAAGAATCTGCGCCGCCATCACCAGTGGGTAGGTTGGCGCGATCAGAAAGATCAAAGCGCCCGCAGCGATCACGATCGTCACGGCCGCGAGCAGCAGACGCTTCCGTCGCCGGCTGTCGATCAGCGCCCCGGCCGGACCCTGGCTCAGCACTCCAGCCAAACCACCAACCGTCAGCGCCCAGCCAATGTTCTCTTGATTCCAATGCAGCGAGACCAGATAAATCGCGACGAACGGACCGACTCCGGTTTGAACGTCAGCCATGAAGAAATTGAACCAATCGAGCCCGCGCAGGCTGCGCGCCGATGGCTGCGGAGAGTCGTTCACATTCCTGAACGCTGGTTGAACGTCTTACCGATCTATAGCGGCAGCGGCGCGGACCCGGCGGCTGCGCCATTCGTGCAGACAGCAACAGTGGGGGGATGCCGAAGCTGTCGCTAGTTCATGCGGGAGACCTGGCGCATCAGGCGGACGATGGCTTCGCGCGCGGCGTCGGCGCCGGGGTGCTCGGGGGCCTGGGCGAGGAAGCCCTGAAAGTCGGCGAGCGCCGGGCCAAAGCACTCGAGCCGCTCGTAGAGCGCGCCGCGTTCGAGCACTTCCTCGGCGGCGCGCGGGTCGAGCATCAGAATACGGTCGAGGACGCCGAGCGCGCGCGTCCAGTCGGAGGCGCTGGCGTAGATGTTCTTGAGGTTGCGCAGCATCCGCGCGAGGATGTCCCGCGCGCCGACCGCCTTGAGCATCGCCGGATTCACGTCCACCGGCTGGCCATAGATTTGCGTGAGGCGGGCGCGGATCTCGTCGAGGTCGAGGATCGCGCCGCCGTTGAAGGGATCGATAATCAACTCGCCGCGATCGTCCACGGCCTTGACCAGGAAATGGGCGGGGAACGAAACCCCGAACAGGTTCAGCCCGAGGCGGCGGCCGATTTCGATATAAACGACGGCGAGCGTTATCGGGATGCCGAGGCGGCGTTCGAGGACGTCGTTGAGAAAGGAGTTGCGCGGATCGGCGAAGGCCTCGCGATTGCCGTCAAAGCCCTTGCGGGTGAAGAGAAAGTCTGAGAGCGCCTGGATTTTCGCGATGGTGTCGGCGCCGGCGCGGACCATCGGCTCGGCCTCGCGGGCGAGGGCGGCGATGCGTTCGAGGTAATTGTCGATATCGAGGGCCGGGTATTCTTCCTTGGCGATCAGCAATGCGCCGCGCGCCAATGGGATCGGCTCGCGGGCCGCCAGTTTCGAGAATTCGTCGCGCACGTCGTTCATCGGATTCCGTATTGTGAAAAATTATTTGATTACGCGGCGAGGCTCAAGGCGAAACCTGCGCGAGCGCGCGTTCGATCGCGCGGCAAACCTCGGAGCTCGGCTCGCGGGTTCGTGCGTGATCGAGCTCGCGGCGCGCGGCGAGATCGGTAAAGCGGCCAAGGGCCCAGGCGGCATGCTCGCGGACGAGCGCCTCGGGCTCGCCGGTGAGGGTGCGGGCGAGGAGCGGTATCGCGGCGGGGTTGGCGCTGTTGCCGAGGGCGATCGCGGCGTTACGCAGCAGGCCGCGGCGCTTGGTGCGGCGAATCGCGCTCCGGCCGTAACGTCGGCGAAAGCCGTCGTCGTCGAGCCCCATCAGCTCGCTTAACGAGGGCATCAATGCGTCGTCAACTGACGCCGCCGCGACCGCGTCACCATTCCAGGGACAGACTTCCTGACAGATGTCGCAGCCGAAGATCCAGTTGCCGAGCTGCGGACGCAGCTCAAGCGGAATCGGGCCGCGATGTTCGATGGTCAGGTAGGAGATGCATCGGCGGGGTTCGAGGAGATAGCCGTCGGCAAGGGCGGCGGTCGGACAGAGATCGAGGCATTGGCGGCAGGTGCCGCAATGGTCGCGATAAGGCTCGGCGGCGGCATCGAATTCGAGGTCGGTGAAAATCTCGGCCAGGAAGAAATAGGAGCCGGCGTAGCGATTGATCAGGTTGGTGTTGCGCCCGAACCATCCGAGACGCGCCTCGGCGGCCCATTCGCGTTCGAAGACCGGGCCGGTATCGACGTAAAGGCGCGCGATGGCGTCAGGGCGAATCGAGCGCAGTTGATCGGCGATTGCGCGAGCGCGATCGAGCACGACGTCGTGATAATCGGCGCCGAGCGCATACGCGGCGATACGCCCGCGTAGCTCGGCGCGCCAATCGCATCGCGGCGGCGCGGGCGCCGAGTAGGGGAAGGCGAGACTGATGACCGAGCGGAGGCGCGGGTCGAGCCGGCGGGGATCGAAACGGCGCTCGGGCTCGCGCGCCAGCCACGCCATCTCGGCCGGGCGGCCTTCCTCGATCCAGGTGCGGAAGAATTCCTCGCGGTGATCGAGTCGGCGGAGCTGGGCGAAGCCGACGAGCACGAAGCCGGCAGCGTTGGCGGCCGCGGTGATCTCGCGCTCGAGGGCTTTCACGTTCATGCTCACTTTCTTGCAGGATCGGTCGACGCGATCTTCGCCACGGGGCAGGAGATCATCGGCGCGCAGCGATTGACGCGGGGCGGCGCATGCTTAAGATTACGCTGATGCCGGTGAGATCGCCTATACGCGCTTCGCAGCGGGATGCATTAGGGGCAGGTTTCAAGTAACATGGCTGTGACGGTCGAGCAGTAGCGGCCGGGTTGTTCGGAGGTATCGATGTCAGCGGAAGTGCTTCAGGATCAGGAGAATCAGACTGCCGGAACGACGCCGGCGCCGGGGGTGAATCTAACGCCGAAGGCGCTCGAGGCGGTGCGGCAGATGTCGGTGAAGGAAGGGCTGGGCACGGGGCAGGGGCTTAGAATCGCGGTCGTCGGCGGCGGCTGCTCGGGCTTTCAGTATTCGTTGAACTTTGACGCCAAGAAGGACGGCGACATCGTGACCGAGCTCGAGGGCGTGACGGTGCTGGTCGATGAGATTTCGCTGCCCTATATCGCGGGCACGACGCTGGATTACGTTGAGGGGCTGCACAACGCCGGTTTCCGCTTCGATAATCCGCGGGCGACGCGGACCTGCGGCTGCGGGTCATCCTTCAGCGCGTAGAATCTAAAGTAACAGATTAACTTGAGTCGGGCGGCGCAACGTGCGCCGCATCTGCTCATCGCACGGCCGCGTTCAAGCATGGCGGAAATGCAGGATTTCGCAGGCAGGGGCATCATCGTGACCGGCGCGACGCGTGGAATTGGCCGGGCGATCGCGCTCGAGGTGGGGCGGCGCGGCGCCAACGTCGCCTTCAACTATCTCAAGAGCGAGCAGCAGGCCGCGGAACTGCATCGCGAGCTGAGCCAGCTCGGGGTCAAGGCGATGGCGTTCAAGGCGGATGTCAGTGACTTGAAGAGCGCACGCGAGATGGTCAACGCGGTCAAGAAGGAGTTCGGCGCGATCGACGGCCTGGTCAACAATGCCGGGCTCACGCGCGACAAGCTGCTGGTCATGATGACGGAGGAGGACTGGAGCGAGGTCCTGCGCGTGAATCTGACGGGCGCCTTCAACTTCGCGCGGGCGGCGGCCTTTATCATGATGAAGGCGAAGCGCGGCGTCGTGCTGAATATCACCTCGATCAGCGGACTGGTGGGGATGGCGGGGCAGGTGAACTACTCGGCCTCAAAGGCCGGCCTGATCGGCCTGACCAAGGCGATGGCGAAAGAATTGGGCAGGATGAATGTGCGGGTCAATGCGCTGGCGCTCGGCTTTATCGAGACGGACATGACCGCGGCGCTGCCGGAGGCGAATCGCGCGGCGGCGCTGGAGATGGTGCCGCTGGGCCGCTTCGGCCGGGTCGAGGAGGTCGCGCCGGTCGCGGCGTTTATGCTGTCGGACGCCGCAGCCTATATCAGCGGTGCGGTGATCCAGGTCGATGGCGGCCTGGCGATGTGAATAATGCTAGCGTGGCGCATTGAATTTCGGATTGCGCTTGCTTGAGGCAGTTCCGATAATCACAGCAGGTGCCGAGCTGTGCCCCCAAGCGAAACCATCTTCTACGAAACCGAAGCGCCGCAAGCCTCGCGCGAGTTGGCGGAGCTCCGGACCTCACGCGAGTACGTGCCGCCGTTCGAGGTAGTGCGGCGGCGCGTGATCGACGACTTCTACGAAGGCCGCATGACGATCGACGCTACAGTGGTGATCCGGGTGGGCGGGGTTGAGCAGACCGAGGCGGCGCGGGGCGTCGGCGTGGTCAACGCCTTCGATCTCGCTTTACGCAAGGCGCTGTTCAAGTACTTCCCCTATCTGGAAAGCGTACGCGTGATCGAGACCTACTCGCACGCCAGCGGGGAATCGACCGAGGCCGAAGTGATGTCGGTCAAGAAATTCTCCGATGGCAAGGTGAACTGGACCACGCTGGCGAAGTCGACCAACCTGGTCGAGGCCGGATGGAAGTCGCTGGTCGACGGCTACGAGTGGCGGATCGTTCAGGAGGAGCGCAAGCTGCGCCGGCAGATGGAGAATCCGCGTTTGTCCAAACGCTAGCTGCTTTCGTTTTTGACCCTCACCCGCGCGTCGGTGTTGCCGTCGCTTGCCCTCTCTCAGATTCTTGACGCGACTCGCAGACTCCCCTGCGCGCGGCAGCCGCGCTGCGCTAGTGTTTAACCCCGGCCGATGAGCGGCATCTTGGTCGCCATCACGGTCATGAACTGGACGTTGGCGTCGAGCGGCAGGGTCGCCATATAGAGCACCGCGCGGGCGACGTGGAGCGCGTCGAAGGTCGGTTCGACGGCGACGACGCCATTGGGCTGCGGCACGCCCCGGCTCATCGCGGCGGTGAGGGCGGTCGCGGCGTTGCCGATATCAATCTGGCCGCAGGCGATGTCGTACTTGCGACCGTCGAGCGAGGTGGACTTGGTCAGCCCGGTCATCGCGTGCTTGGTCGACGTGTAAGGCGCCGAGTTGGGTCGCGGGCTGTGCGCGGAGATCGAGCCATTGTTGATGATGCGGCCGCCGCGCGGAGTCTGATCCTTCATGAGGCGGAAGGCCTCCTGCGTGCACAGGAAGGCTCCGGTGAGGTTGATGTCGACAACTTTTTTCCACTGCTCGAAGGTCAGCTCCTCGAGCGGGATTGGCGGCGCGCCGACGCCGGCGTTGTTGAACAACAGATCGAGGCGGCCGAAGCGCTCGCGAGTTTGCGCGAACAGGGCTTTGACCGCGGCCGGGTCGCCGACGTCAGTGGGAACGACCAGGCTTGCCGCGGAATATTCGGCGCCCGCCTGCGCAGTCGCTTCGAGCGGCTCACGCCGCCGTCCGGCGAGGACGACCGCATAACCCTCGCGAAGCAGTTCGAGCACGACACATCGGCCGATCCCAGTACCGGCGCCGGTCACGATCGCGACTTTGTTCGATGTATCCATGGCCCGTGTCCTTTCATCACTCGGAATTTCTACGCAGCTCGCGGACTCTTGATTATGGCCGCGCGTCGCAGACTCCGCCGCCCCCTTGTGCTCCGCTCCGCTTCGTTCCCGCCTAGCCTAGCTGACTCGCGCGCGATAGTTGTGGCACGATAGCAGTCGCCGCCGTGAAGCCCTTTCATATCTTTAACACGCTGAGCCGCACGATCGAGGAGATTCGCCCGGTCCATCCGCCGGACGTGACTTATTATTCGTGCGGCCCCACGGTCTATCTGCCGGCGCATCTGGGCAACATGCGCTGCTACCTTTTCTACGACATCTTCAAGCGCGCGCTGCGCTTCAACGGCTGGAACGTTCGCCACGTAATGAATATCACGGACGTGGGACACATGACCTCGGACGAGGATGCGGGCGAAGACAAAGTCGAGAAGACCGCGCGCGCCGAGGGCAAATCGCCGCGCGAGGTGGCGGATTTCTATATCGCGCAATTCAAGCGCGATTGCGCGCGGCTCAATATCGAACTGCCCGAGCCGCCGCTGCTCTGCCGCGCGACTGATCACGTCGGCGGGATGATCACGCTGATTCAGCGCATCATCGATCATGGCTACGCCTACGTCGTGCCGTCGGGGGTTTACTTCGATGTCGAGAAGTGGCGCGGGCCGGGCGGGAGGGGACGGCTGTCGCGCCAAAGTCTCGACGAGCAGCAGGGGAATCGCCTCGAACATGCGCCCGACAAGCGGAGTCCGCACGATTTCGCGCTGTGGGTGCTGAACCAGCCGCTTCACCTGATGCAGTGGGATTCGCCGTGGGGCCGCGGTTATCCCGGCTGGCATATCGAGTGTTCGGCGATGTCGATGGAGTTTCTGGGCGAGACGCTGGATATCCATTCGGGCGGGATCGACCATATCGCGGTCCATCATGAGAACGAGATCGCGCAATCCGAGAGCGCGACCGGCAATCCGTTCGTGCGTTACTTCGTGCATAACGCGTTTCTGGTCGGGATGGAGGGGGCGAAGATCAGCAAGAGCGCCGGCAAGTTCCCGGTGCTCGATGATTTGATCGCGGCGGGAATCGATCCGCTGGCGTTCCGCGTGATGTGCCTCGGCGCGAAGTATCGTTCCGAGTTGGCTTTCAGCCTGGAGGCGATCAGGGCGGCTGAGAGCAATCTGAATTATCTCTACGAATTTGCTCGTAACCTCGACCCCGATGAGGCGGGCAGCTCGCCAGATGCGCCGTGGACGGCGGATTACCGCGAGCGCTTTCACGATTCGTTGAATAACGATCTCAACACGCCGCAATCAATTGCGACTGTGCTCGAACTGGTCGCAGAGGCCTATCGACGCAAGGACCTGGGTATCTGGAATTCGCTCAAGGCCTTCGATCAAGTGCTCGGGCTGGGTCTGGAGGCCTGCTTCAAACAGTCCTCAGTAGAACAGATACCGCCGGAGATCCAGCAACTCAGCGACGAGCGCGAAACGGCGCGAGCGGCGAAGGACTTCACGCGTGCCGATGAGATTAGGCGGGAGCTGGACGCGCGTGGTTACGAAATCCGCGATCGTAAGGGGGCTCCTCCGACGCTCGCACCAAAACTACGCGCACCTTGATGCGCACTCAGTTTCCTAGAATACTGCCCTCACTCGACCCGCGATCGCGATTGCAGTGGGCGAGGAAGCGTGGATGACTGCGTATATAGGTGACCGATGGCAATTGAGTTAAAGACCTTTGACACCCGGATGCAGGGCTCGCGCGAGGGCGCCGAAGTGCGCCATCTCGATCCGGCCAACGCACCGTACTACCTGACGATCGGCGATGAAGCGGAGATCTTCACTGCGGCCTACCAGGCGCGCCTGCCGATTCTGCTCAAGGGGCCCACCGGCTGCGGCAAGACCCGCTTCGTCGAGCACATGACGCATCACTTGGCGGCGTTGCCGGAGGGGCCGAACGAGCTGATCACGGTCGCCTGTCACGAGGATTTGACCGGCAGCGATCTGGTCGGGCGCTATCTGATCACGGCCGACGAAACGGTCTGGGTGGATGGTCCGCTGACGCAGGCGGTGCGGCGCGGCGCAATTTGCTATCTCGACGAGATCGTCGAGGCGCGCAAGGACACGACCGTGCTGATCCATCCGCTGTCGGACCATCGGCGCATCCTGCCGATCGAAAAACGCGGCGAGACGATCGAGGCTCACGTCGGCTTCCTGCTGGTGATTTCGTACAATCCCGGCTATCAGAGTATCCAGAAGAACCTGAAACATTCGACCCGCCAACGCTTCGTGACGATTGAATTCACCTACCCGCCGGCGGAGAAGGAAGTCGAGATTATCGCGCACGAATCCGGCGTCGATCGCGACATGGCTTCCCAGCTGGCGACGCTCGGCGAGAAGGTGCGGCATCTGAAGGCGTCGGGACTCGAAGAGGGCGTCTCGACCCGCCTGCTGATCTACGCGGGCGAGCTGATTCGCCAGGGGATCGCGCCGCGCCGCGCGGCGACCGTCGCGGTGACCTGGTCGCTGACCGACGAGCTCGACAGCAAGCGCGCGATCGACGAAGTCGTCAAGGCGATCATGCCGGAATAGGCGGCGGCCGCCTTCGCGCCGATGCCATAAGCGCGCGGCTGAACTTGAGCACTTCGGTGAAAAAAATCGATCTGCGCAGCGATACCGTCACGATCCCGACCGACGAGATGCGCGAGGCGATGGCGCGCGCGGAACTCGGCGACGACGTGTACGGCGAAGACCCGACCGTGAACCGGCTCGAGCAGATCGCGGCGGCAGCGATGGGGATGGAAGCGGCGATGTTCGTGCCGAGCGGCACGATGGGGAATCTGGCCGCGATGCTTACCCATTGCGGGCGTGGCACGAAAGTCTTCCTCGGCGACGCCGCGCATACCTACGTTTACGAAGCGGGTGGGGCGGCGACGCTGGGCGGCGTCGTGATGACGCCGATTCGCAATAGCGCCGACGGCGAGCTCGACCTCGAACAGTTGTCTGAAGAGTTCGAGCGCCCGCCCGACGCGCATTTCGCGCGGCCGGCGCTGGTCGCGCTGGAAAACACGCACAACCTGTGCGCGGGCGCGGCGGTCGAGCTGTCGCATATGGCGACGGTCGCCGAGATGGCGCATCGCCACGGGCTGCTTGTCCATCTGGATGGCGCGCGCATCTTCAATGCAGCGATCGCGCTCGAGACGACCGCGGCGAAGATCGCCGCCTGCGCGGACTCGGTGTCGTTCTGCCTGTCGAAGGGGCTTGCCTGTCCGGTGGGATCGATTCTGTGCGGCAGCGCGAAATTCATCGCCGAGGCGCGGCGCACGCGCAAGATTCTCGGCGGCGGGATGCGGCAGGCGGGTGTGATCGCGGCCGCGGGCATCGTCGCGCTGGAAAAGATGGTCGAGCGGCTCGCCGAGGACCATCAGAATGCGCGGGCACTGGCGCAAGGCCTCGGTCTCGTCGCCGGAATCAACGTGCGGCCGGTGAAACGGCGCACCAACATGGTGGTCTTCGACCTCGAGGGCGGCGCGGCGGAAGCGGCGGCGTTTGCCGCGGCGCTGCGCGAGCGCGAGGTGCTGATCGGCGCGCGTGGGCCGACGACGTTTCGCGCGGTAACCCATCACGGGGTTTCGCGCGCCGCGATTGATCGCGCGGTCGCCGCAGCGTCGGAAGCCGCGGCCGAGGCCTTTGGTGATCAGCCTTAATCCCCTCGCCCTTGTCCCGCTAGCGCAGCGCGCTTACCGCGCGGAGCGAGCAGGCGCGTCTGCGAGCTGCGTTAGGGATAAGGGAGAGGGTTAGGGTGAGGGTCAACAACTCGTGAATTCTCTGACCTCACTGTTTTCGCTCAAAGGCCATGTCGGGCTGGTGACCGGGGCGTCGTCGGGCCTCGGTGTCGAATGCGCCCGGGCGCTGGCGATCGCGGGTGCGGACGTGGTCCTTGCGGCGCGGCGCGGTGATCGGGTCGAGAAATTCGCGGCTGAGCTGAGCGCGCAATATGGCGTCCGAAGCCTCGGTGTCCAGGCTGATATCACAATCGACGCCGACCTCGACCGTCTCGTTGAAACCGCGCAGGCGCGGCTTGGCGACATCGATATTCTAGTGAACAACGCGGGCATCTCGCCGACCGGACGCGCGGAGGTCCTGCCGCGCGCGATTTGGGATGCAGCGATGGCGACGAATCTGACTGCGCCGATGATGCTGTCGCAGCGCGTGGCGCGGCGGTTGATCGAGGTGAAGAAGCCCGGCCGCATCATCAACATGGTCTCGATCTACGCGCTGGTCGCGAGCTCGGTCTATCGGCTGAGCGCCTACACGGCGACCAAGGCGGCGCTGGCAAACCTGACGCGGCAGCTCGCCGTCGAGTGGGCCCAGTACGGCATCCTGGTGAACGCGATCGCCCCCGGCTGGATTCCGACGGAAGCGACCGAAGGCGGAATCGCGAAGCCGGCGAATCGCGAGCGGATGGAGCGGGGGACGCCGCTCGGACGCCTCGGTAATCCGGAGGAGTTGCGCGGCGCGGTGATCTATCTGGCCGCGCCCGCTTCGAGTTACGTCACCGGAACGATCCTCTCGGTGGACGGCGGTTACGCCTCCTGGTGAGCGTGCGTAGCCGTCAGATGGGACCGCTCGCCGCGCAACTGCTGCGGCGTAAGCCGGCGGCGGCGCTGCTCGCCGAGGCGGCGCCGCACGCGGGCGGCCTGCGACGCGTGCTCGGCGCCTTCGACCTGACCCTGCTCGGCATCGGCGCGATTATCGGCGCGGGGATTTTCGTGCTGACCGGAGTGGGCGCCGCTTACGCCGGTCCGGGGCTGGTGCTGTCGTTCGTGCTGGCGGGCTTTGCCTGCGCGATGGCAGCGCTGTGCTACGCGGAATTCGCCGCGATGATCCCGATCGCGGGCAGCGCCTATTCCTATTCCTACGCCACGATGGGCGAGCTGATCGCGTGGATTATCGGCTGGGACCTGGTGCTCGAGTATGCGGTCGCGTCGGCGGCGGTGGCCGCGGGATGGTCGCATTATCTGACGGTGATTCTGGCCGGTCTCGGCATCAGGCTCCCGTCCGCACTGACGCATTCGCCGGGGACGGCGGCCGGCGCGATCATCAACCTGCCGGCGCTGCTGATCGTCATCCTGGTCACCGCGATTCTTTACGTGGGCGTGCGGGAGAGTGCGCGGGTCAATTCGATCATCGTCGGGGTCAAGCTCTTTGCGGTGCTGATGGTGGTCGTGGTCGGGGGTTTTTTCATCAGGCCGGCGAATTGGTCGCCGTTTCTGCCGCTCGGCTGGGGTGGGGTGTTGCGCGGCGCGGCGTACATTTTCTTCGCCTACATCGGTTTCGACGCGGTCTCGACCGCGGCCGAGGAAGTGGTCGAGCCCAACCGCGCTTTGCCGATCGGCATTCTCGCGTCGCTCGGCGTCTGCACCGTCCTGTATATCGCGGTCGCGGCGGTTCTGACCGGGATGGTGCCGACGAAGCTGATCGACATCGAGGCGCCGCTGGCGAACGCTTTTGTCACGCGCGGGCTTAATCTCGCGGCCGGTGTAATCTCGCTGGGCGCGGTCGCGGGCTTGACCTCGGTGCTGCTGGTGTTGCTGCTCGGGCAATCGCGGATCTTCTACGCCATCTCGCGGGACGGTTTGCTGCCGCCGATCTTCAGCCACGTGCATCCGCGGTTCCAGACGCCCTCGATGCCGACGATCCTGACCGGCGCCGCGGTGGCTCTGACTGCGGGTTTGGTCCCAATCAAAGAAATTGCGGAGCTGACGAATATCGGGACGCTGTTTGCGTTCGTGCTGGTCTGCTGCGGGCTTTGGATTCTGCGTCACGTCGAGCCGGAGCTTAAGCGCCCGTTCAGGACGCCACTGGTTCCGCTCGTCCCAATTCTGGGTGTCGCTTCGTGTTTGCTGATGATGTTCGGACTCGGCGAAGTAACCTGGCTCCGTTTCGTTTTGTGGTTGGCTGCGGGGCTGGCGATCTATTTCGGCTACGGACGCTTTCACAGCAAGGTTGGGATAATAGCCACGGCCCCGGGCCGGGCGCGGAGCAGCTTTAGCTGACCGGATAGAGGCGTGTGACTAAACTGTGCACGGCGTCCAGCGCGGACCGTGCCGGAATGAAGTGACCCGGTCGATCTTCATGCGCGACGTTCTCCGCGGCGTGCAGGCAGGATCGGATCAGATCGACGGCGATGCTCATCGTGGCGAGCCGCTCGCGCACTTGCGGAAAGCCGACTGCGTCGCGCGCGATCCGCGCCGCCAATCCCAGGCGCAACTCCGCGGTGACCGCGGCATTTACCGCGCGCTGATGCATCAGGTTGACGACGACGCTGGTCTGCTCGAGCAGGGCGTCGCCCGCCGTGACATCGCCCTGGAGAAATATCCGCGCCGAGGGGATTAAGACGCGGTCGAAGACTGCGACACAGTCAGCGCCAGTACGGCACAGCAGCTTCAGCCCGCGCGCGTTGCAGTTGATCGCGAAGGCGAGGGCGCTTGCGGTTACTAACTCAGTTGACCGTGGCGGCGGCACCACCAGCAACTCCTCGGCGAAGGGCGCAAACGGCGCGACGTTTCGCCTGCCCTCGACGACGATTCCCTCGGGGGTCTGTTCAGTCAGGGCCAGGGCCTGAGAATCGGTATACGTTTCCGATGCTGCGGATATGGGATCTGGAAGCGTGATGGCGGCGCACCAGTCGCGCTGGCGCGCCTCGCGATAGTAGGCCTCGAGATTTGCGGCGAACTGCGGGGCGCGCGCGGCGACAACCTTCGACGCCGCGGTGAGTGCGGCGAGCGCGGTGTTGCAGTAGTCCGGCGTCCACTCGAGCGTGCCACCGTGAGCCTCCGCCCAGCGACGAAACATCACGCCGCGCCGTTGCACCTCTTCGACGCTGTGCGGCTGGATGAACGAAAGCCCGGCGCGATCGCCGTCGTCGAGCCGCCAGGTCATCGCCGCGGGATGCTCCATCTGCAGGTCGTAGAGCGAGGCGATCGCGCGCGCGCGCCGCACGAGCGCCGGATGGATCGTGGGGTCCGCGACGCGCTCGCCGTCGAGCCAGAGATCGGCCTTCAGCTTGCGCAGCGACGAGAGATAGTTGTTGCCCGAACGCGCACCCATGGCCGCCTGGTTAGATGCCGCGCGCCTGAGCTCGAGGCGTCGCGACGATATCGGGCGTTGGCGCCGGCGTCACGATAAACGGCCAAAGCCCGCTGAGGCCCGCGATGAGCGTGGTCGCAAACCACATCAGGCCGAGCGCGACCGCGTCCTGACGCGCGACGCCTGCCATCCCGAACAGCAGCAGATATGTACTCTCGCGCACGCCCAGACCATTGAGCGTCAGCGGAACACTCGCGATCACATTCGCGATCGGCACGATCAGAAGGATTGCTGAAAACGGAATCGCAATTCCCATCCCGATTGCAAGCAGATACTGGGATAGGGCGAGCGACGCTTGCAGTATTATCGAGAGCGTCAAGGGTAGGATCAAACTGCGCGGATTGCGCAAGTATGGCGTTACTGAATCGGCGATCCGGCCAAGCCGTCCGGGGATGCGGCTGACGAGGGTTGCCAGCACTGGTCCGGCGAGATAGCCGAGCAAGGCGAGCAGGCCCAGGGCGACTGTCAGGTGAATGAGCGCGCTTGGGAGGTGCACGCTCGTCACCGTCGAAGCCGCAGTCGCCGCGAACCAAAACAGCGCAACGAGCCCGACTCCACGATCGGCGACCACCGAAGCGAGCGCCGCGCCGCCGCGGCGATGGCGCAGGCTGAGGTAGCTCGCACGCGCGGCGTCACCGCCGATCAGCCCGGGGACGAAGAGGTTCGTGAACATGCCGATAAAATAATAGGCGAGATATTCCCGCCAGCGGCCACCGAAGCCGTTGAGCCGGGCCAGCAGTTGCCATCGGTAGGACGACATCATCTGGCCGGCGAGGTAAAGGACGAGCGCGGCGACGAAAAACTGTGGACGCTCGCGGCTGAGCACCCGCCCGATGGTCTTGGCGCCACAGAGCCAGACGAGTGCGATGACGAGCGCGAAGCCGAGGCCCGTGCGCAAGGCGAAGCTGGCTCGCGACTTCGGGCGCGGATCGCGTGCGCCATCGTGTAGCGAAGTCACCTGCGCGGGGCTATCCACCAAACGGCCTCTCTGCAGCGTTTGCCCGCGGATGCGTGACCGCGATCTTCCTGGCGTCCGCCGCGATCACCGTGTAAGGCCCGAGGCTGGAGGCGAGCGGCGTGAAGGCAGCGCGATCCACAATCAATACGGTCGGGGTCGGTTGGTTCCACAAGCGCAAGAGGTCGGCGCGGCGAGTGAAGAAAAATTGCGCGGCATCCGGCGAATGGGCGGCGCCGTAGGCGAGCTCAGTCTTGGCCCCGATCAGGATGACGCGGCGGCGGGCGTAAAAGGGCAGCGATTGGATGTAGCGCGGATAGCAGATCAGCCGCGC
>JBOHWF010000259.1:0-11481 GCA_050736455.1 Binataceae bacterium (SeqCode) | reverse complement strand
GCGCTGGATCGATTCGGTAAAAAACGCGCTTGACGTTGACGCGATCGCGGCTCAGTCGTTCAGCGAGCCGATCGGCGAAGCGTTCGGCTTGCGTCAGCGACGGTTGCGTCCTGACGACTACAATCAGGCCGTCCAGGTCGGGGAACTCGCGTTCGTAGCGGATATAGTCGCGGCTGGCGCGACTGTCGGCGCTGACGAGGTCGTCCTGGCCGGTGCGAAACTCCAGCCGCGCCCGCGCGTAGATGACGGAGAGGATAGCCAGCGCGCCCGCGGCGAAGAGCACCAGCCACGGATGGGCTTCGTCGAGATGCGCCAGCGCGCCGAAAATCCGCCGACGCGCGGTCGCACGCGTTTGCCGATCGAGCTCTGGAAGCGTTGTACGCACGCATCAATACCGAATAAACTTAAAAACGAGTCCGCTACGATCGTGGCGGCGGGCCGCAATCCGCCAATCATCGCCCGCCACGGAGCGAACCCGTAGTCACAACGATGCCTGCCGATTCCTATAACCGCAATATCGACTACCTGCGCATCTCGCTGATCGACAACTGCAATCTGCGCTGCGTTTATTGCATGCCGCTCGAGGGCCTGCAGTTCCTGCCGCGGCCCGAGCTGCTGACCCCGGTCGAAATCGAGCGGGTGGTGCGGGCCGCGGTCAGTGTCGGCTTTCACAAGTTTCGCCTTACCGGTGGCGAACCGACCCTGCGCGCCGACCTACTCGAGATCGTCGAGCGCTTGAGCACGGTCGCGGGAGTGGGAGAGCTGGCGCTCACCACCAACGCGCTGATCCTGGCGAAACTGGCGCGCCCCTTGAAGGCGGCTGGCCTGAGTCGGGTCAATGTCCATCTCGACAGCCTCAACGCAGATACGGTTCAGCGCCAGATGCGCTGGGGTTCGTTCGACCGGATTTGGGAGGGGATCATGGCGGCTGAGGAGGCCGGCCTGACGCCGATCAAGCTCAACGCCGTCGTCACGGCCGGCTACAACGAGGCCGACGTCGTCGACTTGGCGCGCCTGACGCTCGAGCGCGACTGGCACGTGCGCTTTATCGAACTGATGCCGCTTGGAGGGGGCGAATGCGCGTCATTGTCGATCAAGCGTTACGTCTCAAATATCGAAACGCGGCGGCGGATCGAGTCCGCTTTGGGGCCGCTGAGTGAAATGCAATCGACCAATGTCGCGGATGAATCGCGCAATTTCCGTCTGACCGGAGCACGCGGGATTGTCGGATTTATCAGCCCTGTGAGCGAGCCATATTGCGCAAGCTGCAATCGGATGCGACTTACGGCGGACGGCAAATTCCATCTGTGCCTGTTGAACGACGACGAACTCGACGTGCGTAAGGCCCTGCGCGCGAACCCCAATGGCGACGGCCTCGCCACGATCGCATCTATCCTGATGCGTGCGGTAGCCGCGAAACCCACCGGTCACCATCTACTGGAAGGACGTTCGACTCAAGCTCGCTCGATGTATCAAATCGGCGGCTGAGCGGCCGCGAACGCGCCGAGCGAGCGGGCGTCGGCGGGTCGACAGCTCTCCGATCCAAAGGTGAACCGAAAGGCCCACCTTCGCAGACAACTTGACACGAATCTTGCTTGTTAATCTCAGGCGAATCTCGCTAGGATAAAATCGGCGACGTAGGCTTGGATTAGGTGTCGCAAGGACTGTCTCGAAGCGAGACGACCAAAGCTCCGAGGTGGCCTCGCGCTGCAATCGCAATTGATTGGGTGCGGCACGCTGGTTGCTGACAAAGCTTGCCGGTCCGCGGCGTAGTGATCAACGAATGCCGATGGAATCCAGCCATCACGAGAATTACCGCAATATCTTCGACGCGAGTCCCGAACCGGTGGTCATCGTCCGCGATGCGGACGGCCGCATCGTGCTGGTGAATCGCGAGTTCGAACGGATCTCAGGTTATGCCCGGGACGAGGCGCTCGGCCAGACTCCGATCGAGCTCGCTTTGTGGCCGGACCCGGCCGAACAGGAACGCTGCGTCAAGCTGATGCAGGAGCAGGGCGAGCTGCGCAACCTGCCCATGACTTTCCGCCGGCGCGACGGCAACGAGTTCCCGTTTCTGATCTCGGCTGCGCCGGTCTGGTTCAACGACGAGTCATGCACGATGACGGTAGCGCGCAACGTCACCGAATTGCGCCGGATTGAAGCGGAATTAGTCGCAGCGCGCAACTCCGCGGAAGCGGCGTCGCAGGCGAAGTCGGAATTTCTCTCGAGCATGTCGCATGAGATTCGCACGCCGATGAATGCGATCCTCGGCATGGCGGAACTGCTCGCGGAGACCAGTCTCGACGGCCAACAGCAGAAATATCTCGCGCTGATGCGCAGCAACGGGAACGCCTTGCTGCTGCTAATCAACGACATCCTCGACCTGGCGCGGATCGAACGCGGGCTGCTGCAACTGGAAAACACCGAGCTCGACCCGGGCCGGGTGGTGAGCGCGGTCCTCGAGACGCTCGAAGTGCGCGCGGCGGAAAAGCGGCTGGTGTTGGGGTCGCGGCCCGCCGAGGACATCCCGCGGGCGGTGAGCGGCGACCCCCTGCGGCTGCGCCAGATCCTGCTGAATCTGGTCGGCAACGCGATCAAATTCACCGAGCGCGGCAACATCGTGGTGACGGTGGAGCGCGAGCCGTCCGTCGAAGGACTGTTCCTGCATTTTGCCGTCGCCGATACCGGTATCGGCATTGCCGCCGACAAGCTGACGCAGATTTTTTCGAGTTTCACGCAAGCCGACTCCTCGACCGCGCGCCGGCATGGCGGGAGCGGCCTGGGACTTGCCATTGCAGCGCGCCTGGTCGAACTGATGAGCGGGCGCATCTGGGTCGAGAGTCAGCTCGGACGGGGCAGCATCTTTCACTTCACCGCGCGCTTTGAACTGCAGGAAGTTTCTGCGCACGAGGCGTTGAGCCGCGCCCCCATCGCGCCGCCGGCGGAGCGGGATGCGCTTCCCACGCTCCCGGCGGGAGATTCGACCAACGGCCGCCACCCGCTCTCCATCCTCATCGTCGACGATTCGCTCGACAATCGCTTCCTGCTCAAGGCCTATCTCAAACGCTTCCCCTACGAGCTCGAAGAGGCGGAGAACGGCCTCCAGGCAGTCGAGATGGTGATGGCGCATCGGTACGACCTGCTGCTGATGGACATGCAGATGCCGGTGCTCGACGGCCTCGCGGCCACGCGCAAAATCCGCGACTGGGAAGGCCGTCGCGGCGCGCTGCCGGTACCGATAATCGCCCTCACCGCTTCAGCCCTGAACGAGAATATCGCCGAGTGCCTGGCGGCCGGCTGCAATCTCCATGTCAGCAAGCCGATCAGCAAGCGCACGCTGCTCGAGGCGATCCAACAGGTTACCATGGCGCCTCCGCCGCTCCCGGTTACTCACGCGAGCGAACCAATCAGCTAATTCCGGGGACACGTCAGAGTGGGGGCCAGTCTGGAACCGGCACGCGCGTTGCCGAGCGACGCGCGGAGCGCGCATCACACCCGGAGCGCCCGCATCGCGCTCTACGTAACGCTCACTTTTGGCTTCCTGGTCCCGCTCCTCAACCTGCCCGGTCTCTCCCCGCTTTTGCAGCATTCGTTCAGCATATCCCGAACTCTGGCTTGGGGATGGGTCGGAATTTTCGACAAGCTTTTTCTGCTGTTTTTTATTCCGCTCGCGGTGGTTTTCTGGGAGCGCCGGCCGCTGAGTTCGATCGGGGTTCAGCGGCCGACGCTCACCGAAGCGAGTTTGGGTCTGCCGATTTTTCTGCTGACCGAGATCGCAGCGCTGCTCATGTCCATGTTCCTGATGCTGCTCCTGGGGTTGTTCGGGGTACACGCGATGGGCGCCGAGGTCCGTCGCTTCGGTGCTTCAGCCAGCCTCCTTGCTCTGCCCATCTGGATGGGGCTGACGGGCGCCGTCCTTAACGGGATCGTTGAGGAACTGGTCGCGCGCGGCTACGCGATCGAGCGTCTGGAGTCGCTCACCGGCAGCACGTTGCTTGCCGCCACGGTTGCCTGGGCCGCAGACCTGGCCATCCACATTCCATTCTGGGGTCCGCTTTACGCCCTTCAGATCGCGCCGGCGCAGGCGGTCTTCGTACTCGCCTATCTGTGGCGCCGCAATCTGACCGCATGTGTCGTCGGCCACATCCTCAACGATTCCATCCCCTTCTTGTGGAAGGCGGCGATTCCGGCCTGGATGGCGCTCTTTGGGCAAATGAGTTATCAGACCGCCGCGGGCTGGGCCTCGTTCCAGCAACACGACTACAACGCCGCAATCTCGCACCTGACCCAAGCCATCACGGAGCATCCGCAGGACGCGCGTGCCTATGAGACGCGCGCGCTCGCCTACTGGCAGATGGGCCGCGCGCGAGCCGCCGTCGGCGACTTTGATCAGGTCTTGCGGCTCGAGCCCGACGACGCGGGCGCCCATAACAATCTCGCCTGGCTGTTGAGCACCTCATCGGACGCCTCGATTCTTGATGGCAAAAGAGCGGCCGGATTAGCGCAAGAGGCGTGTGAACTGACCGGCTGGCGGAACGCCGGGTTCATTGACACGCTCGCTGCCGCCTACGCCCAGAGCGGCGATTTCGCGAAGGCGGTCGAAACGCAACGGCGGGCGCTCGCCCTCGTCAAAGACAATTCCGGCATGCGGGCCCGGCTCGAGCTCTACCTCGAGCATCAGCCTTACCGAGCATCAGCCTTACCGCGCGAGTAACGCTCCATCGCCGGGGTCGTGAAGCTTTCAAACAAGGGGGAAGGTCGATGAACTCATTTATGGAACTGCCCTTTTTCACCATCTGGTATGAGCCACGCGCGACGATTCGCCGGCTCGTGGACGCAAATCCGCGAACCGGCGTCATCGCCCTGGTCGTGATTGCTTCCGTCGCCGGGGTCGCGGGGAACTGGACGGTCGGTAATCCGGTCGTCTTCAGCATCGGCGCCCATCCGATTCATCTATTCCAGAACCGTAGCTGGAGAATTTTCAGCCTCATACTGATGGCAGCCGGCCCGTTGCTGGCGATCATAATGCTTTACATTAGCGGCGCGCTCTTGCGCTGGGCCGGAGGGTTGCTCGGCGGGACTGCGCGCTCGATCGAAGTTCGCGCGGCGCTGGCATGGTCGATGATCCCCGGCCTCATCGGCGGCGTGCTTTACCTTGCATGCGGCCTGCTCGGCCTGGTTCACGCGCCGCAATTGCCGGAACCCTCGGTGAAACACCATTTTGAGATGTTGGCGGTGTGGCGCCAGACACTCACTCCCTTCTCGCTGATCGGCCTTGTACTCGGCTTGTGGGGCATTGTGGTGCTGCTCAAGTGTATCGGCGAAGTGCACCATTTCTCAGCGTGGAGAGGGTTGGCCACGCTTATTATCGGGGACCTCACGATCATGGCCGGCCTCATGTTGATCGCGCTCCTGGCGCCGCTCGTTATTGTAGGAGCGCACATCCATCCGCGCACGGCCGTGACGATGTCATCAGTCGCCGAGCAGGTAGTCACAAACCGACCCTTGAGGCGGATTACATCACCATTCACTGCGGACCAATCCCAAATACTGGATGATCTGAAAGCCAAACGCTTCGCCAAGCTGAATTCGGAACTGAGCTCATATGCGGAGCAGGCGCAACGCGAACCGCTCTGGGAGGACAACGCCGTGTTCGCGTTTCAAACGTTTGCTCGTAGCAACGCAAACCTGGCTCCGCTCCTCGACGCATGGGTCAAGAAATTCCCAGGCTCCTATGTCGCACATGTCGCGCGGGCCGAATATCTATCCGCCGCCGGATGGCAAGCGCGCGGTTCGAAGTGGACCTCCGAAACAACGGTCGCGCAGTTTGCTCGCATGAATGAGTATTTGGTTCAGTCCGACGGAGAAATTGGCGCCGCGCTCGATTTGAACCGAAAATTTTTCCTGCCACACATGCTGCTTCTGAAGGAGGTCAAAAGCTCGGGCGATCAGACGGACTGCTGGAGGATCGCCTCGGCGGCCCTGGCGGCGAATTCAGCCAGCGAAAGCATCCGCGCCAGCTACATGACCTGCCTCGAGCCGCGCTGGGGAGGTTCCTACGAAGCGATGGAAAAATTCGCCCGTGAATCTCAAGCGATGCTTCCGCGAAACCCGGAAATCTTGCTGCTCTTAGGCCTCGCCGACTTCGATCGTGGCCGCGATCTCGCGAACCGTGGAAATGACGCCGCGGCGGTTTCGATGTTCACCCAGGCGATCGCCGAAAGCGGCGACAGCGCGCGCTACTATACGGAGCGCGCCCGCGCGCTCAACTCGCTCCGCCACTATGATGAGGCGCTTGCCGACTCCGAGCGAGCGGATCAGCTTTGGCCGAATCAGCCAGAAACCGTGAGGCAGATTGCGTATGCGCTTGCCTGCTTGCGTCACAATGGCGAAGCATTGGCGAAACTCGACGAAGCCGACCGCTTGGCTCCTCCGGAAGCTTGGACGCAGGAACTCAGGACATGGATCGAGCGGAACTCCCAATCCTACGCCGGGCCATTCGGCGCGAACTAAACGAATCGATTCCGAGCGCATCGCTCGAACGCGAGCGGGCAATCGCCAAGCCGTCGGGCAATCACCAAGACGTCGGGCAATCACCAGACGTTGGGAATGACGTGATCGGTGACGCGCCGGTATTCCGCGTAGTCGTCGCCGAAGTGCGCGAGCAGTTCCGCTTCCTCGTTGCGAATCCGCGCGCGGATCACCGCGACGCCGATCAGCGACGCGAGAATCAGCGTGAGGGGCGCACCGTACTCGAACGGCCACGCCAGCAGCACGACGAATTCGCCGGCGTAAATCGGATGGCGAACGAAACGGTACAGGCCGTTGCGCACTAGTGTCGGGGCGCCGTCGCGGCCGGGGGCCGGCGAAAAAAACCCGAGTTGGATGCGCGCGCCGAGTACGACCCAGAGGCCGGCCAATTCGATCAGCAGGCCGAGAGCGCCGAGCCAGTGCGGTGGCTCGCCCCCATAGACGTAGGTCCGCTCGAAGGGTGCCGCGAAGAACAAAGCCAGCAGCGGCAATTCATACATCAGGCGCCGCGTGAAGCGCTCGCGGTCGAGCCCCAGCGCGGCTTCGTCGCGCACCAGCAGATCGGCGAAACGGAAAGCCCCATAGATCAGCAGGTACGCCACGACATAGCGATGCTCGCCGAGATATTGCGAGATGCCCAAACCGAGCGCGACCGCGCCCAGAATCGCCGCCATCAGGATGATCAGCTCGGCCAGGCGCGCGGTGAAATCCCGCCGCGCCGGCGAGACGCCAGAGACGATCGGCGCCGGCGGCGCGATCGCGTCCCTGAGAGATCCGGTTGGCGCTTTGAGCTCGCCCGTGGATTTGCGGACCGGAGTGGGCGGCGCGGCGTCGAGTTCGGTGGCGGACACTACAAATCCTTGCAAGAGCCGGACGCGGATCGGTTGGAGAACGATCGGAGCAACCTCGCGATGGGGAACGCCAGCAGCGCGCTATCCATGCCGCGCCTCGAGCCAGCGTTCCGCGTCGAGCGCCGCCATGCAGCCGGTGCCCGCGGCAGTCACCGCCTGCCGATAGACCCGATCGGCGACGTCGCCGGCGGCGAAGACCCCCTCGATATTCGTGTAGGTCGAGCCCGGCCGCACCTTCAGATAACCCAAGTCGTCCATGTCGAGCTGGCCCTGGAAGATCGCCGCATTCGGCTGATGGCCAATGGCCATGAAGACGCCATCGACCTTCAGCTCCGTCGTCGCTCCGCTCTTGACGTGGCGGAGCTTGACCCCGCTGACGCCAGCGGCCCGCTCGCCGTAAATCTCGTCGATCACGGAATCCCAGACGAAAGCGATCTTCAGATTCCGGCGCGCGCGATCCTGCATGATCTTGGAGGCGCGGAGCTGGTCGCGGCGATGCACGATCGTCACCTTGCGGCAGAACCGCGTGAGGAAAGTCGCTTCCTCGATCGCGGTATCTCCGCCGCCGACCACCGCGACTTCCTTGTCCTTGAAAAACGCGCCGTCGCAAGTCGCGCAGGCGCTCACGCCATAGCCCATCAGCCGCTTCTCGGATTCGATACCAAGGAGCTTGGCCGATGCGCCGGTCGAGATGATCAAGGCCTCGCAGCGGATCAGTTTGCCGTCCATCGTCAGCTCGAACGGATGGCTGCGCAGGTTTGCCGCGCTGACGTCGCCGGCGACAAATTGCGTACCGAAGCGCTCGGCCTGCCGCCGGAAAACCTCCATCATCTCCGGGCCCTGGATGCCGTGTTCGAAGCCGGGATAGTTTTCGACCTCGGTCGTGATCGTCAACTGACCCCCGGGCGTGACGCCCTCGATCATCAGCGGCGCCAGATTAGCCCGCGCGCTGTAGAGCGCCGCGGTGAGTCCGGCAGGTCCCGAGCCGAGAATTACGAGGCGGTGCACGTCATCAGTCATGAATTCAACTCGCCGAAGGCGTTTGCGCGGACGGTGGGAGACAACGAATCGACAAGCACGATGACTTCATTATATACATGCGCCGGCATAAGCTCTAAAGCGAATCCCCAAATGCCATCGAGGAAATCGCAGACGAAGGCCGCCGCCCGCTCGAGCCGGCTGACCCATCTCGACGGGCGAGGCCGGCTGCGGATGGTTGATGTCGGCGCGAAGCCGGTCACCCAGCGAGAGGCGGTGGCGCGAGGCGCGGTGGCGATGGAGCGCGCGACGCTCGACGCGATCCTCGATGGGCGACTCAAGAAAGGCGAGGCGCTCGCCGCCGCGCGCATCGCCGGCATCATGGCGGCCAAGCGCACCCATGAGCTGATCCCGTTGTGTCATCAGCTGCCACTGGCAACGGTCGAGGTGGATTTCCGCCCCGACCCGGCCCATTCCACGCTCGAGATTCAGGCCCGCGCCGTGACCGCGGCGCGCACCGGTGTCGAGATGGAAGCGCTCGTCGCCGTCAGCGCCGCGGCGCTGACCGTTTATGACATGGCCAAGGCGATCGACCGCGCGATGACGATCGGCGCGATTCGATTGGTCCGCAAGCGCGGCGGGCGCAGCGGCGAATTTCATCGCGCAGGCGAACGGGCCTGGAGCTAAGGGCCACGGCCGGCCGCTAGCGTGCAACTGCGCGGACGCATCGTCCTCAAAGCGGGCCGCGACGGCCCAGTGCGCGGCGGGAATCCGTGGATCTTCTCGCAGGCGATTGCGCGCGCGGAACCGGCCGATCTCGCCGCCGGTGAGGGCGTCGCGGTGCAGGACGCCGGCGGCGACGAGCTCGGTTTCGGCTACTACAACCCACGCACCACGATCGCGATCCGGATGCTCGCTTTCGACCACGCCGTGAGCCCGGCGGCGATCGTCGCGCATCGCTTCGCGCAGGCGCTCGCGCATCGGCGCCGGATCATTCCCGCCGACACCAACTGCTATCGGCTGATCAACGGTGACGGCGACGGCCTCTCGGGGGTCGTCGCCGATCGCTACGATGACGTGGTGGTGCTGCAGCTCTTGACCGCCGGCGCCGACCGGTTGCGCGACGAGCTGGTCACACTGATCAAAGAGGCGCTCGCGCCGCGGGCCATCCTCGAACGCAGCCAGGGGGCGGTGCGCCGCCAGGAGGGTCTCGACGATCGCGTCGGCGCAATCTGCGGGACGCTCGTCAGCGAGACCGTCGTGAGCGAAAACGGGATCCGCCTCCTCGTCGATCTCGAGAGCGGACAAAAGTCCGGCAGCTTCCTCGATCAGCGCGATAATCGCCGGCGGGTCCAAAGCCTTGCCTCAGGCGGCCGCGTGCTCGACGGCTATTGTTACGCGGGCGGCTTCACTTTGGCGGCGCTGGCCGGCGGCGCGCGCGAGGTGGTCGCGGTCGAGACTTCGGCCCGCGCACTCGAGGCGGCGCGGCGCAATCTCGAGCTCAACGGGCACGCGCGCGGGCGCGCCGCGCTGATTCAGCAGGACGCGCTCGAATATCTTGCCGCCGATCACGGCAAATTCGATGTCGTCGTGATCGATCCGCCGCCCTTTGCGCGCAGCCTCAAAGACGCGGTGCGCGCCGGTCGTCTCTATGTCGAGCTCAACACCCTCGCGATGCGCGTGGTCGCGCCCGGCGGATCGCTGATGACCTTCAGTTGCTCGGCGCACTTCGCCGGCGAGGATTTCATCCGCGCGGTGCGGATCGCGCAAGCACGCTCGCGGCGCAATTTCCGCCTGCTCGAACGGCTCAGTCCCGGCGCCGACCATCCGGTGATGCTCGGTCATGCGGAAGGCCAATACCTCTCCGGCCTGTTACTCGCGGATTTGAGTTGAGTTTCGACGGTTGAAGGCTGCGGCCAGAATCGCGACGATTCATCACGGACGGAATCAGCAGGGAGTTAATCAACGCGATGAAGCTTGAGCGACTGGACCATTTTGGCCTCGAAGTTGGCGACCTGGCGCGCGCAGAAGAATTCTACACGCGCACGCTCGGGCTCACGGTGGCTGCGCGCTTCGGCGACCAGGTGCTGCTGCAGTGCGGCGAGCAAAACCTCGCGCTATTCCGCGTCGCGCGGCAACCATTGAGTACGGCCGCGCGCCGCGAACGCATCGCGCATCCGCTCGGCAAGGGCCATCACGCCTTTCGCGTGAGCCGCGAGGATTTCGCCGCCGCGAACGAACGGCTGGCCGCGGCCGAGGTCGAGGTCGCGCCGCCGATCGATTGGGGCGACCACGATTGCCGCTATTTTCTCGATCCCGACGGCAATCTGCTCGAGCTGGTGAGTTATCGTTGAGCCCGACGGACGCGATCGCTAACGAGCTGAGCGCCGCGGATAGCGACTCGCCGGCAATGGTCGCCGTCGCGTTGAGTAAGCGCTATGGCGCGCGCCTCGCGCTCGACCGTTTTGATCTGACGCTGGAGCACGGCGAGATCGTCGGCTTGCTCGGTCCCAACGGCGCCGGCAAGACCACCACGCTGTCGATCCTCTCCGGCGTGATTCGGCCCGACGCCGGAAGCGTCAGCGTCGCGGGTCACGACCTCGACACCGACGGCTTGGCGGCGCGCCGCAATCTGGGGCTTGCACCGCAGTCGCTGGCGCTCTATCCGAGCCTGACGGCGCGCGAAAACCTCAGCTTCTTTGGCCGGATGCAGGGTCTGTCGCGCGTTGCAGCGCACACCGCCGCAGACGCGCTGCTCGAGCAAGCGGGCCTCGCCGATCGCGCGAGCGAGCGGGTCGCCACCTTTTCGGGCGGGATGCAACGGCGGTTGAACATGGTCTGCGCGATGCCGCATCGGCCGGCGTTGGTTCTGCTCGATGAACCGACGGCCGGCGTCGATCCGCAATCGCGCGAGCTGATCTTCTCGATGGTCGAAGCGGCCGCGGCGCAAGGCGCAGCCTGCCTCTACAGCACGCACTACATGGAGGAGGCCGAGCGGCTCTGCCAGCGAGTGATTCTGCTCGATCACGGCCGCGTGGTCGCGGCCGGCACGGCGCCGCAACTGATCGCGCGCGCGGGCGCCGCCGCCCGCATCGATCTGGTGACGCGCACGCCCCTGGCG
>JBOHWF010000258.1:0-18434 GCA_050736455.1 Binataceae bacterium (SeqCode) | reverse complement strand
TTCCGGAATTCGAGTAATCGACTGCGGCACCTACGTCGCCGGTCCGGCCGCCGCGACCGTGATGTCAGACTTCGGCGCGGATGTCATCAAGATCGAACGGCCTGGAGTCGGCGATCTCTTCCGGCTGTTCTCCCAGTTGCCCGGCAACGCCAAGGCCGAACTCGACTGGTGCTGGGTTTTGACCGGCCGCAACAAGCGCAGCATCGCGATCGATTTTGGCAATCCCGCCGGTCGCGAGGCGATTCTCCGCCTGGTCAAGACCGCCGACGTTTTCGTCACCAATTACCAGCGTCAGTTGCTGCGCAAATTCGCGCTCAATTACGACGACCTCAGCGCCGTCAATCCGCGCCTGATCTACGCCCATCTGACCGGCTACGGCGACGCCGGCGACGATTGCGACGACCCGAGCTTCGACGCCCTCGCCTACTGGGCGCGTTCCGGCCTGATGCGAACCGTTACCGGCCTCGACGGTACCCCGGGCGCGCCGCGGCCGGGGATGGGCGACCATCCGACCGCGATGTCGCTGTTCGGCGCGGTGATGCTCGGACTGTACCGGCGCGAACGCACCGGCGCCGGGATGCGCGTCACGACCTCGCTGATGGCGAGCGGCGCATGGGCCAACGGCTGTGATATTCAAGCGAAACTGTGCGACGCGGTTTTTCCCAAACGCGGCGCCAGCATGCATCCGCCGAATCCCCTCGCCGCGGTTTACCTTACTCGCGATCAGAAGATGTTTCTGCTGGTGCAGATCGATCCGGACAACGAATTCCCGCGCCTGTGCGGCGGCGTCTTCGGCCAGCCCGAGCTCGCTACCGGCGCACTGTTTTCCACCAATGCCGCGCGCGCCGAGAATGCCGCCGCCCTCCACGCCATCCTGCAAGCGCAATTCGAGACCCGCGACCTCGCCGAATGGCGCGTCATTTTCAAGCAGCATGACATCAAATGGTCCGCGCTGCCGACGCGCGACGAAGCCGTCGCCGATCCCCAGATGCGCGCATCAGGCGCCATCGTAAAAATGAACGGTGAAAAACTTGAAACCGTCAACAGCCCGGTCTTCATCTCCGGCGTGGAGAAAGAAGCGCCGCGGATGGCGCCCGCGCTTGGCGAGCATACACGCGAAGTCCTGCTCGAGCTCGGTTACGCCGATCGCGAAATCGACGCGATGATCAACTCCGGCGCCATCGCCACAACAAGCTAGACGCAACCGTCCTGCGCGTATCGCGACCGACGCGCCGCGCTGCGGTCCCTATTTGCGGCTGGTGAAGCGATGGTCGAGGCGCGTGACGATCTCGCCGTCCTGATTGCGCAGGATCGAGCGAATCACCGTGAAGACCATCACGCCGCTGCGCCCGGTCTTCTCGTAAATCTCCGCCACCGCGGATGAAATCGTGATCGTATCGCCCGCGCGGATCGGCGCGACGAACGCCAGCTCCATCGAGGCCAGCAAGCGCCGCTCGGCGGGCGGCAGATGATCGAAGATGTCCTCGGCGGCGCGAAAACTGCCCGAGACCGACAGCGGCGCGACGATCACACCGAAAGGCCCCTGCCGCGCCGCCTCCGCGTCGAGATAGATCGGGTTGGTCTCGCCGATCGCCGCGCAGAACTCCGCGATCATCTCGGCGGTCACCTGCACCGGCGCGCTCGCCGCGAACTCTTTGCCAATCAGGTCGCTAGGGTAATCAGCCATCTCCCGCTTCCACCGCACACCGGCGATCAGCGATTATTGATTCCTTGACGGGAACCGGCGCTTGAGCGCAGCCTGATCGCAATCCAGTCGCGCGTTCGAAGGAGCATACCATCATGGCTGCAAGCACAACGAACCGCTACGAAATCGAAATCACCGATGTCGAATATCTTCGGCACGATAGCAAACCGCTGCTCGCGCGTCTGTTCAAGCCGCGCGGCGCCGGTCCGTTCCCGATCATGGTCGAAGTCCATGGCGGCGCATGGTGCCTGATGGATCGGACGCACGACGCGCCGGTCAACGAACCGCTGGCGCGCAGCGGCGTGATCGTCGTCGCGCTGGATTTCCGGATGCCGCCCGAGGCGATGTATCCCGCGTCGTTGGCGGACATCAATTACGGTATTCGCTGGGTCAAGAGTCATGCGACCTCGATGGGTGGAACTCCGGCGCGCGTCGGCGTCATGGGCAGTTCGAGCGGCGGCCATCAGGCGATGCTCGCGGCGATGCGCCCGCGCGACTCCCGGTACTCGTCGATCCCATTGAGCAGCGAAGGTCCGCCACTCGACGCCGGCGTCAATTCCGTCGTGATGCTCTGGCCGGTGATCGACCCGCTCGGGCGCTATCAATGGGCCAAGCAATTGAAAGCCGAGTGTAAGCGTTATCCGGAATTGGTCGATTTAGTGCTCCCGCTCCACGACAAATACTGGAAGGACGAAGCCGAAATGGCCGAAGGCAATCCGACGCGAGCGCTCGAGCGCGGCGAGCCGGCCGAATTGCCGCCCGCGCTCTATATCCAGGGGACGCTCGATCAAGCGCATCCGTATAACCATCTCGAACGCTTCGTCGCCGCCTATCGTAAAGCCGGCGGAGAGCTCCAACTCGAAATGTTCGAGGGCGAGGCCGAGGGCTTCATCGTTCGACGCCCGAACGCTCCTGAATCGGCTCGGGCGATCGGAAAGATCATCGATTTCGTCCACGCCCAAAATCGCTGAAGCTGACTCCATCAATGGACGATCGGGCCGGCGGCTGTAACGTTCTCTGAGCCGCCCGCAAGCGACATCGTTTTTTGTCCGCTCATGAATTCGTGCTCGGCCGTGCGCACGCGTTCGAGCGCGGCGCTCGGGATGCGCGCTTCAAGCTTCGGGTTCAGAACGAGCTTAACCATCCCATCTTTCATCCCGAATTCCAGCATCCCGGCATGAAAGCGCTTTTCCTTCACCTCGCGCGCGATTTTCAGAAAAGCCCGCGGCGTCGAGGTTACCGCGCTCGCCAGCACCACGTCCGGCGCGACGTCGTTTTGATTGTTGAACGCACCGAACGCGAACGTATGGGTTTGCGCCGCCGCCTCGAACACCCCCAGGCCGGCAGCGTCCGCATTATGGATCAGCACGTCGGCGCCGCGGCTGATTTGCGCGAGCGCTGCCTCCTTCGCCGAGCCGATATCGTCGAAGTTGCCGGTGTAACTGATCAGCACCCGCCCCTTGGGCCGGACCGCAAGGAAGCCACGCTTGAAGCCCTCGAAGGTCAAGCGAATCGAGGGGAGTTCGATGCCGCCGATCGCGCCGGCCATCCCGCTCTTCGACACGCCGCCAGCCAGCATCCCCTCCAGGTAGGTCGCCTCATCGACATTGAAGGTCAGCGACGCGACATTACTCGATGACGCCGAGCCGGAACTGACTATAAAGTACGAGTTCGGAAAACTCCGCGCGACCTTGAGCGCCTCATCGGTATACTCGAACCCGTGCGCGAAGATCAGGTCGAAGCCGCGTGAGGCGAAATCGCGAAAAGCATCGTCGAAGTCCGCGGGTGACCGCGTCTGCACCAACGCCGTGTCCGCGCCGAGCTGATTCTTGATGAGCTCCAGACCCGCGAAAGCCGCAGCGTTCCAGCCGCCGTCGCTGACCGGCCCGGGCGTGAGCAGCGCGACGCGAAATGCTGGCGTCGCCACCGGCGTCGCGCGCTCGGACCTGCAGGCGCTTGTCAAACCAACCTGAAGAATTACGAACAACAGTGGCAGGAATCCGCTATTCGGACGGCGGCGCTGCGCACAGTTCATCCGGCTCTTTCCTTCCGGCGCTGTGTGAGTCTGCTTGCGGGCTGGAGCAAGCCGCGCTTCAGGCGGCGTAGATGGTGGGATCGGCCACTTCTGCGCTTTGAAAGCCGCGTTGACGCTCGCGGCACTTATTGCAATCGCCGCAGTGTTGCGTACCGTGCGGCGCCATGCAGGACAGCGTCAACTCCAGCGGTAGATGTTTGAAGCGCTGAATAATTTCGTTCTTGTGCACAGTCCGGTAAGGCGCTGTCACATGCACGCGATGAGCCAAGCCGATGCTCAACGCCCGCGCGAAGTCCTGGAAAAATTCCAGCGTCGCGTCGGGAAAAGGATTCCCCCCCAGCGAGCCAATCGCCAGATGCGAAACATCGTGCGTGCTGCACCACACCGCGGCCAGCGCGATCAACAGAATGTTGCGGCCCGGCAAAAACACCGATTCGTCCGGCTCATCGACTCCGGGCACATCGCGGCCGGTCATGCTCCAGTGATCGCCGTACATATTCGCCGTCGGCGCCGCGAGCGTCACCAGCGGGGCCACGTTGTCGTTGTCGAGTGCGCGGATATAGCGGCCGAGCGCGTCACGCTCGGCCGCTTCCCAGGCCAAGCCACACTCGACGTAGATCGGAAAGACCCGCGCGCCGCGGGCTTCGTCGGCCAGCAAAATTGAACTGTCCAGACCGCCACTGGCGAGAATCGCAATCTTGTCCAAGCTAGACTCGCACCCTTGTTGATTGGCCCTTGTGGCCTTCAGATTTCCAAAACGTTCAGCGCCCGACTCCTCACTGCGAGGACGGAACTTTTTAGTTCATTGCGCGAAAGCCCGAAAGCGAATCGTCGGGAGCCGGATAGAGTAGACTACTCGCTTTTGTTAGTGTTGCCGAGTCGACCCGCGAACTTAGACAAAAATACCCTAATGACAACCTCCCGCTGGTACGTGGATTTTTTTCGCGACGATTATCTCGAAGTTTACGCCCATCTGTTTACTGCCGAGCGCGCCGAAACCGAGGCCGCCTTTGTCGCGCAGGCGCTCGAGATCAAACCCGGCGCCCGCGTGCTCGATCTCTGCTGTGGGCCGGGCCGTCACTCTATCCCGCTGGCGCAACGCGGCTTTCAGGTCACCGGTCTCGACTTGAATCCGACCTATCTCGAGGCTGCGCAGCGCTCAGCTCGGGCCGCCAACCTCACCCTCGAGACCGTGGCCGCTGACATGCGCGAGATCCCGTTTCAAGCTTCCTTCGACGCCGTCGTCAACATGTACAGTTCCTTCGGTTACCTCGATTCCGAGGCCGAGGACGCGCGCGTGCTGCAAGCCGTCGCCCGCGCGAGCAAGCCCGGCGGTCGCCTCTTGCTCGATATGCTCAATCGAGAATGGGCCGTCGCCAACTACATCCCGCACGACTGGCATGCGGGCGCCGACGGCACGCTCTACATCGAGCGCCGCGAGCTCGATCTCGCTACCAGCCGCATGCATGTGAGCTTCACCATTGTCGATCCCGATGGCGGCCGGCGTGATTCCGTCGGACATCACATTCGCCTCTACTCGCTCACCGAGACCACCCGTATGCTCGAACATGCGGGCCTGCGCGTAACCGGCGTCTTCGGAGGTTTCGAGGGCGAGACCTACGCGATCGCGACGCGCCGCATGATCATCTGCGCGCAAAAAAGCTAGCCGAACCCTCATCCCGGCTTCCGTCTGCCAGGCGGCGGCGGTTGAGACCTTTTCACGCACAGATCATCAACCTTCCGCGAAAAATTTAACAACCCTCCGCCAACCTCCGTCGTCGACCGATTCCCGGTCGGCGCGCGCGAGCCGTCGCGCGCATCACCCATTAGCGGAGGAGAACGATGCGACAGATGCGACGAAAAAGCTGGCCCGCGACGATCGCTTTAGGCGCGATGCTCGGGGCGCAAACCGCGATGCCCCTGGCTTTCGCCCGAGCGACAACCGGTCTAGGTACGCCCACAACTCCGATCAAACAGGTGATCGTGTTGATTGGCGAAAACCACACCTTCGACAACATTTTCGCGACCTACATTCCGCGTCACGGCCAGCACGTCGCGAATCTGCTCTCACGCGGGATCATCAATTCCGACGGTTCGCCCGGACCGAATTCCTCGCTGGCTGAACAATTTCAGGTCAACACCCCTTTGCCCGCAACTTATTTCATCAACTCGAACGACAAGAGCCCCTATTCGCCTAATCTTCCCACGCCCGAGCTCAACGGCGCACCGAACGCTCAAGTGGGACCGCTGCAGATCGGCGCGAACCCGACCGGGGTTCAGCCGCCGTTCAACCGCGCGGTCACCCTGGCCGACCTCGAGTTGTTGGAACCTTCACTCGAAACCACTGACCTCGGTCTGCTGCGCACCGGCGCGACCGGCGCCGCCGGCACGAGCGGACCAGATCCTCGCGTCACCAACGGCTCGGCGCTGCCCAACACCGTCTTTCAATGGACCGGCGCGTCGCTCCCCTACGATTCCTATAACGGCGATCAGGTCCACCGTCTTTTCCACATGTGGCAGCAGTCCGATTGCAATGTCGCCAATGCCACTGCGAGTAATCCTTCGGGCTGTTTGAACGATCTCTATCCGTTCGTCGGTCTGGCGCGCGATGATTCCGGCGGCAACGCGATGGGCTTTTTCAACATGCATCAGGGTGACGCACCGTCGCTCAAGCAACTCGCCGATCAATACACCATGAGTGATAATTTTCATCAGGCGATCATGGGCGGCACCGCAGCGAATCACGTGGCACTGGGCACCGGCGACGCCATCTACTGGACCATCTTCAACGGCCTGACGAAACCGCCGGCGGGTATCGCGAACCCCAACCCGGTCTCGTCGACGTCCGACAAATACACTGCCGACAAGACTTGGACCAATTGTTCGGATACGACCCAGCCCGGCATTGAGCCGATCGTTAGCTATTTGGGTTCGCTGCCCTACAATCCGTCACCGAATTGTGCGTCGGGCAATTACTACATGATCAACAATCTGAGCCCGGGCTTCCTGCCCAACGGGACGATCGATACCGCCAGCATCACTGCCGGCAGCAAAGTCCCGCCCTCGCCGCTGCGCACCATTGGCGACGAGCTCAACGACGGCGGCCTCTCCTGGGCTTACTACGGCGGCGGCTACAACGCCGCGGTGAGCGTCGCCAACGGCTCGACCGACATTGCCGCGCAGCTTATCGGCAACAACTATTGCGACATTTGCAATTTCGAATCCTACGCGACTTCGATCATGGGTGACCCCACCCAGCGCGCCGCGCATATCAAGGACGCCACGGATTTCTTTAACACGCTCGCCTCTAATCATCTGCCGGCGGTCGCCTTCGTCAAGCCCGACGGCTTCCTCGACGGCCATCCGGCGAGCTCGAAACTGGATCTCTTCGAGGCGATGCTCAGAAAAATCGTCGACACGCTCAAGGCCGACCCGGCGCTGGCGCGGCAGACCGCGCTGTTCGTCACCTTTGACGAGGGTGGCGGCTCCTGGGATTCCGGCTATCTCCAGCCGCTCGACTTTTTCGGCGACGGACCGCGCATTCCACTGATCGTGGTTTCACAGTACTCGCGCGGCGGCAACGTGGTTCACAGTTATACCGATCACGTCTCCATCCTGAAGTTCATCGAGCGCAACTGGGGCCTGACGCCGCTCACCGGGCGCAGCCGCGACAACCTGCCCAATCCGATCAGTGCGCCAGGCAATCCCTACGTGCCGAAAAACTCGCCGGCGCTCGGCGACTTGATGGATATGTTCACCTTCCCGAGTTGAGCCGGCCGAACTGAACAACGCGGGCGGAGCCGCGTCGGCCCCGCCCGCTTACTTTACGCAAAAAGCCGTGGCGCGCGTCGCGCGCCACGGCCGGCCTCACTCCCGCGTGCGCGACGGGCGCATCAACTGCATCAAGCCGCCAGGTGTCGAGTACTTCGGGGTATTGTTGTACTGCTGCGGGACTTGCTCGTCATACGCGAACGGCTTTGGATCGCGCCCGACACTGGTCACGTAGCTCACATGGTCGTTCTGCACATCCCAGTAGGTCTCAAGAATCCCGGCGAAACCCATCTGATCGCCGAACTTGACGAAGGGCCCCGACGCCAGCGACACAATGACCACCTTCCACAGCTTCTGGTTGGTATCGTAAAGGTCCTCGGCCAGTGTCTGGTAATACTGCTTGTCGATGTACATCACGCGTTGGCCGTAGCAGTAGCCCGGATTAATCGAAGGGACCCGGTGGATCTTGATGACATCGACGTCGCGGGTCTCCCAGGTTCCCCACGACGGCTTGGGCCAGCCGAGCAGCCCGTCGTATTCTTCAGGAAACTTGCCGGAGTACTGCGGATTCATGTTGACCAAAGACAGTATCGGCTGTTCCCGCAGGAAATCGCCCTCGAACTTGCCGACGCCCCCATTCCAGCCGACCCGCTGGTCATCCTTGACCATGTCGCTGCCCAGCAGCGGCGAGCAGCGCGCGGCGGTCGAGAGTCTCAAAGACCGGCGCAGCGCCGGCACGAAAGCGTAGTCGTCCTCATCTTTCAAATTATCCTGCCAGAAGATGGTCAACACCGCGGTGTAGCGCGACTGTTCGGGCGTCTCCACCATCAACCATTCGGTGTACCACGCACCATTCGCGTCCGGATTGGTTTGCGGGATGCCGGGCTCCCAATTGTAGGCTAGTTGACGATAGAGATAATCGACCGTCTCGACTGACCAATTGTTGAAGCGATCCTTGGTATAAAAGGGCGCGGAGCCGCCACCGGAATCCGGGAAACCTGCCACCACATAACCGCCCAATCGATAGGTCACATTCGCCGCGATTTCGGCGGCCTTGTCCGGTCCGCTCGGCGGTGCAAAGGCCGCGCCCGCGATGTAGTTCTCGAGGCGATAGCGTCCGTCGGCCTGCTTCACGAGCCGCGTCTGACCTCCATACTTCTCGCTCGCCTCCACATAGGGCTGCGGCAAGACCCAGTGATGCGGCGTGCCGACGCGGATCTCGACATCGGCGGGCATCTTCCAGAAGCCCGCCCCCTGCCAGAAATATTGCTCGCCGGCCGTGAAACAGTCCTTGTACTGCTGCCAGTTTTTCTGTGTGATTACCGTCCCTGGGGCCGGGTTACAATCCGCTAGGGCGAGCGTACTGCCCAGCGCGAAGGTCCCGAGCATCAAAACCAAGATGGTAACGTGTTTGCGCCACATACCCTTTGACCCTCCTTCAACCGGTGGTTCAACCCTCTCATTTCTGAATTGCTCCACTCCGGACACCTTGTCAACTAGTTGTTTGTTTCCGATCGCGCTTCAAATCACAGGCGCTGCGACCCGTTCTGAAAGCTTGCTGGCCAACGCCGTCACGCCATTTTCGTCCAACCCTGGAGTTAAATCGCGACGGGCGTCGGGCGCCTCCGGCTGCTCGACCGTCACGCGTCGCGAGCTTTTGGCGGACGGCTCCGATGAGGAATTCCGCACCCGGATTCATCGCCAGAGGTCTTTCCCCGCTGCATCAATGCCATTCGCGACGGCCTCGCTCGCCCGAATCAGCGGTTTGCGGGGTACGAAATCATGGTGTAAGTGGGGCGTCTGCAGGGCGGCGATCGCTTCACCTGGCGGCCAGCGGCATTGACTTGTCGCGCCGAAAATCCTACGTGAACCCAACGGGCGGAACTATGAAACCATTCTCAGCCACAATCCTCGTCGTACTCGGCCTGGGCTACGCGATCATCGCGGTTCTTGCAAACCGCGCATTTGCCGGCGCGCCCGCGGGATTCTCAGCAGTGCGCGTTGCGCAGGCGGAACCCACGCAGACGCCGAGTGCGCGCAACGCCGCGCTCTCGCCCGGCACGAGCATCACGATGCAGAATTGGCGTCAGTATCGCGACTTCATGCCCGATGGCATGGCCCTGCTGTTCGAAGGCAGCTTCTGGTGGAAGATGCCCGTGGACGTGGAGATGAACGTGGGGCCGACGGTGATCCATCCGCTACCGGCCGGATATCTCGCAGCTACCGAGAAATACCGCAGCAGCGCCAAGCTCGTCGAGCTTGCGGACGGCGGCTTAAACCTCACGGGCTATCAGGGCGGCATCCCGTTCCCCCAACCTGACGAGCCACACAAGGGCTGGAAGATCCTGGCGAATTTCTGGCTACGTTACATGCCGCATATCGTCGTCAACGCCCCGGATAACCTCGGCTTCCATTGCACGCTCGACGCCTTCGCCAACGTCAACTGCGTCAAGGGTCTCTGGGTCGCCCGTCAGCTCTCTTACAACACTGACCCCGGCGTCCCAGCAACCATCGACGGCGCCGGGGGCAAATACTACAGCACCTGGTTCATGGTGCAGGAACCTGAGCAGCAGCGGTACACGACTACGCTCACCATCGAATACACCGATCTCACCCGGCCCGAGGACGTCTATACCTTCTCACCGGCGACGCGCCGCACGCAGCGGCTGTCTGCCGCAGCGCGCTGCGCCAGTTCCGGATCGGACACGACCCCGGACGACGCCCGCTTCGGCTTTGACAGCTCGATCCCGGAATTCGATGCCTCGCTCCTGGGTGAAAAGCGCATCCTCGCAATGATGGACATCGGCTCCGCCGGCTCCAGTTTTCCGGCGAGTTACGACATGCCGCTCGGCTGGCCCAAACCGGCGTGGGGCAAGTGGGAGGTTCGCGATGTCGATGTGCTCGACCTCCGCAAACTTCCGGACAAGGCCGCCGGCTACTGCTACGGCAAGCGCATCATGTACGTCGATCAACAATTTTACGGCGCCTTGTGGGAGGACCTTTACGATTCGAAGATGCAGTTGTGGAAGATGGCCCTGATTCAGCCGATCGTAATCAATATCCCGAAAATCGGCCTGCAGAATTCCACCGGCGCGGCCTTTTCGCATTGGTGGGACCTGCAGAACAGGCATGCCACCTTCAGTGGGCCCAACGACGGCCACGGCTACGACGTCCTGATCAATGACGAGGTGCCGGCGCAATACCAGGACGTGGAGAAATTCACCACCGCCGGCGGCCTCAGCCAGGTGATGCAGTAGCGCTGCGACCCGCAATCGCGGCTTTCACCGCGAGGAGATTCAACGATGCGCTTTGGCCTGACCACCGACTTCCGCAACCGCCCCGGCTCCGGCAAAAGCGCCGCCCACGTCTATGCGGAGATCCTCGAGCATTTGGCCTGGGCCGAGTCACTCGGCTTCGACGCCGCCTACGTCTTCGAGCATCATTTCACCGACGACGACTACATGCCGTCGCCGATGGTCGCCGCGACCGCGATCGCGGCGCGCACGAAGCGGATGCGCGTCGGTCCCGACATCGCTATCCTGCCGCTTTACGATCCGATCCGGATGGCCGAGGACGGTGCGGTGCTCGACGTTATCTCCAACGGCCGTCTGGATTTCGGCGTCGGCCTCGGCTACCGGCCACCGGAGTACGCGGGCTATGGCATCGACATCGGCCGCAAGGGCTCGCGCGCCAACGAGGCGCTCCAGATCATCCGGCGCTTGTGGCAGGGCGAAACTGTCACCTTCCATGGCAAACACTTTCACGTCGAGAACGCCAAGCTCTCGCCGCGCCCGGTCCAGCAGCCCAACCCGCCGATCTGGGTCGGCGGCTTCAGTCGCGCGGCCGTTCGTCGCGCCGCCAAGCATGGCGACGGTTACATCGGACCGTCTAATCGGGCGGTCTACGAAATGTATCTCGAGGAGCTGCGCGCCAACGACAGAGATCCCGCACATGCCCGCGTGATGGGTGGCGAGCTGTGGCTCGTCGTCGCTGACGATCCCGATCGCACTTTCGCCACCTACGCGCCTCATCTGCTCTACTGGTTCAATGCCTATGCGCGATGGTTCGAGGGGACAGACACCGGCCTTTGGTCGCATATGGAGGATGCCGCCGAACTGCGCACGCGCGGTCTGGTCAACTTCCTGACGCCGGAAGCCGCGGTGAGTTTGATCAAGCGGCGCATCGCCGACGTCCCGGTCGAGCTGTACACGATGATGCTCTCGCCGCCGGGCATCGCAATGAGCGCCGTCGCCGAGAGCCTCGAATTGTTCGCCAAGAAAGTTATGCCGCAGTTCAATTAGACCAGGCCAGCTCGGAGGAATAATCATGGCTCAAATCGATGTCTACGAAGCGATGCGCACGCTGCGCGCGGTCCGCCGCCTCAAGCCCGACCCGATCCCCGACGTCGTTTTGCACCGCGTGCTCGAAGCGGCGAGCTGGGCGCCGACCGGCGGCAATCGCCAGCCCTGGCGGATCATCGCGGTCAAAGATGCGGTGCGCAAAGCCGGCCTCGGCGCGCTCTATCAGCAGGTCTGGGCTGCGTTTGCACCCCGCTATCAGACGATACTCCCGACGCTCTCGGCGCCGGCGCGCGACAAAACCGAGCGCATGCTTCGCGCCGGCGAGCATCTCGCGATGAATTACGGGCTCAGCCCGGTGATCACAATCTTCTGTTTCAATCCGGCCGAGATGGCCATTACCGACGCCAAGCTCGGACGGGTCTCCGTCGTTGGTGGCGCTTCGATCTACCCGGCCGTGGAAAATCTTTTGCTCGCCTGCCGCGCCGAGGGCCTCGGCTGCGTCCTGACGACGCTCCTGTGCGAGCGCGAAGCGGAAGTCCGCGAACTGCTGGCGATTCCCGAGCCGTGGGGCACCGCTGCGGCGATTCCGATCGGCTATCCGCTCCGCCGCGGCCACGGCCCAATAACCCGCCGCTCCGTCGAAGAGTTGACCTTTCTCGATTCGTGGGGCACGCCGCTGCGCTAGTTGATAGACGCGGCGGCGATGGCGAGTAAGACGAAACCGGCGCGGTCGCGGAGAGCGGCAACGTCTTTCCTGACCAACATCCAACGCGTCTATGAAAGTGGCGCGGCGCCATCGTTCGACGACTTAACTCTCGCGTCGGCCCCCTCTGCGCAAGGTGAAGATGAACTCTCCATCTCCGCGTTGACGCGCCATTCAGAATGATTAAGCATCAAATTATCCCCGGCCGTCACGGCGGGGCCAGAGAGCAAAAGATTGAACGCTGCTTTGCCGCTACTCGAAAAGGTTTCACGTGCGACTGTGGGCATTCACGTCCAAGTCCCGCATACGCATCCGTCGGTCCAGATAGGACTCGGCACTGATCGGCGCGGCACCGGCGCGCTGGTCAGCGCCGACGGCCTGATCGTCACGGTCAATTACATGATCATGGGCGCCCAGGACGTCATCGTGACGTTCGCGAACGGCGAGCAGGTTCCGGGCCGCGTCATCGCGCGCGATTTCACGACCAGCCTGGGGCTGGTGAAAATCGACGGCAACCGCCTGCCGCATCTGGATGTGGTGTCGTCGCAGACCGCGGTGTTGGGTGAGGAAATTCTGATCATTTCCAGCATCGGCGGCGAGAAGCGCTGCGCCGACGTCGGCCATATCACCTATCTCGGACCCTTCGACGCGGCGTGGGAATTCGTGCTTGAGCGCTGCGTTTGCGTCACCGCCTCGGCGCTGAACATCGGGCTGAGCGGCGGCCCGATCGTGAACTCGAAGGGTCAGTTGCTTGCGGTTTGCTATCTGAATTTCGCCGAGCTGGTCCGCCCGATTTTAGGCATCCCGGGTGAATGCTTTCTATCCGGACGCGACGAACTGGTCCGCCACGGTCATCGCGTCAGCACGCCGCAGAGGCTATGGCTGGGCCTGCTCTCGTATACCCTGCGCGAGCATGTGGTGATCGCGGGCGTGATGCCCGGCAGTCCCGGGGAAAAGGCCGGGCTCCGGCAGGGCGACCTGGTGCTGAGCGCGGACGGCAGCGAGATCCGCGAGCGCAAGGCGCTGTACGAGGCGATCAATCGTCATCGGCCGGGCGAGAGCGTCGTGCTGAAAATTATGCGTGACAATCAGGTGCGGGATTTTTCGATTCCGGCGATCATCGTGGACGACTACCTCGGCTAAACGGCCGGCAGATTCAAGCTAGACATCCTTAAAATCGCCCTTGCCTTTTCGTGCCGCGATCGCGGCCTGCGCTGCCGCCAGCCGCGCCACCGGCAGCCGGTAGGGCGAGCACGACACGTAGTCGAGGCCGAGGCGATGGCAGAGCTTGACGCTCGCCGGGTCGCCGCCGTGCTCGCCGCAGATTCCGAGCTTGAGAGTTTTTTTGGCTTTGCGCCCGCGTTCGATCGCGATCCGCATCAGATCGCCGACGCCGTCCGGATCGAGTTCCTGGAACGGATCCTTTTTGTAGATCCCCTGTGCGAGATAGTCGCCGAGAAACTTTGATGAGTCGTCGCGCGACAACCCATAGGTCATCTGCGTCAGGTCGTTCGTGCCAAAGGAGAAGAAATCCGCGGCCTTGGCGATCGGACCGGCCTCGATACAGGCGCGCGGCACCTCGATCATCGTGCCGATGGTGTAATGCAGTTTGCGGCCATTGCGGCTCGCGATTTCGCGCGCGACCTCGCGGATATCCGCGGCGAGCAGCTCAAACTCTTTGCGATCGCCGATCAACGGCAGCATGATTTCCGGAATCGCCTTGACCCCTTCGGCGCGCAACTGGCTTGAGGCCTCGAGGATCGCACGGGCCTGCGCGCGATAGATTTCCGGGTAGCTGACGCCGAGGCGTGCGCCGCGATGACCGAGCATCGGATTGAACTCCTCGAGGCTGTCGCGGACTTGCGCCAAGCGCGCCGGGTCCGTGCCCATGATCTCGGCGAGCTTGCGGATCTCGTCGGCGGTCTTCGGCAAAAACTCGTGCAGCGGGGGATCCAGCAGGCGAATCGTCACCGGCTTGCCCGCCATCGCGCGCAAAATCTCGACGAAGTCCCCGCGCTGCATCGGAATGATCTTCTCGAGCGCGCGCGCCCGTTGCTCGTGATCCTCTGCGAGGATCATCTCGCGCACGGCGTCGATCCGGCCCGGCCCGAAGAACATATGCTCGGTGCGGCAGAGCCCGATCCCTTCGGCGCCGAACTCGAGCGCGACCCGCGCGTCAACCGGCGTATCGGCATTGGCGCGGACCCCGAGGCGGCGCTCACTGTCCGCCCATCGCATGAAGGTGCGAAAGAAGTCTGACATTTCGGGCTGCGCGGTCGCCACCTGGCCGGCCATCACTTCGCCGGTCCCGCCGTCGAGCGTGATGAATTCGCCACGGTGAATGACGCGGCCGGCGGCCTGCATCAGGCCCGCCGCATAGTCGATCTCGATCGCGGCGCACCCCGCGACGCAGCATTTGCCCATCCCGCGGGCGACCACCGCGGCGTGGCTGGTCATGCCGCCGCGCGCGGTCAGGATGCCCTCCGCGACTTGCATCCCGTGGATATCTTCGGGCGAGGTTTCGTGGCGGACCAGGATCACATGGCGGCCGCTCTGATGGGCCGCGACGGCTTCGTCGGCGGAAAAGACGATCGCGCCGGAAACCGCGCCGGGCGAAGCCGGCAAGCCGCGCGCGATGACGTCTTTCGGCGCCTTGGGATCCAGTCGCGGATGGAGCAGTTGTTCAAGTTGTACCGGTTCGACCCGGGTCAACGCGGTCCGTCGGTCGATCAGCTTTTCAGTCACCATCTCGACCGCGGCACGCACCGCGGCCTGCGCCGTGCGCTTGCCACCGCGCGTCTGCAACATGAACAGCCGTCCGCGCTCGATCGTAAACTCCATGTCCTGCATGTCGCGAAAATGCTTTTCGAGCCGCTGGGCAATTTTCAGTAACTCCTGGTAGACCGCAGGGAATTGCTCTTCGAGGGTCGGCGTCTGCGCGGCGCGCTGCTTCTCACTTACGTTGTTCGCGGCCGCAGACTTGCGCGCGGCGGCCAGACTGATCTGACGCGGCGTGCGGATTCCGGCCACCACGTCTTCGCCCTGCGCGTTGGGTAGAAACTCGCCGTAGATGCCGCGCTCGCCGGTCGAAGGGTCACGCGTGAAAGCGACGCCGGTGGCGCAGTCGTCGCCGAGATTGCCAAAGACCATCGCCTGCACGGTGACCGCGGTGCCCCAGTCGCCTGGAATATTGTTGAATTTGCGGTAAGCGATCGCGCGGTCGTTGTGCCACGAGTCGAAGACCGCGCCGATCGCGCCCCAGAGCTGCTCCTTGGGGTCCTGCGGCAGGTCGCGTCCGACGCGCCGGCGAATCAGTTCGCGAAACTCGGCGACCAGTTGCTTGAGGTCAGCGACCCCGAGCTGGACGTCTTCGGTAACGCTACGGGCGGCCTTTTTGTGCTCGATCAGCTCCTCGAACGGATCACGGTCGAGTTTGCTTTCCGGCTTGAGCTTGAGCACGACGTCGCCATACATCTGGCAGAAGCGCCGATAGGAGTCCCAGGCGAAGCGCGGATTTCCGCTGGCCGCCGCGAGGCCCTCGACGGTGGCGTCGTTCAGCCCCAGATTCAGCACCGTATCCATCATCCCAGGCATCGAGACCCGCGCCCCCGATCGCACTGACACCAGCAACGGATTGGCGGGATCGCCGAACTTCTTGCCGAGGGCTTGCTCGATCCGCGCGACACTGTTGGCGACGCCCGCCTCGAGTCCTTTCGGATATTTGTGCTTGTGATCGTAGAAGTAGTTACAGACCTGCGTCGAGATCGTGAAGCCGGCCGGCACCGGCAGCTTGAGCGAGGCCATCTCGGCCAGATTGGCGCCCTTGCCGCCGAGCAGGTTACGCATCGACGCGCGGCCCTCCGCCACCTTGCCGCCGAAGAAGTAAATTTCCGGATGAACTCGCGCCATGCTGAGTTAGCTCCCGCGATGATTCGATTGAAGTTTAAGCCGCACCCGACTGCGGTTGAACGAGGGCCGGGCGCCGCTCAGCCGCCGATCCGCTCGCGCAGGACTCCGGCCAAATCGCGGATCGCGACCCGCTCCTGCGCAGTAGTGTCGCGGTCGCGCACCGTGACCGTGTCGTCTTCCATCGTCTGATGATCGATCGTCACGCCATAGGGCGTGCCGACCTCGTCCATCCGTCGGTAACGCCTGCCGATTGAGCCGGCCTGATCGTAAGCCACCGTGAAAAACCGTTGCAGCGTGGCGCGCACCGCCTGAGCTTTTTCCGGTTGCCCGCCCTTGCGCAGCAACGGATAGACCGCGACCTTGACCGGCGCCAGCCGCGGGTCGAGCCGCAGCACGATGCGCTCCTCGTTCTCAACCACATCTTCGTCATAGGCATCGAGCAGGAACGCCAGCAACGCGCGGTCCAGCCCCGCGGCCGGCTCGATCACCCACGGACGGTAGCGGCGTTTGGCCTCCTCGTCGAAATAGGTCAGGTCCTTGCCGCTAAATTTCGCGTGCTGATCCAGATCGAAGCTGCCGCGCCGTGCAATCCCCTCGAGCTCACCCCAGCCGAACGGATACAGAAATTCGACGTCCGTGGTGCCGCGCGAGTAGTGCGACAACTCATCCGGCGCGTGCGGCCGCAGCCGCAAATGATCGGGCTTGACCCCGTACTTGACGTACCAGTCAAGGCGCGCGCCCACCCAATAGTCGAACCAGCGCTGTTCTTCGTCCGGATCCGGCTTGACGAAAAACTCCATCTCCATCTGCTCGAACTCACGGGTGCGGAAAATGAAGTTGCCCGGGGTGATCTCATTACGAAAGGATTTGCCGGTCTGCGCAATCCCGAACGGCAACTTGACCCGTTGCGTGTCGATCACACTCGCGAAGTTGGCGAAGATGCCCTGCGCAGTTTCAGGTCGCAGATAGACCGTGCTCGCGGTGTCTTCGACCGGACCCATGAAGGTCTTAAACATCAGGTTGAATTGACGGGCTTCGGTCAGCTCACCGCCACAGTCCGGACAGCGCTTGCCTTCGATCTGATCGGCGCGAAAGCGCTGCTTGCAGCTTTTGCAATCCACCAGTGGATCGGTGAAATTCTGCAGGTGACCGGAGGCCTCCCAGGTGCGCGGATGCTGCAAGATGGCACTGTCCAGACCGATCACGTCGGTGCGGCCGTGGACCATCTCGCGCCACCACGCCTCGCGGACATTGCGCTTGAGCTCGACGCCCAGCGGACCATAGTCGAAGGTCGAACCGAGGCCGCCGTAGATCTCGCTGGTCGGAAAAACGATTCCCCGCCGTTTGCACAGGTTCACGATTTTGTCCATCGTGACCGGACTCCTGATCGGCGGCAGGGCTGCGGCAGCTTCGGACAAGAATACTTCCTCCTTCGATTTCCGATTTCGGCTTACGATCGCTTGCGATCGCTCAGCCAAGGGGTACGATGCATGTCACGCGTTTCCCAAGAGGAGGAGACAAAAGTATCATGCGCGTGACGGTGCGGCAATTTTGCCCCGACCCTATCGATCGATCTCTGGTCACACGATCTTCAGCGAGCAAGGAGACCGAGTCGAAGCTGCGAAGGGGCGGAGCAATAATCTGCCTCGCGCTACTGATGCTGCTCGCTGGATGCGACCATAGGGTCGTCGCGACTAACGGCGAGACCACGGTCAACGTTTACGCGAGCAAAGAGCAGTTTGACAAGGTCAAGTCGATGAAGTCGGAGGGCGGTGCCGCGGGATTTTTGGGCGGGCTTGGAGAAAGCATGTTGGCCAAGAAGATCGACAACAACACGCCCGTCAAGGTGCTATCGAGCGATGATGAGGGCGCAACTATCGAAGTCTTGGATGGCGCTCAAAAAGGCGTTCAAGGCTATGTAGCCCGAGAGAATCTTAATTAAGAGCAGTTATCGCCGTCAAAGTGCGTTGGGGCCGCGTTCGCCAGTCCGGATGCGGACAACTTCCTCCA
>JBOHWF010000257.1:0-2894 GCA_050736455.1 Binataceae bacterium (SeqCode) | reverse complement strand
GGGAAACGTTCGCTCCGCACAATGATTTCATGTCGCCGGTAGCGGCGATCATGACCGCCGACATCAATCTGGCGATGGCGGAAATCAAGCGTGTGGCCAAGCTCGGCTTCCGCGCCGTCAACCTGCCGTGCAAGCCGATCTTCGGCGCGCACGAGCCCAATCATCCCAACTACAACATGTCGCTGTTCGATCCGATGTGGGCGGTGATCGAGGATTGCGACATCGCGATCACCTTTCACATTTCGACTGGTCGGGACCCGCGCGCGGCGCGCCGGGATGGCGGCGCCATCATTAACTATACGGCCCATGCGCTGTCGCCGACGGTCGAGCCGATCGCCTGCCTGTGCGCCTCAGGCGTGCTCGAGCGTTTCTCCAGGCTGCGCTTCGCCGGGATCGAGTGCGGGATTGGCTGGGTGCCGTGGGCGCTCGATTCAATGGACGAGGCGGCGCGCAAGCATCATATGTGGGCCTTCCCCAAACTCAAGAAGCTGCCGAGTGAGTATTTCCGCGAACACGGCGCGGCGTCGTTTCAGGACGATCCGATCGGGCTCGAACTCGCCGAGAAGCATAATCTGGTCAACAACTTCCTGTGGGCGAATGACTATCCGCATCACGAAGGCTCGTGGCCGCACTCGGCGCAATCGATCGAGCGCCAGTTTGGCGGGCTGAAAGAAGAAAGCCGCGCGAAGATCCTCGGCGGCAACTCGGCGAAGCTCTTCAAGTTCGACGTTGACGCGCTGCTGCGTCGTCGCGACACGGCGCTCAACTGAGCGCGGTCTGCGCGCAGTCGCAAAAACCTGTAGGGGTGGCCGCCATTCGGCGACCACCCCTTTCGATTATTTGCCCGTCCAATCCTGGCAGACGAGGCCGTGCACGCGTGCGAATTCCGATCGGTTCGCCGTGACCAGAGTCCCGGCGCCGCGCAAGGCCTGTGCGGCGATCAACAGGTCGTAAGGGCCAATCGGCGTACTCGCCGCTTCCAGCGCCGCGCGAAGATCACCGGCCACAACGGCATCAGCTTCGTTAAAGGGGACGAGATTGATATTGCCGGAGAGGAAGATGCGCAGCCGCGCGGCGTTCTCACGGTGCCGCTCACTGCGCGCCACACCGTACCAAAGTTCATACAAAACGACCGATGACACCGCAATCGCGCCGCCCCGCGAGACCGCCCGCCGCAGGCGGCGACGTACGCTGGCCGGCTGATTCTTGAGCAACGCGATGACGACGTTAGTGTCAAGAAAATAGTTCACGCAAACAGGTCTTCGGCTGCGGGCATCGGCGGCTGCGCGCGACCTTCCTCCATGAAGGGCACGCCAGCGAAGCGATCCAGCTCGGCGAACCAGCCGTCAAGATCCAGCACCATTGGTTCGAGCAGGATGCCGCTCTTGACGCGGCGCACGCGCACGCGTTCGCCGGGCAGTCGAAACGCCAGCGGTAGGCGCACGGCTTGGCTACGGCCGTGCATAAAAATTTTCGCGACACCGGTGTCGGACGTCATTGATCACCTATGCATTTCTCTGGATATCTATTCTTAGTGTATACCGGAGCACCCTTTAGGGCAATGGCGACGCGATTCCAGAGGCCTTCAGATTGAAAACAGCGTCGAACGAGTTCAGTCGGTGGTCGCGCGCGTAGCCGAGATGATCGAGCCCGAAGAGATCCTCGAGGCCTCTCAGCAACGCGTAATGATTGTACGGAGTATCGTTGACACTGCCGGCTTTGACGTCGGGCGAAAGGATGACTGCGCCAATTCGGCCGCCGCCGGGTCCGGTCAAGCCCGGCTGGCTGACGTTCGGACCCGCCGGCTCGTGGCAACAGGCGGTGGCGTCGGTCTTCGCAGGATCGATCGCATGAACGAGATCGTAGCCGACCTTAGCTTCGTCGAAAGTGATAATCAGCATCCCGTCCTGCCGGTACGCTGGCGATTCCAGAATTTTTGGAACCATCCGCTGCAGAAAGCGGTCCGCCGATTTCAGGTGACCGCCCTCGCAGATCGCCGACGGCCCGTCGTGACCGTCGTTGCACAGGTTGGGCGTGATGAAGACCAGGTTCGGCGTGGTCGCGACGCTCTTCAGGTCCTCGTCAAGGCGAGTTATTGGTAAGTCATGCGCGCTGCAGGTGGGATGATCGATAATCGAATGGAAATAGACAAACGGATTGTGCCGCGTCGCGTACTGATCGTCCGCCTTCGCCGTGACGTGATCATCGGGTTGGTTGAGCTCAGGATGCTGGCAACTGCGGCTCATGTCCTCCATGTAACCGCCCCAGGTTAGTCCCTTTGCTTCGAGTTGATTGGCGATCGTCGAGACGGTCGCAGGATAGACACATCCGCTGCCATGGACCTGTCCATCGTGGTCCAGCGCGGCCTCGGCAGGGGCAAAATCCTGAAATGAATACTGGCGAATACAGTCTCCCTGCGTCTGAGGCGTCGGAGCCTGACCACTGACTATCGCGATATAGTTATCCAGGCTGTCGTGACCAATCCCGTAGTATTGTGTGAGTAGTTCGCCCTTGCTCGTCAGCTCCTTTGACAGGTAGGGGGCGTCGGAATTCGCAGCAAAAGTAGTCTCGAAGTCTTCATTTTCGAGGATGATGATAAACACGTGCTGGGGCTTGCCGGCGGACGCACGCGCCGTGCTGGCGGGAGCTGCGCCCTGGGCGAAGGCCGCCCTGGGAGCGCTTCCGCCGCCGATCGCAATCGCGAAAAGCGTGAGCGCCGCGAGCCCGATCGCAATGATTCGCCGCACGCCCGCTCTCGCAATGTGAGTCTGGCGTGGCCGGCTCAGTTGAACATCAGGACGCTGCGCGCGACCTCGCCCGCCTTCATTGTGCGGAAGGCTTCGTTGACGTCCTCGAGCCGCATCCGCTTGCTGATCATGTCGTCGAGGTTGAGC
>JBOHWF010000256.1:0-9428 GCA_050736455.1 Binataceae bacterium (SeqCode) | reverse complement strand
GTGACAAGTGGACCAGCCCGCTCAAGAAGCTGGGCGAGCTGCTCTCAAACCGGGGGGACTCGAAGCTCTCGGCCGAGGACAAGGCGGCGTTGGCGGAGATCGCCGACTTTCAGAAGATGAACGAGATTCGCACTCGCGTTTCTTCGACGGTGAAGGATCCGGCGACCGCTCAAGCGCTCGCGCCATGGTTCGGGCAATGGTGCAAGCGGCCGACCTTCAATGATGAATACCTGCCGACGTTCAACCGGCCAAACGTCAAGCTGGTAGACACCGGCGGCAAGGGCATTGATCGCGTGACAGAGACCGGCGTGGTGGTGAACGGCGTCGAGCATCAGGTTGACTGCCTGATCTTCGCTACGGGCTTCGAGGTCGGGACGGCGTACACGCGGCGGGCCGAATTCGCGATCTATGGCCGCGACGGCCTCGCGCTCGCCGACTATTGGGCGAACGGGATGCGGACCTACCACGGCTTCCTGAGTCACGGTTTTCCGAACTGCTTTCATATGGGGCTGACCCAGACCGGCCTCACGGCGAACTTCACTTACATGCTCGATAAGCAGGCCCATCACGTCGCCCAGCTCATCACGCTGGTCAATCGGCGCGAGGCAACATCAATCGAGCCGACGCCCGAGGCCGAGGCGGAGTGGGTGCGGATCGTGAACAGCCCCAACCCCATGACGAACTACCAAAGCGTTTGCACGCCCGGCTATTACAACGGCGAGGGCACCAGCGCGGGTGGTTTCCTTCAGGCGGTGTACCCCAAGGGCGCGCTGGCCTTTTTCGACCTGCTCGCCCGCTGGCGTGAGCAGGGGGATTTCGAGGGTCTCGTCGTCAAGTAATTTGAGAAAGGATCGTTCTCGCGTCGGTTGAAACTTCCTATCACTGACTTAACTTTTCGGCCCAGCCCTCGCTTGGAGGCTGGGCCGAAAACACTGCGTGCCGGCGGTTGTGATTGTCGCCGCCGCGGACTAAAAGATATGCATAGGTAGCCCACAACCGCGGCCAGTGTTCCGGCGCCGCTGCGTTTCTTCGCGCGGCGTCCATTACGGCCGACAACCAAGGGAGAAGCCCAATGCAATACGACCTGATTATCCGCAACGGCACCGTCATCGATGGCTCCGGGCTGCCGCGCTTCCGCGCCGACGTCGGCGTGGTCGGCGGCAAGATCGCCTCAATCGGCCGGATTCGCGATCAGGCGCGCGAGGTGATCGACGCCGACGGCCACATCGTCGCCCCCGGCTTTATCGACGCGCACACCCATATGGACGCGCAGGTCTTCTGGGATCCGATCGGCACCTGCTCCTGCTGGCACGGCATCACCTCGGTCGTGATGGGTAACTGCGGCTTCTCGCTCGCGCCCTGCGGTGAGAAGGACAAGCTGCTCGTGATGCGCAATCTCGAGCGCGCCGAGGATATCTCGCCCGAAGCGATGCAGGCCGGCATCAAGTGGTCGTGGACGACCTTTCCCGAATATCTCGACGCCGTCGACCGGCTCCCCAAGGGCATCAACTACGCCGCCTACATGGGCCATTCCGCGCTGCGGACCTACGTGATGGGTCAGCGGGCCTTCGAAGAAGAAGCGACTTCCGAGGATCTGGCTTTGATGAAGACCGAGATGCGCCGCGCGATCACCGCCGGCGCCGTCGGCTTCACCACCTCGCGCACGCGCAACCATCAAACCCCCGACGGCCAGCCGGTCGCGAGCCGCCTCGCCAACTGGAGCGAGGTCCGCGAGCTGGTCGGCGTGATGGGCGAGCTTAACGCCGGGATTTTCGAAATTGCTGGCGAAGACACCGGCGCCGAGGGCGATCGGCTCGACGACTACCTGACGCGGCTCAAGTCACTCGCCGTCGATTCCGGGGTGCCCGTCACCTTCGGCATGTTCAGCACGCGGCGCGCGCCCGATTACTGGCGCAACTATTTCCGCCTGGCCGACGAGACCGCCGCCGCCGGTGGCCGCATGTTTATTCAGGTCCACAGCCGCGCACTCAACATCCTGCTCTCGTTTGAGACCAACATGCTTTTTGACAAGCTGCCGCTCTGGCGCGAGCTGCGCAAACGGCCGCTCGCCGAGCAGGAAGCCGCGCTGCGCGACCCCGAGACGCGGCGCCAGCTGGTCGCCGCCGCTCACGAACGGCACGAAGGTCGCCCGGTCGGCCCCGAAGCCCGCAACGCCAACTACAAGTGGCTCTTCCCGCTCGATCGCGCCACCCCACCCTACCGCTCGATCGCCGAGATCGCGGAAGCCTCCGGCAAAAACCCGGTCGACGTCGTGATCGATCTCGCGCTCGACAAGCATCTCAAGCAATTTTTCCTCCAGACCCTGATCAACGAGAATCAGGACCATGTGCTCGAGATGATGCGTCATCCGCGCTCGGTCGTGACCTTCTCCGACTCCGGCGCGCACGTTTCGCAGATCATGGATTCGTCATTGCAGACCCATGTGCTGAGCCACTGGGTGCGCGAGAAGCAGGCGCTGACGCTCGAGCAGGCGGTCCGCCTCTTGAGCTTCGTGCCGGCCTATCATTGGGGACTCGGCGGACGCGGCCTGCTGCGCGAGGGCTTCAACGCCGATGTCGTGGTCTTCGATCCTGACCGCGTTACCCCGATGATCCCCGAGCTCACTTACGATCTGCCGGCCGGCGCGCGCCGGCTCAAGCAGAAGGCCGAGGGCATCATGGCCACGGTCGTTAATGGCGAGGTCCTGCTGCGCAACAACGAGCACACCGGCGCGCTGCCGGGCAAACTGCTGCGCGGCCCGCTCGCGCATCGCGCGTAGCGATCAGCGGAGCCATTAGCTTCAACCGGGCGCGAGCCTCCCAGCTCGCGCCCTTTCTTAATATTCCCCTCGCCCTAATCAGGGAGAGGGCGGCGCGTCCGGCGCGTCGCGCCGACGCGCGGGTGAGGGTCAGCTCCTCGGTGGCAAACGACGTCATCTTGCCCCGCGTTATAGTTTGCGATCGAAGATATATAGCGGGACCATGTTGGCGGAGCCCGGATTGACCGCGAGGACGCGGCGGTCGCCCTCCCGGCGAATCGGCGCGAATTCGACCGCGGCCCGCTGCAGGGCCGCGGCAACGCTGTCGACGTCGTCGGCTTCGAGCCAGACGGCCGCGAGCCCCTCCCCCGTCGCCGCGATCAGCTCGGCGACGGGTGCGCCGGCGCGCAGGCGGATCTCGGCGTCACCGATCGCGATCGTTGCCGTTTCCGCGTCATCGCCGGGCCGGACGCTGAAGCCAAAATTGTGCTCGTAGGCGCCGCTCGCGGCGCCGAGGTCAGTGGTGGCGACGTCGAGGCGGTCGAAACGCTTAATCATGGATACGAATCCTTACGCGGATTTGGCCCCAAAGTGAAATTCGCGATGGTCGTCGCATGTGCGGCCACGGTGATCTGCCGCGTCTGCACGCCGAGCTTCTCCTGCCATACCTGGACCGTATAGGTTCCCGCCGGGATGCCGCTGATCAGGTAGTGGCCATGCGCATCCGTTACCGCATAGTAGGGATTGGCGGTCGCGTACCACCATCCTTCCATCCAATTGTGCGCGTCGCAGGTGACTTTGATCGCTTCGGGCCTGGCGATCGTGACGCGAATCGTCTTCTTGAAACCCGGTTGGGCCATATCAACCACCGGATTGACCGTCGATTCGGTATGGATGTTATGCAGAATCCCGTCAGAGTTGAGGACTTCGACCACACTGCCAGCCGGAAAGGCGGCGACGTGCGGAATGTATTGGCAGCCCTTCTGATCGAATTCGACGGTTGAGAGCTCCAACGCCCGGCCTTTTTCGATCGATGGGATCGTTACCACCGCGTCAGCGATGCCGCGGTTCGGATCTACCATCAGCGACTGATCATAGAGCGGACGAGCTCCGCAGACGTCGCGGTCTTTGCTGATCTCGAGCTCGGCGGGCTTGGGCGGCGCCCCCCCGTAGTTGACGGCTCCGCTGATCGCGCCACCGTCGACGACCCTCTCGCTCTGATAGGCGAGCACGGGCGCGGCGAGCAGCGCCGTCGCCGCGATTAGGCCAAGCGGCAACGCCAGTCGGAGCCCGACGGCACGGAGACAGAGTCGCTGCACCCTGCGCCACAATCGACTTCGGTTGGTTGGTCTTTTTTTTGACATCGCGTCATCTAGCACGCCGTGCAGGCCGCTAAACAAAAATACAGCGGTTAATCGAGGGTCATCGATCGGCCAGGCTCCCGCGTCAACGCCAGTTTGCAGCAGTTCGCAAAGGTGGTCGACGATGGCGTTGTTGACGAGGCCTTCGTGCGTCGCGGGCCGGGATTCGCAAAACACAACGTCGTGCACGCGAATTGAATCCAAATGGACATCGACACTGGCCCTGGCCCAGGTTGCTAGCTTCCCTTTCCAGTCGGTCTCCGGCTTGGTCGCGACCGCGGCCTTTATCCTGATCACGAGTTCTTGCACGAAGCGTTCGCGAAGTGCAGCGAGCAGGCTTTGCTTGGACGAAAAGTGCAGATAGAAGGCCCCTTTTGCGACGCCTGCGGCTGAGGTTATCTGCTCTATTGTCGTCGGCTCCACGCCGCGTTCGAGAAACAGGCGCAGGGCGGCGTCCATAAGCTCGGCGCGCCGCTTTTCCGGCGGCTTGGTCCTCGGACGGAGTTTGGTTGCGGTGCGCATTGAATCGCTTTCCTCGAGGACTGAAGCGCAGTCACTGAGCGCAGCATAACCAATCGATGAGCAAAGTCACTCTCTGGGTTCGCGCGTCGGGAGTTCTGGATGATCGATCGATGGCTTGGTTTGCAAGCACTTCGTGACCACTATAGAACTATGACTGGTGGTCAGTCAGTAAGTGCCTTTTTTGTTTTCACAACCGCTGATGAGAGACGCGAATGGCAATTAAAGACGATAATTTTTCGGTTTCGGAGCACCGCTGGCATTCGGATGAATACGTCGAGGAATGGATCGAGCGTGACATCCAGCGCGATGACGAGCGCCGGCCGCGGCTCCAGCGGATGCTGTCGCTGGCGAATTTTCCCGGCGATTCCGCGATCGTGGTCATTGATATCGGCGGCGGCTACGGCGTCGTCAGCGAGGAAATCCTCAAAGCTTGGCCGCATGCGCGAGTCACGCTGCAGGACTTCTCGGCGCCGATGTTGGCGCGGGCCAGGCAGCGCTTGGCGAAATACCTCGGTCAGGTCGAGTTTCTACGATCCGACTTGCGCGACCAATCCTGGAGCGAGCCGATGCGCGAGACGTTCGATTTGGTGGTGTCAGCAATCGCTATCCACAACTTGTATGACGCGCGTCTGATCGAACATTGCTACGGAGGCATTTTTCGCTTGCTGAAGCCTTCCGGATTATTCCTGGATTGTGATTTTTTTGAGTATGTAGGCGGCGTCGAAAAGCATCTGACCGCCCTGCGAGAGTGCGGTTTCACTGCCGTTGAGTGTGTGGGGCAGCGAGAGCCAAGCGCAATCATCAAGGCTCAAAAGTGAGCCTTGCGAGACTGGAACGCTAGCGAACTGGATCGCTCGCCCTTTTTCGATTGATGCGCGCGTTACGGCCGCTTTGGCGAGACCGCCGCTCAAGGCTGCGCAGCCGTCAACCCGCTTTGCGCGCGATCATGACGAAATGCACGGCGAGCCGTGAAAAACGCTCGTTACGTTCAACCACGATTTTTTGACCGTCGAGGACGTCGCGCGCGCGCAGGCGCGTGGTCCATCCGAGCAATTTCGTCAGCGGATTGACGATCGAGGCGAGAAAATACAGCCAGCGTTTCGTGCTCGCGAAATGACTGATCACCACGATCCGCCCACCGGGTTTGCAGACCCGGATCATCTCGTCCATCATGCGGCGCGGTTCGGGTACCACGGTCATCACATGGAAGGTCGTAACCCAATCAAAGCTGTTGTCGGGAAAATCGAGCTGTTGCGCGTTACCGGGCTGGATTTCGATATGGCCCCAATCGTTCTCCCGCACCTTGGCAAAAGCGTGAGTCAGCATATCCGACGAGGCGTCGACGCCCACGATATGCACGTAGGGCGGATAGGCGTCGAGTGATATCCCGGTGCCGACACCGACCTCGAGCACGCGCTGATCCGGACGAAACGACAGCGACTCGATTACCTCATGTTCGTGATCGACAAAGGCTCGCCCGAACACCGCGTCGTAGAGATGAGCAAGGTTCGAGTACACGCGGCTCTCATGCGGCTCAGGCATCGTTCAGGCCCCCGATGAATCGCGCGGGATGGCTCATCCCGCCGCCATTTGATGTTGAGATTGCCCCGACCCCCCACCACCGCAACGAAGCTACTCAAGCAGCGACGTTGAGCCCGCGCATCTGCCGTTTGAACGAAAGGATATCGCGCCGGCGAAAACGCCACTGGCGGCCCTTCTTGAACGCGGGCAGGATACTGCGGCGGGCGAATTCGTTGACCGTATCGGGGCTGAGGTCGAGCAGAAACGCGACCTCGCGCGAATTCAACAGCATGTCATCTTTATCGGCCATGATCGTCTGGGCCCGGCGCCGTCAATGTGCGCGCGATGTTTTGCGCTCCGTGCTTTTTCGTTTGGTTGCTGGTGACGCCCCGGCATTCTGTCAAATCCCGCGACCGCCCGCTATCGCGAGCTGTGGAAAACCTGTTCCAAGCGCGATGCAAAAGCTTCCTGACTCAAAGATCTCGCAGTTGTGTAAGATAGTTATATCTTATTTAAAGATGTCTAAACGCTGATTGCGTTAAGTTTCCTCATCCCAATTCTCCAGTCGTACCAGGCCCGGGTGACGACGAAACATGAGAAGACGCCGGTCAGGACGCCTACGCACAGCGTCACCGCGAAGCCTTTAACTGGTCCCGTACCGAACTGAAAAAGGATCAGGCCCGCGACAAAGGTCGAGATATTGGAGTCGCGGATCGCCGACCACGCGCGTTCGTAACCCGCCTTGACCGCTTCCCGCGCCGATTTTCCCAGGCGCAGCTCCTCGCGCATCCGTTCGTTGACCAGCACGTTGGCGTCCACCGACATGCCGAGCGTCAGGACGATGCCCGCGATCCCGGGCAGCGTCAATGTCGCCTGCATCGCCGCCATCACGCACATCAGCATGAGGATGTTCAGCGTCAGGCCGAAGTCGGCGAGCAGCCCGGCACCGCTATAGTAAAGCGCCATGAAGGCAAGAACCGCGACCGCTCCGACCACGAACGACAGCTCGCCCTGGCGGATCGAATCCCGGCCGAGCGAGGGTCCGACGGTGCGTTCCTCGATAATCTTGACCGGCGCGGGCAGGGCGCCGGATCGCAACACGATCGCGAGGGCGTGCGCCTCATCGAAGCTGAAGTTGCCGGTAATCTGCACGTGGCCGCCGGGGATCGGCTCTTTAATGACCGGATCAGAATAGACGGTATTGTCGAGCACGATCGCCAGGTTGCGGCCGACATTATCCGCCGTCAGATTGGCGAAGACCTGCGCACCCTGGGCGTCGAGCTCGACGGAAACGTACGGCCCTTCGAGGCGCCCGCCGGGACGCACACGGGCGTCGGTGACGGTCTCGCCGGTCATCAGCACCTGCGATTCCACCAGGTAGCGCTCCGCGCCCCCCGGGCGCGGCTGGCCGTAGAGGATCTCGTCGCCCGGCGGCGCGCCGCCGCTCAGGGCGTCGGCGAGATTGTGCTTGTTATCTGTCAGTTTGAATTCGAGCACCGCGGTTTTGCCGATCAACTCCTTGGCCCGCTCCGGGTCCTGAATTCCGGGCAACTGCACGAGGATGTCGTTGTCGCCTTCGCGCGCGACCGTGGTCTCGCGCACCCCCAACTGATCGATCCGGTTGCGAATCGTCTCGAGCGCCTGATCCATCGCGTTGGTGCGGGTCGCGATCAGGTCGCGGTCCTTGAACACCGCGGAATAGGCGACGCCGCCGCCGGCGCTCGACACTGTCGACAGCATCAGATCGGGCGCGATTTTGCCTATGACGTCGAGAAAGGCTGAACGCTCGTCGGGATTGGTGAGCTGGATCACAAGTGCGCCGTCACTGTTTTGCGTCACGACCGGGACCGCCAACTTGTTATTCTTGACCTCGCGCTTGAGATCTTCCCCGCGCCGTCGCAGCGCGCTCTTCACCGCCTCGTCGATCTCGACTTCCAGCAGCAAATGCGTGCCGCCCTGCAAATCCAGGCCGAGCTGAATTTTGGGCAGCGCGTCGAGCGCCTTTAACGGATCGGGCAGCACCATCCCGGAACTCGGGAGCAGCAAGATGAGGCTGGCGGCGACCAGCACGCCCGCCAACGCCATCCGGAGGCTGCCGCTGCCGTTGGTGAAGTGCAGCCACAGGAAAGCGACTGCGATGACGAGAAGCACAACGATGGTAATGGGATTTTGGCTGCCTACATCCATTTCTGAGTTATCCTTGTTTGTCATTCCCGCGCGGTCTGCTTCTGTCTGGCGCGCGAGGAATCCCGGATTCCGGGACCCTTCGCGCGGCAGCCACGCGCGAGGGTGACATAAAAGCGCCGCCGCAATTCAGGCCGATCAACTGTCGCCCTTTTCGCGCTTGGGGGTCTTGCCGTAGCTCGACAGCGAGGCGATTTGCGTGCGTTCGACCCGCACGCGGACGTTCGGTGCGATTTCGAGCGTAATTAGCTTATCGCCGAGCTCGGAAATGCGGCCGATCAGGCCGCCGGTCGTAACCACCTCGTCGTTGCGTTTGAGCGCGTCGAGCATCTTGCGCAGATCGTTGGCCTTTTTGGTCTGGGGCCGCAAGAGCAGAAAATACATAATGACAAAGATGAACGCGATCGGGACGACCGGGTTCGTGATGATCTGCCCGAGCAGATCCTGCGGCGCGCCGCTCGCGGCTGCGGCTTGCGCCCATGCGATGCCCTCAAACCCCATCGGTCTTGTCTCCAGCGCCACCTTCTTGGCGCAGCTCCAGGGGGCGGCCGAGTCCGCGAGGCGCGGCCAAACTTCAGCCACCCCCAATGCTATTGGAACGCAACTCGCCGACTCGTTTGCTCGTTCCGCTTCGCTCCACTGGCGCTCGCCTGCTCGGCTCCACTCCGTTCCGCCTAGTGCCCCAGCAGATTCAGCGCATGCGCGGCAAAAGCGCGGTAAGTGCGTGATGCGATAGCAGCCTGCGCTTCGCGCATCAAGCGGCCGTAGAAATAGAGATTGTGCTCGGTCAAGGCGCGCGCCGCCAGTATTTCACCCGAGAGATGCAGGTGGCGCAAATAGGCGCGCGAAAAAGTCGTACAGGGCCGGCAATCGCAGCGCGGGTCGAGCGGACGCGGGTCGCGGGCATAGATGGCCCGCTTGATCGAGAGCTGTCCCTCGCTGGTGAAGGCGCCGCCGTTGCGCGCGTTGCGCGTCGGCAGCACGCAATCGAACAAATCGTAGCCCATCGGAATCGCCGCGAGCAGATCTTCGGGCGTGCCGACCCCCATCAGATAGCGGACCCGATCAGCCGGCAACATCGA
>JBOHWF010000255.1:0-2092 GCA_050736455.1 Binataceae bacterium (SeqCode) | reverse complement strand
AGGAAGTGATGTTCGACCTCCCACACGTAGTCGATCCCGATGCGATCGGCGAGCTCGATTTGCGCGAGCGCCTGCCAGTAGGTGTTGTATTCGCTGAGCGCGTTCCACGGCCGCGGCGTCTCCATCTCGTACAGCAATCCGAATTTCATGCGGGCTCCTCCACAATTGTTGCCTGAGGCAACTGTTAGCCTAAAAGTCGCGCTAATCTCGGGTATTTGTCAAGCAAATGTTGAATATCGTGCGGTCCATCACGCGATGGAAATGCTCACGGCTTAGCGCTCCACTGGGTTGAGGCGACCCCGGGATGCGCAAGCAAACCGAGCCCGCTTAGAGTCTGCGCCAAGAGGCTGCTACGGCGCGCGGAAGCTGGTGCCCCGGCCGGGAATCGAACCCGGACTTGAGGTTCCGGAGACCTCCGTGATGTCCTTTTCACTACCGGGGCAGGCGCGAAGGCATGAGTATACCAGCCTTGGAGGTCGAACCAACGGCTCAGTTGCCGACCGCCGGGGCGACGGCGGCCGCGTCCTCGACGAGCATCGCAGCATGCCGCCGCTCCGCCTCGAGCCGCGTCGCCGCGATCGTCTCGAGCATCGCCGAATGTAATCGCCTGTTGGTCGCGAGGATCTGGCCTGCGGCCAGATCCAGCGGCGTACCGTCCATATTGCCGACCTGACCGCCCGCCTCCTCGACCAGCAGGGCGCCAGCCGCGACGTCCCACGGCTTCAGGCCAAACTCCCAGAAGGCGTCGGCCCGCCCGCAGGCCACCCACGCGAGATCCAGCGCCGCTGAGCCGGTGCGCCGCACGCCATGCGTGCGCAGCATGAAGGCCTCCCAGAAGGCGAGATAGAAGCGGCGCCGCTCACGCCGATCGTAGGCAAAGCCGGTGACCAGCAGCGCGCTCTCGAGGGACGGCGTGCGGGTCACGCGAATCGGCTTGCCGTTGAGCCGCGCGCCGCCGCCACGGCGGGCGGTAAACAGCTCGCGCCTCAGCGCGTCGAGGATCACCGCGGCCTGAAGCTCGCCGCGCCGCTCATAGGCGATCGAGACGCAGAATTGCGGAAAGGCGTGAGCGAAGTTGGTGGTGCCGTCCAGCGGATCGATGATCCAGCGATGTTCGCTGGCGCTGGAGGTCGCGCCGCTCTCCTCGGCCAGGATCGCATGTGCGGGAAAGGCTCGCTGCAGCACTTCGATCGCCGCGGTTTCGGCTTCGCGGTCGGCCTCGGTGACCAGATCGATCGCGTTGCTCTTGCGCGCCACACTGATATGGCTCAGGCGCTTCAGATGGACGCGGCCGGCGGCGCGCGCTGCGCGGACCGCGACCTTTTCGATTTCGTCGTGAGCGGGCACCGGGCAGACGGTAATGCACTGCACGGCGGCAATCCAGCGCGCGCCGCCGCGCTATGCACACAAACACTAGCGGAGCCACGAGTAGAGCCAAGCGTAACGAGCGAGCGAGTCTCAACTTTGGCCGCGCGTCGCGGACTCCCGCCGTTAGCCGCCGCTCGCGCGTCCCCGCGCCCCCTGGAGCTGCGTCAGGAATCCGAACTTAAACTGGCGTTCAGCGATGCGGCTTGCGTTGCCATCAGCCCTTCCGCATAGGGCATCAGGGTCGCGAACAGATTGACCTGCGAGTCCAGCGTCTTGCCGAGCCCGCTCAACATGCCCATCACGCGGTTGATCAGGATCACGTCGGCGGGAACCTCGACGATCGGATTGGTGCGCAGCACCGCGGGCAGCTCGGTCGAGAATTCTTCGATCAAGTCCTTGTCTGCGTACGCGCGGTTGCGCCGCACCGAGTTGCCGAGGAACAGGTCCGCGAGCATCAGCAAGGTCTCGGGCGAGCCGTCGCGCGTGCGGAAGCCCAGAGCGTGAAAGCTCGAAAGGATCGCGTCGCGATCCGAAGTGAGAATCGCGAACGTCAGCCGTACGAAGGCCTCGCGAAAGGCCGGCGGGAAATCTTTCGCCAGGCCGAAGTCCAGCAGCACGATGCGCGGCCCGGGCTGCACCAAAATGTTGCCTGGATGAGGGTCGGCGTGAAAAAAACCGTCGCGCAGGATCATCTCGGTGAAAATTTCCGTGACCTTCTGCGCGA
>JBOHWF010000254.1:0-4366 GCA_050736455.1 Binataceae bacterium (SeqCode) | reverse complement strand
GCCCGGAGAAACGCGTCGTAGCCAATACGATTGAGTTTTCCGGTCACTGCTTCGAGGCTAACGTCTGTCATAGTGTTGTTTTACCTTCCATATTGGCCGGTATTTCGCCTTCGCGCCGGGCCCGCTCGGCAGGATTGAAACGCGCGTCGCGGCGATGCTCGTGCGGGGCGTAATTGGGCGACATCCAGCTTGTCCAACCGAGTTCGCCGGACAAGCCAAACCGAACCGGCGTAACATGGCGTGCCGGAAGAGCCAGCTCTATGTCCCAATCGATCTCGTCGCCAATGTAAAAGAACAAAAGATCGACAAGCGCGCGACAGTCCGCGCCGCGTGGCAAGAAGCGCCGGTAACGATCCATGTCCTTGACGAATAGCCGGACCTGGATTTTATCTTGCACGCTGAATGAAGCCGCTCCGACAAGTAGATCGCCTCCCAATTCGCTGTTGCGCGAGCCAAGCGACGACCGCTCCGGCGCGTCGAAAGTCAACCACGAACCCACGAGCTGATCTATTTCGACATCGACATCGAACATCCCGCGGATCACGCCGCAAAGGCGCGACGCGGACTTCATCTGCGGCCCAAGGAGCCCGGCGTAAAGCGAAATCCCTCGCGGCACGGCATCGAGATTGGCAAAAGCGGGGGATCCAATGCCGATCACGGAATTCACATACTCCCGGAAGCGATCGTAATCGACGCGATCATGTTGTACGATCGGACGTGCGTCTGCCCACGCGCGATAGAAGAGCTGCAAAAAGCGATTATTGAAAACATCGAGATAATGGGCGAAGGAGGGATCGCTCTCGACGAGCCATCCACGCGCTTCTTCGGTCGTCGCCAAGGGCAATGCGCCCTGAGCGCCAAGCAGACCCAGGAATCTGACGACAATGTGAATTCTATCTGGCGGGAGAGCAACTTCGCCGGAGTCGAATTCGGCTTCGATGTCGCGCTTGATTGCATCGGCCGGCTTGGTGGGGCGCCACTGCAGTTCGAAGACATTCGAAGCCGGGAACACCATCCACGGATCTTGACCGAACGATACGCTCAGGTCGCGGCCGCGGACTTGAATGAGCTCTTCCCTTCGCGAGCCACTGTCGCCGATACGCGGCCGCGGTTCGCGCATGGGAGCCGCCGTTCGCGAACTGCCGCTAACGGATCGCGCCGGTAATGGCGTGCCAAGAGAGCGCTCGACGCGACGCATCATATCAAAGAAATCGAAGCGCCAAGGCTCGCGCTCGAGCTCATCGAAATAGGTCACAACGGCCTCCCGGCGCCGATTCGCGGCGGCCAACGCATGATCTCTCCGCGCTCGCTCGTCCGCACGACGAGCTGGGTAAAATTGTTGAAAGCGGCATATTCGCAAAAGAACCGGTCGAGAATCGCGCCGAGGAGAAAGGCACCCGACCCTTCAAAGGCTTTGTCGTCAAGCGTCAAGACGATTTCGATGCCGCGGGCCGGGCCGATACCGCCCTGCCGGCGCAATCTTCGCACCACCGGCCGGCTTTCGACCGAAAGGACGCCGCGCAGCCGCCGCTCGATCGCGCTATCGGCAAGATCGGCGAATGTCGCTAGGATCTCGCGCAGCGCTTTGGCGCTTTTGCCGGCGCCGCGTTCCACTAACCCCAAATGATTGAGTCTCAGCAAGCTCAGCAAGCGCCAAGCAACGACACCGGTATGCGCTCCTTCCGTGCGGCCACGAAGTTGCGCAACTACCGGTTCGCGCGGCGGCGTCGGACCAGCCACGCAAAAGACCCTGAGCGACATATCGTCGGCGAACCGAAAATCCGATTGACCCTCGCCGATCGGCAAATGTTCGGTGAGATGGCGATTGGAGCACAAGGCGCGGATGCTGAGCTCCGTGACCGAAGAACTGTCGTTCAGCGCCGCCGGCTCGCCAAGCGAAATGAATACGTCGGTGCCAACATAATTCGATGTGGCGCCATGCGCCTTTTCCTCTATCGTGCGCCGCCGTGGAGCCCTGCGAATGCTATAATAGAGACCACTGGGCTTCTGCGAATCCACAAAAGCCGAATAGAGTGGACGCACCGGGATCTTATCGACGCCAGCCGGCAAGTGGGCAAAGACTCTGAGGACACGATGCGGCTCGAAATCGAGATATCTGCTGCGATCGGGTACGACATGAAATTCATGCTGGTTCTTTCTGATCGGAACCCGGTCCGTTGTCATCTCGAAGAGATTGATCGCCGGCGCGGTATAAAGCGCAAACATGTGCAGATGCACCGCGGCTGCGAGATGAGCGTTGACTTCGTTGAAGCCGAAAACAATATCAATCGATTTCGCCGGGAGCTTGCGCATGATAGAATCGAGGTTGACGAAATCGAATGCCAGAAATTTGCGAGGAAACGCGAAATATTCGCGAAGCAGATCGAATCCCCGAAAGATTCGATTATCGTTCGGTATAAGCGCCTCAGTGTCGTCAAATCCCACTTGCGCGACACAATCGGTTGGAGCCGCTACCACCACGGGGTTGCCGAAATCGTCGAGATAGCGAAACCAAATCCCGTTGCAATACGCGAAAATCTGCTCGTAAAGAGCGGCCGCATCGGATTCCGCGCCAACGAGATAAATCGGCAGGCGAGTAGTTCGGCAGGCGGAAAACCACGTATCCGGCGCTTTGCGTGACTCCGCTTGAGATATCTCGTTTTCCGGAGAAGCCGCGGTCCGTGTATCGAGAGAAAGGCGCATACCGGCCGGGGTATCTCTTCCAACTGGTATTCCAAGAGCCTGCAGAGGCGCCGAATTCACATAATATTCAGCGCCAGTTAACTCGAATGGCCACAGGGAAATCGAGGCGGTGAGTCTGTAGCGGCACGAGATGCGGGTATCGCGCTCCATATAGACGGCGTCCAGAATGGAGCCGCGCTCCAAATTTCGCCCCTCGCGCAACGCCGGTTCGCCGAACAAGGGCGCAATCCTGACGAGCATCATTGACGGCGTCGGCGCCAGAAAGTGAGGAACGAGTTGTTCGAGCAGATTGTTGATGAATTCCGGAAACTCGTGTTTCAGCTTCAGCTGCACTCTCGCGGCGAGGAAAGCCGCACCCTCCAGCAGCCCCGCGGCAGTGGGATCCATACGCTCGCGCAAAAGTCCGCCAAGCCGGCCCGCGATGCCTGGATATTCGTCCGCGAATTCGCGTGCGTGCTCATACAGCAAATCGAGCTCGCGATTGTAGAGGTCTAGGAATTCGCGATTCATGGCTACAGCGGGAAAATATGGATCTTGCCGGTCGTCACCTCGACGTCTGCGACGAATTCCACCGGAACGTTCAGCGGCTCGCATGAAAGGTCGGCGTGAACAACGTACCGGACCTTGAGTTCGATTGGATCGATTCGTCTGTCGCGGACAATGCGAAGCGATGCCGCGGCCAGCCGTGGTTCGTAGGTACGAAGAACTTTTTCGATTACGGGTTCGAGGCCCGCCGCCTCCAATTCATCGATTGTACGGACAGCGATATCGGAAAGTCCAAAATTGAGGATCGATTTTTTTACAACTGGGAACTCGGAAAGATCGATCGTCGAGTCGAGCGACACGCAGTTCATCAAAGCCTCAAGATCGCGTGTTACCTCGCGTCGCAATGTCGCCTCGGTGATTGCCGCGCGCTGCACCGACCGGGACTGTAATTCGGGCAACCCGCTTTCGTCTTTCTCTCGCCATTTGCGGCGCTTCATTGCGTCCTTTGCCTGATGCGCGGCGCGGAACACATACATCAACGACGGGTTGAGACGGCTATTTCGTATCGTTTCGGCCATGGGCAGTTCTCGAATTGATCCGGAATTGATCCCGCGGGAACAGTTGGACTTTGATTGGCGTACTCTCCTGGTTCCGAAGCGGAGCAGAAATCCACGCCAGGCCGAAGATTACCATGAAGGGGGCGGCCGCCGAAGTCGAGATCGTGATTTTCGACAATAGACGCATTGCCCCGGATCTCGTCCATGGCGCCATTGTCCCGCGGATCGCTGGCAGTCGCGTTCCCTCGACGATCGCCTCTTTTCGCTATTCGTTTGATCCAATATCGTCCGCGAAAGAGACCCCGCCCGCTTTCAATCCTTTCTGGTTCTGCTCTTCGTATTCCACCTCGATCCTGCGAAAGCTTATCTCGAACTCTTCTCGGGGCATGGATCGAAACTCATCGGGTAAATCCGCGCCATGTAATTTGTAGGATACTATGTAAGCATCCTTCAAAATAACCTTGTAGAATATGAGCTCGTCTCCGCCTGCTTTGCTTAGGCTCAGCGTTGCTTGCCGGATCTTGGAATTGGTTGCCAACATCTGCTGAATCCCAACACTGGACCGATCGATTAGTTTGGCAAAGCGTACATTCGTATAGTTCCGGCGTTTCGAGTTTCCT
>JBOHWF010000253.1:0-3967 GCA_050736455.1 Binataceae bacterium (SeqCode) | reverse complement strand
GCATGATCACCGCGCGATTCGTGCTTACCTCGAGCAGCCGCCCGGCGTCCGGGATCATGTCGCCGACCCGATAAACCGCCTGTTCGGCGCTCGCATTCTGGATAATCGCGTACGGCTTGCCGCTGCTTAGCTGAGACGTCCCGATGAGTTTGATCGTCAGCGCTTCGTTCTCAACCGGCGCAGTCACCGGCGGCGGCGCCAGATTAAAGATGTCCCGCCGAACGATCGCGTCGTAGGAAGTCCGTCCGCGCGCGGCCGTCGGCGCTGCCGGGACAGCTTCGCGCTGTGATGCCATCTGAACGGGCACGATGGTGCGCGCGAAATACAACTTGACCGCGTCAGTCGCGCCGAGCGCAAGGAAATACGGGATTATCAACACGCCGATCAGCAGGTTGATCAGCAGAACGTAGCGTTCCGGCAGATTGAACCCGGGCATTTGTTTCACCGCTCAGAGCAACGCGCTCCGCGGTCGCGCTCTTGCCCGGCGCTGGTCAGCGCTCGCGTCAAAGGGTCGCCTCGGCCTCGTACGAACAGCCTTCGATCAGGCGCTGCACGTCATAATTCCAGCGGCCCTTCCAGCGTTCGATCGTCAGGCTCGCCTGACTATGGCCCATCCGCACCTGGTCAAGCATATGGATCAGGTAGATCGTCTCGTCGTCGCCGCGTTCATTCAGATTGCGCTGCCGCGCCAGCCCGACCATCGCGACGTTCGCCAGCTCGAGCGCGATTTCCTGCAGTTTGATCCGTCCGACGCGCGCTTCGAGGCCGATTTTTTGCGCCATGTCCGCCAGTCCGAGCCGTTCGGGATAGCTCCAGCGCTTGACCAGATCCCACGCCCCGCCGAGGCAGTCGTTGTCGTAGAGAAGGCCCTTGCAGAGCGCCGGCAACGACAGCATCAGGATTGGCGGCTGACTGTCCGCCGTTCGCACCTCGATATATTTCTTGAGCCGCACTTCGGTGAAAATCGTGGTCAAGTGGGTTGCCCAATCCTCGATCGTCGCGCGCTCTTTGCCGTAGCCGTGCTCCATGAACTGTCGGAACGTCAGCCCCGGCGGCACCGTGAGATTGATGTACCGATGATCGCGTTCGAGGAAGTACATCGGCACGTCGAGCGCGTACTCGGTATAGTCGTCGAAGCCCGCGTCGTCGCGGAAGACAAATCCGAGCATCCCGCTGCGATCCGGATCGGTGTCCTGCCAGATATGTCCGCGATAACTCTGATAGCCGTTGAGCCGGCCGTCCGACAACGGCGAATTCGCAAACATCGCATACACGATCGGCACGATCCCCATGCTCACGCGCAACTTGCGCATCGCGTCGGCTTCGTCGCTGAAATCGAGGTTGGCCTGGACCCCGGCGGTCTGCTTCATCATGCGCTGACCGAGCCGCCCCTTGCGCGCCATGTAAGGGTACATGATGCCGTAGCGATCTTTCGGCAAAAGCTCGATCTCGTCGATCCGGCTGATCGGTTGCATCCCGAGTCCGAGGATCGTCGCCCCGAGTCCGTGACCGATCTCGAGCAACTGCTCGATGTGGCTGGTGAACTCCCGCTGGGCGCAGTGGATGGTGTCGCACTGCTCGCCCGACAGCTCGATCTGTCCACCCGGCTCGATCGTGATTGGCGCGCGCTCGCCCTTGAGCGCGATCAGCCGGCCGTGCTCGTCGGCCGGCTCGTAGCCGTAGCGATCGGCCAGCCGGCGCAGAATTTCCTCGACGCCGCGCGGACCCGAGAAGGGTAGGGCGCGGCCGTCGGCGGCAGAGACCGCGATTTTTTCGTACTCGGTGCCGACCCGCCACTCCGCGCGCGGCTTCGCGCCCGACTGGAAATAGCGGACTAATTGCTCTTTGCTTTCCAGCGGTTCGTTCATAGCCGGTTGTCCCTCGCCTGTTACTGACCAACTCGGGGCCGCGCGCCCATCATGGCCGCGCCACGGCGTGGAGGCAAGTACGAGGGTCGACCCGACTCACAGTACAAATCTGTAAAGATTCGCCGCGTTGTCACACACGATCTTGCGCCGATCGACCTCGGGCAGCGCGGCGAAATCGCGCGCCAGCACCTCGCGCGAATGCGGCCACGTCGCCGCCTGATGGGGATAGTCGGTTGACCACATGAAGTTGTCCGCGCCGACCAGATGGTAGGTCTTCAGTCCCATCGGGTCGTCGATGAAGGTCGCATAGACTTGCCGCTTGAAGTATTCGCTGGGCTTCAGCGCGAGCGCGCTGCCGTATGCTTGCTTGAAGCGTCGGTAGTATTTGTCAGCCCGTTCCAGCAGATGCGGGACCCACGCGATATCGTTCTCCGCCGAGACGATCTTCAGCCGCGGGAAGCGCTCGAAGACCCCGGAAAAAATCAGGCTACAGAGCGAGTGCTGGGCCTCGTGCGTGCGAATCACCATCCGCGCGTAGAGCTCGCCGATATCGGCTTCGTCCTGTTGCGCCGCCTTGGTCTTGCCGGTCAGCGTATGCAGCGACAGCGGCATCTCGAGCTCCTGCGCCGCCGCCCAGAATGGATCATATGTCTTGCCGCTATAGGGGCGATCCTCTGGCGGTGAGGCCCAGATCAGCGCGCCCTTCAATCCGAGCTTCGCGCAGCGTTCCAGCTCACGCCGCGCGCGCTCCGGATCGTACAGCGAGATCAGCCCGAGCCCGGCGAAGCGATCCGGCGCGTACGCACAAAAGCCGGCCAGCCAGTCGTTGTAGACGCGGAAACAGTCGTGCTGAAAGTCGGCGTCGTCGATCCAGAACAGCACGAAGCCCATGGTCGTGTACAAAACCGCAGCGTCGATCCCATCGAGCGCCATGTCTTTCAGCCGCGCCCCCGGCTCCCAGCCGCCGGCCGGGACGCTCTCGAGTCCGGCTTCGAGGAAGGCCGCGTCGAAGCTCTGGCCCGCGGCGAAGGCCCCCGAGATGCGCAGCGGCGGCAGCGCTTCGCAGACGAAGAACGACCCCTTGCGCCCGCCCGGATCCTTGACGATGTGCGGCGCGCGGTCGCGGAAGCGCCGTTCGAGACCCTCGCACCACAGGCCGGGCGGCTCGAACATATGCGCGTCGGCGTCGATAATCCGCTGCGCCATCATGAAACCCGCAGCTCACGCCTCGAGTTCGAGCACGCGTTTGTCGCGCCGTGCGAAGTCCAGCACTTCGACGTACGGGCGCTGCGACGGGATCGCATCCATCCGCATCTCGGCGTCGATATCGCTGGTGCCCTCGCCCGGATCCTTGCGCGTTACATTGATGAGGTCGCATTCCGCTCCCAACGCAACCGCGAAATGCCACGTCCCCTTGTCGATCAGCGCGGCCTGGCCGGGTTCGAGGAAAAACGCCGCGAGGCGTGCGTAGTCGATCTCGTAATGCTCATGGCCCGCGCCGCGATTGCGCGGCGGCGGCGCCACCACCAGCGCCAAAGTTCCGCGCAACGGGATGAAAGTCTGGTTGTACGAGAAATGCGTCGCCATCATGCTGATCCGCCGCGGATTGCTCGGCCGCTTGAACTTGAGCAATTCGATCGCGACTCGTCCCTGGCCCGGCTCGACTTCCGGGATCACCGGCTGCTTGTTTTCCAGCATCTGGCCGTAGGGCTTGAACGCTTCTGCCGTCAGGGGCTGGAGCTTGAGTTTGATACTTTGTGCGTCCGCCGCGATCTCGCCGGCGCGCTCGTTCAGTTCGTTGAGTTGGCGGTTTGGCTCTGCCATCGAGCACTCTCCGGACCCGGCCATTCATGCTCGCGCCGGGCCACTTGTCGCCGAGCTTAGGCCGCCTCCTGAAGCTTTGACAAGTGCGCTGCGCCTTCATCGCGCCGACGCTATAATCGCGCCATGACGTGGCTTCGCACGGTGGACGATCTCGGCTTCCGAGTCGAACTCGAGCGGCCTCCCGGGCGCGTCGTGTCACTGGTTCCGAGCTGGACCGAAACCCTTTTTGCGCTCGGCCGCGCTGAGGCCGTGGTCGGCGTCACCCGCTACTGCGT
>JBOHWF010000252.1:0-4835 GCA_050736455.1 Binataceae bacterium (SeqCode) | reverse complement strand
GGAAGAAGTCTCGCTGAACGGCCATCCGACCGAGCGCCTGCCCGGCACTCTCACCGTGAGTTTCGCCGACGTCGAGGGCGACTCGCTGCTGATGGGAATCAGTGACGGGGCGGTCAGCTCGGGGTCGGCCTGCACCTCGGCGACGCTCGAGCCGTCGTATGTGATTCGCGCGCTCGGCGTCAGCGAGGAGTTGGCCCACAGTTCGATTCGTTTCGGGCTCGGGCGCTTCAACACGGCCGAGGAGGTCGATTACGTGACCGAGCGGGTAGCGCGGGAAGTTGATCGGCTGCGCGAGATGTCGCCGCTTTACGAGATGGCCAAGGAAGGGATCGATCTGAAGTCGGTGAATTGGAAGAGCGAGTGATCAAAGAGCGAGGGTGACCGGGAAGTAGAATGTAACGAGTCGGCTGGCGGCCGTCGTCAATAGCCGTGAAAGATCTGGGATGGTGAAGAAATGGCGTACTCAGACAAGGTAATCGATCATTATACGAACCCGCGCAACGTCGGCAGCTTCGCCAAGGGCGAGGACAACGTCGGCACCGGCGTGGTCGGCGCGCCCGAATGCGGCGACGTCATGAAGCTGCAACTTAAGATCAATCCCGAGAGCGGGTTGATCGAGGACGCGAAGTTCAAGACCTTCGGCTGCGGCAGCGCGATCGCGAGTTCGAGCTACGTCACCGAGCTGGTCAAAGGCAAGCATGTTGACGAGGCGCTGGCGATCAAGAATATGGCGATCGTCAAGGAGCTGAATCTGCCGCCGGTCAAGATTCACTGTTCAGTGCTGGCCGAAGACGCGATCAAGGCGGCGATTTCCGATTGGCGCAAGCATCAGGGGAGCGCACCGGCAGATGCCGACGCGAAGCAGGCGAAGCAGGGCTGAGCAATAACGATGGTGACCCTGTCGGAAAACGCGGTCGGCAAGATCAAACAACTGGCGGCGGACAAGCCCGATGCCGGATTGCGCGTCAAGGTGGTGGGCGGCGGATGTTCCGGACTGTCGTATCGGATGGAGATCGATAGCGCGAAAGAGCGCGACAAGATCTTCGAGCGCGACGGCGCCAAGCTGATCGTCGATAAGAAAAGCTTTCTCTATCTTAACGGCTCGGAGCTCGACTATGCGGAGGATCTAATGGCGTCCGGGTTCCGGCTGGTCAATCCGAACGCCAAGCGCAGCTGCGGATGCGGGGAATCGTTCACGGTATGAAGCCGGGGGTGCGGGTCGAGCTGACAATTAATGGTCCAATGTCCGTCATGCGCGCGGCTCCAGGAGCCGCGCCTCGTCTGCGCTGACTGCGCGGCGCCGCTGGCCTGCAGTCTCGATTGCTTCGCGGCGCTCGGTCTCGCGCGCAAACTGGAAATTGATCCCGGCCAACTGGAACTGGCCTATCATGACCTCGGCCGCCGACTCCATCCGGACCGTTTCGCGAATGCGTCGGCGAAGGTGCGCGACCTGAGCATGCGGGCCACCGCACTGTTGACCCGCGCCTACCGGACGCTCCGCGATCCTGTCAGTCGCGGCCTTTATTGGCTGGAACTCAACGGCCGCAAGCTGGCGGAGAATAATCAGCAAGTTGCTCCTGAGCTGGCGGCGATGGTTTTCGAGACGCAAGAAGAGCTCGCTGAATTACGCGCCGCGCGTCCGCCTGACGCCGTCGCGGCGTCGGGCGTGAGGGAGCGGCAGATTCAGGTGCGCGCTTTGATCGAGAGGCTCAAAGTCGAGCTCGAAGCCAATTTCAGGGCGTTTGATCGGGTCGAAGCTGAGGCTTCCGCTAAGCTGTTCGAAGAACTTAAAAGTATCTTATCGGCGACGGCGTATCTCAGAACGCTTGCACGAGACATCGAAAAAGCCCTTGACAGGAGGGCTGCGGGCTGAGAAAACATTTCTTTCGCACAACGCCGGATCATAAGCTGTTCTGCACGAACGGCAATTCCGCATATTAGAGAAATCGAATACTGGAAGCGATGACGCGCATTTTTGGCATAGACCTCGGCACCACCAATAGCCTGATCGCAGTGATGGAGCGGGGTGTTCCCCGGGTCCTCGCCGAGCCGTTGTCAGGAGAGGCGCTGCTGCCTTCCGTGGTGGCGCTGACGCCCGACGCGGCGGCAGTAGTCGGCGCCGCAGCGATCGCACTCGAAGGGAGCGGCGATAGCGGCGCAATCGTCGTGCGCTCGGTGAAGCGCTATATGGGTCTGGGTGCGGGCGACCTCGCCGACGAGGACCGCCGGCGCTATGCCTTCGTGGATGCCGCCGGCGCGGTGGTGCGCTTCCAGGCGGGCATGCGAAGCTACACGCCGCCGCAGATTTCCGCCGAGATTTTGCGCGAGCTGAAACGGCGCGCGGAAGCCGTGCTGGCTGGCGAAAAGGTCGAACGCGTGGTCATCACGGTACCCGCCTATTTCAACGACGGGCAGCGGCAGGCGACGCGGGACGCCGGGCGGCTGGCCGGGCTCGAAGTCGTGCGGCTGGTGAACGAACCGACTGCGGCGTCGCTGGCGTACGGCTTGCAGAAATCTGCCGACGGCCAGGCTGCGGCCGAGGGTAAAGTCGCGGTTTACGATTTCGGCGGCGGGACTTTCGACATCTCCATCCTGAACATCAAGGGCGGAATCTTCGAGGTGCTCGCAACCAACGGCGACACCCATCTGGGCGGTGACGACATTGATCGCGCGCTGGTCGAATGGTTACTCGATGGGATTCCCGCAGATCGGCGCGGGTGGACGACGGCGCGCTCGGCCGCCGAGGCCGCGAAGCGGAGACTTAGTGTAGAGTCCATGACTTCGCTGCGCGTCGAGCGGAGCGGCCGCACGATCGCCAAAGATCTCAGCCGCGCCGAGCTTGAGACGATCGCCGCGCGGTTTGTCGAGCGCACGATCGCCTGCTGCGAGCGCGCGCTCGCCGACGCGGGACTCACGCCGACGCAAATCGATTCGGTGGTGCTGGTGGGCGGTTCGACGCGCATGCCGGTGGTACGCCGGCGCGTGGCGGAGTGTTTTGGCCGCGAGCCGCTGGCCGCGCTCGATCCCGACGAAGTGGTCGCGCGCGGCGCCGCGGTTCAGGCCGGCGTGTTGATGGGAACGCAGGGCGACCTGCTGCTGCTCGACGTGGTGCCGTTGTCGCTGGGAATCGAGACCATGGGCGGCGTGATGGAACGGCTGATCCATCGCAACACCACCATCCCGACCAGCACGACGGACAACTTTACGACCGCGGTGGATAACCAGACGCACGTGGATATCCACGTCTTGCAGGGCGAGCGCGAGTTGGCGGCAGATTGCCGCAGCCTTGCGCGTTTCAAGCTGGGTCCGATCCGGCCGCAGCCCGCGGGACTGCCGCGGATCGCGGTCACGTTCCTGGTTGACGCCAACGGTATCCTCAATGTGACGGCCCGTGACGAACGTAGCGGACAGGAACATTCGGTGGACGTGAAGCCGAGTTATGGGCTGACCGACGACGAGATTGAACGGATGCTCGAGGAATCGATCGACCTCGGCGAAGAAGATATCGAGCGGCGCCTGTTGATAATCGCGCGCAACGAGGCCACGCAAATAATGACAGCGTTGCGCAAGCAGCTTATGGATTATGCAGGGCTCAGCGATCCCGGCGAGCGGGCGCGGATGGAAACGCTGGCGGCGGAGCTGGAGGTTGCGCGCGACGGCGGCGATCGCGAGCGCATCGCGCGGCTGGTCGAGGAATTGAACGCGGCGAGCACACCCTTCGCCGAGCGCATCATGGATCAGGCGCTGCGTTCGGCGGTCGAGAAGCACACGCTCGAACAGATTTCGTGACGGGCGAGATTTTATGGAAACCGGCCTGAGAGAAAGCGAGGAGAGACGGCGATGGGCTTGAAGTGGGATCAGGCCGAAGATCTGGCGGAGGTGCTCGCCGAAAACCATCCGGGGCTGAACCCCCTCGACGTGCGCTTTGTCGATTTGCGCCAGTGGGTGATTGACCTGGACGAGTTCGAGGATGATCCGGCGGCGTCGAATGAAAGCAAGCTCGAAGCGATCCAGATGGCGTGGAATGAACTCTACGAGGAGCGCAGCACCGAAGACTGAATAGCGTATCGGGCTGATCGTCCTTAGATTTAGGACAAGGTCCGTGGCCGTAGGCGACAGTAGCTGGATTTTAAAGAGAGTTTGCAGGTCTTAAAGTACCTAGATTTTGAAGGAGGTGGCGGCGGTGGAAGAGCGGGTTGATCACGGAGGAAAGATGCAAGAGAAGGAAACCTTGGACGAAAAGTTGCCGGGGCTGTTCGAGCCCGACACGCTTTTGCCCATCCAATATTTCGAGGCGATGCGCCGTAAGCACCTGCTCGAGGGTGAGAAACGGCTGATCCTGAGCGTGCTCGAAGACGCGGTCGAATGCTTCATGAAGTGTATCGACGCGTCGAGCAGCAAGGGTCAGCGGCTGTTTCGCGACGCTGATGAATGGATCGCGCTGGAGGACAAGCATTGGGTTTTCTCGTTCGATAACGTCTGCGAGATGCTCGATATCAATCCCGAGTATCTGCGCCGCGGCTTGACGCTGTGGAAGCAGCGCAAACTCGAAGCGCTCGAGCGGGCAGCCTTGGCGCGGCTCGAGGCCGCCGCCAATCCGGTAATCATGGTCGAGGAACCGATGGCTGCGGTCGCGCCAGTTCGCGCGACAGAGACGGCGAAGCCGGCGGCGCCGCGCACGGCCAAGGTGTTCGCGCCGCGCCGGCAACGCAGCCACGCCGGTAACGGCAAAGTTGCGCCAGCGCGGGGCCGCGCGGCCGCGCGCAGTCTGCGCAAAGCTCGCGCCTAATCGGCGGCGGAAAATTAGTGCAATCCTGGGAGGCGGTCCTCAACGG
>JBOHWF010000251.1:0-1771 GCA_050736455.1 Binataceae bacterium (SeqCode) | reverse complement strand
GGTTCATGTAGGTGAAGAAGCGCGCGAAATCGTCATCATGCGCCATGTAACCCGCCGAGTAGACGTGAATCAGCGCACCGACGCCGCTGACGACAAGACACATCACCGCGGTCAGCGCGTCGAAGCGGAGCGCCAGATCGACATGAAACTGTCCGGCGCGAATCCACCGCGCGATCGTGAAGGTCAGCGCCGCCCCGGCGGGCTGGGTCAGCAGGAGGGCAAAGGCCCACAATGAAACTATGAAGGCGAGCACGATCATCGCCGAGGCGACGAAGTTCACGGTCGTGCGTCCCGCGCGGCGACCGAAAAAGAGGTTCCAGAGGACGCCCAAAGCCGGGAAGAGCAGGATTAACCCCAGCGGCGCGAAGTCCCGTGTCATCGATGCACCAAGGCGGAAGCTCGCGGCTACCAGCGCAGGAGCGTCAGCTCGTCCGCGTTGACCGTCTCGCGGTTGCGGAAGACCGCGATCATGATGCCGAGGCCGACCGCGGCTTCCGCCGCCGCCACCGTCATCGCGAAGAACACGATCACCTGGCCGTCCATCGAGCCGAGCTGACGGCCGAGCGCGACAAACGCGAGATTGACCGCGTTGAGCATGATTTCGATCGACATGAACATCACGATCAGGTTGCGCCGAATCAGCATCCCGGCGACGCCGATCGCAAACAGAATCGCGCTCAGACCCATGAAGTAACCAAGTGGCGTCATTTCTCAAAGCCGCAGGTGAGACTTGATTTTGGCCGCGCGTCGCAGACTCCGCCGCCCCCTGTCGCAAACAGCATCGCGCTCAGACCCATGAAATAGCTAAGTGGCGTCATGTACCTTTAGCCAGCAGCGCTTCTGATATTTTCTGCACCGGGTTGTTGCGCGGGCGCTGCGGCGTCGCCTCCGCCTCGGCGGGCGAGGCCGATCGCGCCGGCCACCGCGGCGAGCAACAACACCGAGGTCACTTCAAAGGCGATCAGATAATCGGAAAAAAGGGTCCGCGCGAGGCTCTGGATCGAGCCGTAGCCGGCGGGCAACGTGCCGATCGCGCCCGGCGGGGTCGTGCGCGCGAAGAGCACGAAAAACAAAGTCGCGATTACGGCCGCTCCAACCACTCCGAGGAATTTCAACGCCAGCACGCCGCCGATGGCCGGCTCAAGTTGCAAATTCAGCAACCAGATGACGAACAGAAACAGAATCATGATCGCGCCGACGTAGATGATGATCTGCAGGAAGCCGACGGTTTCGGCGCCGAGTCCCATAAAGAGCGCGCCGATATCGGTCAGCGTCAGCGCCAGTGCGAGCAGGCAATGGACCGGGTTGCGCTGCACAATCACGCCAAGCGCGCCCGCCACCGCCAGCGCAGCGAGAAAGCCGAAGAGCCACAGCGGCATCCTACTTCGCTCCCATGGCGACGACGACCACCGCAGTCACGGTCAGATTGAGCAGCCCCAGCGGCACCAAACCCTTCCAGCCAAGCTGCATCAGTTGGTCATAGCGCATCCGCGGCAGGGTCCAGCGGATCAGAATCTGCAGGCAGCAGAAGAACACCACTTTCACCCAGAAGGCCACGATCTGGATAATCGCCACCACCAGGTTCGGGAGCAGCAGCGACGCTCCGTGCGGCCCCGGAAAATGGAAGCCGTCCGCGTAGAGCCATGGCGCCTGCCATCCGCCGAAGAAAAACAGCGTCAGCAGGGTCGAGACCAGCACGACCTCGGCGAAGTCGGTCATCATGAAGACCGCCTGTTTACCGCCGGAATACTCCGTAAAGTAGCCCGCGACC
>JBOHWF010000250.1:0-1793 GCA_050736455.1 Binataceae bacterium (SeqCode) | reverse complement strand
GTGTGACCCAGGATGAGCACGCGCTGGCTCAGCCCGGCCCGCGCGACGATCCGCCGCCAATTGTCGAGCATCCGGCCGCCGCCGGCGACCACCAGGCTCGCGTTCCAATCGCGCCGCCCAGCGAGCTCCCGCCAGGCGCTCCATAGGGTATCGAAGCCCTTACGATTGTCATGACGCAAGGCGCCGACGAAGGCGATCACCGGCTCGGGGCCCAGCCCGAGCCACGCTCGCGCCGCCGAACGCTGCTCGGGCCCCATCGACTGGGCGCTGACGTCGTTCCCGGGGTAGACCGTGACCATCCGATCGTTCTGCAGGCCGAGCTTTTCGATCAGATCGGTTCGTGTCCGCTCTGAGTTTACGATTAGCCGCCGGGCACTGCTCAATATGAGGCTTTCGCGGCGTGCCGCTCGCCGGCCTTCGAGGCGATCCTTCACCTGCAGCCAGCGCGGCCCCTCGGCAACTCGCGGTGACGACGCGTGATGGACGAAATGGACCCAGTTGAGATCGGGCCAGGCGCAATTCACGCCGTTGACCAGCACCCGCGCCGCCGGGCAACGCGCGCTCACCCGCGCTGCCACCGCGCGGCCCGCGCGATCCAAGCGCCACTCGCCGAGAAAAAACGAGCCAGCGACCATGCCCACTCGATGAAGCCGCACCGCCGGGTTCTCGGCGAATTCAACGTCAAAACGATGACCGACGAGAACGACCGGCGTCCCGCGTCCGATCAGGTAGCGCGCCAACGCGGCATTCAATTTGTCCATCGCGCCCCCGCGATGGAACCCGCCGGCGACAATTACCCACGGGGCCGCGGCGCCGCTTGGCGACCTGTTCCGCATCACGCCTGCCGCGCCATCCCAACGGTTGAGCGGGCGTCGTGCTTGAGATTGCGCCGTGCCCGTGGCGCGAGACTTTGCGGCGCCGCGATCCATCCCGCCAGCATCAGCGTCGTCGCGGTCTGCGGAATCGCATTGATAAGCCCAGTCCCCACCGTCGCGGCCGCGAATGAAATCGCGCAAAACAGCCATGCCAGACGGCGACCGGTGAACCAGGGATCGGCGCGCTGCGGCGCCGCTCGGGTCAGCACCCAGACGATAAAGCTGAGCCACAGGAGCAGTCCCGGAAGGCCCTGCTCGCCAAGGATCCGCGCATATTCGTTCTCGAGCCCGATCGGATCTTTCAGCAAGGGTTGCAAAAAATGCGGGATACTGGTGCCACCGCCGCCCAGCCCGTTACCCAGCGGATACTCGGCCGCCAACTCGAGAAAACTTGCGTTGACGCTGTTATGCAGCCGGGTCGCCACCATCGCGGGATCCTCGAGCGTCAGAAAACGCTGGAGGCGCGGCGTCAACGCCACCAGCACGGCGACCACCACGACTACGGCGAACCACGCCAGCCGCGGAAAGCGATCGAGCCGGCGCGGGAAGGAGATCACGGCCACCATCAAAATCAGCACCGCCGCCTCGGTTCGCGACGCCGCCAGGAAAACTCCGATCGCCGACGCCGCAGAGCCCGCGAGCAACAGTCGCCGCTTCCAGCTCCCCGCCGGCTCGACGCTCAGGCCGCCGAGCAAAAACGGCAGACTCGCCACCATGTTGGTCGCATAGGCTGCTGAATTCGCAAACGTCCCCGGAATCCGGAAATGGCGAACGCCGTTGAAATAAACATCCGTGCTGTTGTAAATGATCGCGTCCAAGGGATTCAGAGGAAAGAAGCTTGGAACGCCGACCACCGTCTCCGCGAGCGCGATTGCCAGCATCGCCACGTTCATCACCGCCATGCTGCGCGCGATCAGC
>JBOHWF010000249.1:0-10803 GCA_050736455.1 Binataceae bacterium (SeqCode) | reverse complement strand
GCCCGATGCTCGCGGCGCCCGCACCCAACGTCGCCGAGGCCTTTCGCATCCTTAACGGCAATCTCGCCCTCGAGCACAAACTCGACGGCGCCCGCGTCCAGATTCATTGCGACGGCGCAGGCGTGCGCATCTTCTCGCGCCGCCTGAACGAGATTACGCCGAGCCTGCCGGAAGTGACGGAGATGATGCGGTGCATCGCGCCGCGTCAGGCGATTTTTGACGGTGAAGTCATCGCCATCGATCGCTCAGGACGCGCTGTCGCCTTTCAGGAGCTGATGCGCCGGTTCGGGCGCGTCCGCGACATCGAGCGTTTGCGCGTCGAGCAGCCGATTCGTTTGTTTCTCTTTGATCTGATGAGTCTCGATGGGGATCTGCTGATCGACGTTCTTTACGCGGAGCGCTACGCGGCGTTGACGGAAATCGCAGCGGCCGCGGGCTTAAATGTCGTGCCGCGGATCCTGCCGTCGTCGCTGGCCGAGGGCGAGGAGTTTTATGCTCGTGCGGTCGCCGAGGGCTGCGAGGGCGTGATGGCGAAGGAGCTGGCGAGCCTCTACACCCCGGGCGCCCGTGGTCGCGGCTGGCTCAAGATCAAGCCGGCGCGCACGCTCGATCTGGTGATCGTCGCGGCTGAATGGGGCTACGGACGCCGACACGGCTGGCTCTCGAATTATCATCTGGCCGCGCGTGACGAGGCCGCGGGCAGCTTCGCCGAGGTGGGCAAGACCTTCAAAGGGCTGACCGACGCGGATTTCGAGGAGATGACGGCGCGCCTGCTGGCGCTGAAGACCGGCGAATCCCGCGGCGTGGTGTCGGTGCGTCCGGAGGTCGTGGTCGAGGTCGCCTACAGCGATATTCAACGGAGTCCGCGCTACCGCGCTGGGATGGCGTTGCGCTTCGCGCGAATTATTGGCGTGCGTTCCGACAAAAGCCCGGATGAAGCCGATACGATCGCGACCCTCGCCACCGCGCTCAATCAACAGTTGGTCAAGCCGCTTCCTACTTAACGCCCGGCGAACATGCGGCCGGCGCCATAGGTGACGAGCGCGGCGGCAATCCCGATCCCCATGCTCTCGAGGCCGCTACGCCACCACCGGCGCGACGTGATCTTCGTCTTGGCCGCGCCCACACCAAAGAGAACGACGATCGTGAAGAGCGCCGACACGAGTATGCCCGCCGGCGGGGCCACGAAGAGGTACGGCAGCAAGGGCACTGCCGCGCCGAGCAGATAAGCCGCGCCGACGGTGAAGGCCGAGTAAATCGGCGCCTCGCCCACCTCGGCGCCGAAGCCCAGTTCCTCACGCATCATCACGTTGCGCCAGCGCGTCGGATCCGCGGTGATATGCCCGACAATCTGATCGAGCAGCGCGCCGCCAAAACCCTTGCTGCGATAGATAGCGCGGACTTCCTCGCGCTCGCGCTCCGGCCAGCGCTTGATCTCCTCGCGCTCGCGCTGGGTCTCGCTCTGGTAGAACTCATAATGCGCGCGCGCTGAGGCGAAGGCTGCAAGCCCCATCGAGACCGCCCCCCCGAGCATCTCCGCCAACCCCGCCATGATCACAATCTTCGGGCTGCTGAAGGCCGCGGCTACGCCCGAAGTCACTGCGAACGCCGCGACCAGGCCATCATTCAAACCGAGCATGAGGTCGCGCAGACGCCGGCCGCCGGCGGCGTGGACCTTTTCGGTGTGATGATCGAATTCGCGCTGTGAGACCGAAAGCGCCATGATCAGCTTCCCTTAATTTGCGCCGGATCGTTGAACCGCGGGGCTGGCTCGCATCGGGACTCTGCGACGGGCGCGACCGCCGACCCGCCGGCGCAGGGCCGCGTACTCACGCAGCAGCCGGCGGGCTTCGGCGCGCGCCGGTTTGCCGCCGAAGTAGTCGTAGAAGAAGCGCAGCCGCTTGGCACGCGATGCAAACCTCCCAATACTGCGATCGAGGTGGACCAGGTTCAACATCCGCCGCCGCGGCGATACCTGTCGCGCGCGGCGAAAATCCTCGAAATCCACGAACCAGACCGTCAGCGCGCCGTCGCGCTCCTCGAGCATCAGATTGGTCTCCTGCAAGTCCCGCGTGTAAATCCCGGCGTCGTGCAAGCGCCGGATTTCGCCGGCGACGTGTTGTGAAATCGCCCGGCGATACGCCGGGCTGCGCGAGCGCCCCAACGCGAATTGGCTGAAGACCCGCGCCCCGCGCAACGGCTCAGTCACGATATAGCCCGCCCGCACCAGGCCGGCCGATCGTTGCTCGGCGATCAGCAGCGGTCGCGGATGAGCAACGCCGGCGGCCGTAAGAAACTCCGCGCCGCGCCAAGCGCGAGACGCGCGCGAGCCAAAGATTCGCGTCAGGATACCCTTGAAGGCGCCGACCGCGACGACCCGCTTAACGAAAACCTCGCGGCCTTCGTGCGTCAAAAAGCCTGCCCGCGTCCGCGCCGTCGCCTTGCAGCTCTCGAAGCCGCCGCCTTCGATAAGCTCCTCGAGCCGGTCGCTCAACCGCCGCCATTCGGGCGCCGCCGCATACAGGATGCGCATGGCCTGAGCCTAGCCCATCGTTTTCCACCGCGCATCCAGCCAGCGCGCCACCCGCACCCACGCCCAACGGGCGCGAAGCCAGCCTAGCCGTTGAACTGCCTGCAGAGGCGGCCCCACGCGGCGTCGTCAAAGGCCCCCCTGTAGGGCACATAGAACGAGACGCGATCGAGCAGACCGTCGAAACGCTCGCGCACTTTTTCGCCAATATTATCGTACGTTCCGCTGACCGCGTAAGTGTCGAGCATCTCGTCGGTGATCAGCTTCGGCATCGAGGCCCAGTCGCCCTTGGCCGTCAATTCGTTGAGCTGGGCGGCGACGTCGCCCCATCCGTGCATATCGAGCACGACTTTGTAGGTGCGCGTCGAGGCGTAGAACGAAATCTGCTGACGCACCCCGGCGCGGGCCCGCTCGAGCTCCTCCTGGTTGCGCCCAACGATCACGAAGGCGCTGGTGAAAATCGTGAAATCCTTGCGTGAGCGTCCTGATTTTGCCAGCCCTTCGTGAAGATGCGGCAGCAGATACTCGCGCAGATATTTAGGCGACGTGAACGGATGGGCGTGGAGGCCGTCACAATGTTCGCCCGCGAGCCGCAGAATGTGCTCGTTGACCCCGGCGATATAGATCGGAATCGGATAATTGTGCGGCTTCGGGGCAAAGAACGGCGTCATCAGCGAAAAGTTGAAATACTTACCCTGAAAGGCGAGCTTCTTGCCGCCCTCGGCCCAGCACTTGAAAATCGCCTTGAGCCCAAGGACGTACTCCCGCAGCTTGGGCACCGGCGGCTCCCATTTGACGCCGTAGCGGCGCTCGATATGGCCCTTCACCTGCGTCCCCAGGCCGAGGACAAAACGGCCCTTCGAAAGCGCGGCCAAATCCCAAGATGTATAGGCGGTCGCCATCGGGCTGCGCGGAAACGCGATCGCGACGGCCGGACCCATCTTGATCCGACTCGTATGCTCGGCGGCCAGCGCGAGCGGCAGAAAGCCGTCGTTACCGGCTTCCATCGACCAGATCGCTTCGAAACCGAGCTCTTCGGCCTTCTTCGCTTCTGCCGGTACTTCGCTCAGATCACGCGTGTTGATTCCGGTATCCAGTTTCATCGGCTGCGGCCTCCCGGGCTGCTCGGTTTTTTGTGAATCAGGCGAATCGTATCAGGTGGCGCGGATTGCCGATAACTACAGATCGGAGTTAGGCGTGCAACAGCTCGAGCAGTCTGCCCGGATAGTCGGTGATGATCCCGTCAACGCCCAGCGCGAGCATCTGGCGCATCTCGGCTTGCTCGTTGACGGTCCAGACGTGGACTTCGACTGCCATCCGATGAGCGGCGGCGACGCTTTCCGGCGTCACCAGCTTCCACGACAGATGTTCGGGAGGGATCTGGAGGGCGGCCCCAACCGGCGCGTAAGAGGGCGCGTTCGGCGCGATCGACTTGAAGAAAGCGCCGACCTCGCCGGTCGAGAAATTGGTCGGGATGGCCGGGGCGAGGCGACGTACTTCGTCCAGCGGCGCCTGATGCTCACTGGCGACCAGAACCCGACGAGTCATCCCGCTGCGCTCGAGGAGTTCGAGCATCGGAATGACCAGGCTCGGCGTGGTCTGCTTGATTTCGATGATAAAACACTGCTGCGGAAAGGCGTTCAGGACTTCATCCAGCGTTGGGACGCGAACGCCCTGGGCGCGAAACGGAAAAATCCTGCCGTCCAGCGAGAAATTGTAACCCGCATCGGCCGCCTGAACCTTCGCCAGCTTCATTTCGGCGACGACGCCGTCACGATCGGCGACGCGGCTGAGATCGTCGTCATGGAGTACCACGATCGCGCCGTCGCGCGTCATCTGGACGTCGAGCTCGATATACGGCGCGCCGCCTTCGACCGCAGCGCGAAAGGCCGCCAGTGTGTTCTCGGGATAATCGCCGCTGGCCCCGCGATGAGCGAAAACGCGGGGGCGCGCCAGCTTGAAAAACTCGCTGTCGACGCCCGCGAGCATACTTGAGGATTTCAGTGAGAGGCGGTAGTCAGCGACAACCGGCGGACGAGGACGGATCAGCGCATCACGGAGGCGCGGCCATCGACCGCCGTCGTCGTTGCGACCACCGGCTCGACGCGCGGCGCGCGCCGTGTCAGATGTCTGCTGCTTACGGTTTTCGGATTCGCCTCGGCGGGTTTGGCCTGAGCGACAAACTCGACCGGAGCCTGCTCAGCCGCCAACGCAACGCCCGAATGTCCGCTGAGCGGCAGATGATTGAGCATCGCCAGGTACTCGCGTTTGAAACCGTCAAACACCGCCCGCAGGCGCGGCGAGACGTGATGGCGCACCCCGAGATCCTGGTTCAGCGGATTGACGTAATGGCCGTCCTTCTCGATCCCGTAATGCAGATGCGGCCCGGTCGATAAGCCGCTCGAACCGACTGCGCCGATCTGCTCGCCGGTGCGCACGCTGCGGCCTTGTGCGATCCCGCTCGCGATCCGCGAGAGATGCCCGTAGACGCTGACGATGCCGCCGTCGTGGCGGATGCGCACGCAGCGTCCGAGCTCGCCGCACCATCCGGCCTCTTCGATCTGCCCGTCGGCGACCGCTTTGACCGGAGTGCCGTATTGCGCCACCAGATCGACGCCTTCATGGGCGCGGTACCGGTGCAGGATCGGATGATAACGGCTCGCACTGAAGCCGGACGAGATAAACTTGAAATTCAGCGGGAAGCGCAGTGACTCAGGCCCCAGTGCGACGCCGTTCGCGTCATACAGCCGCGGTTCCCCGCGCTCGTCTCGAAAAGCGAAAGCGGTCAATGTGCGGCCGCCGAAGCTGATGGTGGCGGCCTGGATCCCGGTGGCGAAGCGGGTCGAACCGTCGCGACTGACCTTCTCCTGATAGATCAACCGGATATCGGCGCCGCGCGGCAAGGAACCCAGCGGATGGTCGTCACGAAAGGCGTAGGCGAGCGTGTCAACGATCGGCCGCGGCAGATTATGGCGTCCGGCTTCGTCCCAGAAATCGTTGTGCAGACGGAAGGACACCGCGACTGGCCGAAAGGTATAACGGATCAACTCCTGTGAAGAGCGCAACACGCCGTCGCCGTAAGTCTTGCCCGTGACCGCGATGCGATCGTCCAGATTATACTTGAAGCCGCGCAGTTCGCCGGTCTCAGGGTCCCTCAGTATGGTCAGCGCGTGTCCCTGCTCAAACTTTGCGGTCCCGGCGACCCCGCGATACAGCGCTTCCCAGCGTTGGGCCGCGTCGCTTTCCAGGCCGGCCGCTTGAAAGTAGGCGCCGGCGGACTCCGTGTGATCGAGCGTGAGCGAAATCGAAATCGCTTCCGGGGCAGGACGCGCTGGTATCGGCGCTCCGACAAAAACGCTGTCGAGGCGCCCGGCAACGTCGGTCGCAGCAGCCAGCGTCGCGGACTCATCTTGAGGAGTTGGTGCTGGCAGGAAGATCAGCCGCATTGCGCCGATGGTCACGAGCGAGGCCGCGACCAGCGCAACGGCAGTCCTCCGCCACTGGATGGTGTGCTTCCCCCGAAGCATTACCGCCCAGCCTATGTTACGATCGGCAGGCAAGCAAGTAATCGGTCAACAAGTTTCTAGGATGATCCTCGACTCAGAGCTTAATATTATCTATGGCGGTGTATAAGCGTTTGTGATTGTCGCCGCGATCGATTTTGGGCGGCGGCGAATCGGCCTCGCAATCACCGGTGAGCATGGCGTGGTCCTGCCCGTCACCACCATACGAGAGCGCTCGCGGCATGCGAGCCTCGCCGCGATTAAGACGCGCCTGGCGGAGCTCGAAGTGCGCCAGATTGTCGTCGGGCACCCACTGCACCAGGATGGCACGGTCGGAGAGCTGGCGCGCGCGGCTGAAAAATTCGCGGCCGAGTTACGTCTAATCACCAGCGTGCCAGTTGAGCTTTACGACGAGCGGCTGAGCAGCTTCGAGGCGCGAGAACGGCTGCGCGAGGGCGCCGCCCGACGCAACGCGCAAACTGACGCCGTCGCCGCTTGCGTGATCCTCGAGAGCTGGCTGAATCGCAACCCCCGATGAGGAAGGCGCTGATTGCGATTATCGTGGTGACGCTGCCGGCTATCGGCGGAGCGTGGCTCTTCCTCGTTGCACTTAAGCCGATGCAACCGCACGAACCGCTCGTCGTAACGATCGGCCGGGGCGAGTCCTTGAAATCTGTGGCGCGGCGGTTGGCTGCGGCCGGCGTTGTGCGCAGCGCGGAATTGTTCGTCGTGTACGGTGAGTGGAGCGGACGCGCGGCCCAGCTCAAGCCCGGGGATTACGTCTTTGCGGGTGGAGAATCGTTCAATCAAATCCTGAGACGGCTCGTCGGCGGCGACGTCCTGACGGTTATAGTCGCGATCCCTGAGGGCATGACGGTTCATCAAATCGGCCAGCGGCTCGCCGTCGCAGGACTGGCTTGCGACGGCGAGTTCGACGCCGCCGCGGCCAATGGCCCGCTGGTTCGCGCACTCGGTCTCGGGACCATCGGCGCGGAGGGGTTCTTGTTTCCGGCAACCTATCGATTCTCGCCGCGCGCGCGCACCGATGACCTGCTGGCGGTGATGCTCGCGAAGTTCTTCGCCCTGCTGACGCCGCAGGTCGAGCAGCGGATGTTCGATCTCGGTCTCGATGCACGGCAGTTGGTCACGCTCGCGTCGATTATCGAGCGCGAAGCCAAAGTGCCGGGCGAGCGGCCGGTGATCGCCAGCGTCTTCTACAACCGCCTCGCGGCCGGGATGCCGCTACAGTCCGACCCCACCGCGCAGTACAATTTTACCGGCGAGCGACCGGCGGCCTATGCCGCCGTCCACACGGCGTCGGCCTACAACACCTATGCGATCGCGGGACTGCCGCCGGGCGCGATCGCCAATCCGGGCTGGTCAGCGATCGCCGCGGCGCTCTATCCTGCCCATACCGATTACCTGTATTTTGTGGCTCGCGATGACGGCACCCATATCTTCTCGCGTTCCTTCAAGCAGCATCAGCAGGCCGTCGCGATGTTGAGCGGCCACGCGCGCCGGCCGCCAAGCAATTAACGTGACCAATCCGATTGAAGTGATCAGCCGCAGCCGCAACCGGCTCGCCGCGCTTGCCGTGTGGCGGGTGATCGTCGTGGCCGCGGCGCCGATCGCACTCACGATCGCTGCCGGCGGGTATATCGATTCCGTCGCGGCGCTGATTTGGAACCGATGGGAATACCTGATCGATCCAGATCGGCTGGCCCTCCTGCGTGGTGCGATTTTCCTGACCGCCGGCGGTGAGGCGCTTGTCGCCGCGTGGTGGGCGTCGCGCGCCTGGAGGCAAAACGGTGGCTTCGCACAAGCCGCCGAGCGCATCGACGCGCTGGTCGGCGGCCATCAGGAAATCCTGACCCTTGCGATTTTCGCTGACCCGGCCCGCCCCGCGGATCGCCGCTCGCCGCTCTTCCCGCTCCTCTGGCGGCACGCGATCACCTACCTCGACAAGTTTGATCCGGTCCGCGCCTTTCGCCTCGAACCGGCCGCACCGGCGCGGCGATCGTCGATCTTCGCCGCGGCGATCGCGATCGTGCTCGGGCTCGCGATGCTGGCACTGATGCGGATGCCGACGGCTACGCAAGCGGCGGCCTATCGCTTACGGCAGTTGGCCGCGGATGCGGAGACGCCGGATGCCGCTACCGATGATCGGCAAATTGCCGACGCCGCCCGCGACGTTGCCGCGGATCTCGAAAATCCCCGCATTCCGCCGACGCAAAAGCTCGCCGAACTGCAGGCGATCAAGCAGCAGGTCGCGAAACTGCAGCAGCTCAAACTCGATCAGCAGTCTGGTTCCGGCAGCGGCAACGCCAACGGGAACGCGGCGGGCAAGGGCAGCGGCGGCGGCTCAGGCAGCGGAAGTGGAAGTGGAAACGGCGGTGGCGAAGGCGCGGGCAAGTCCGCCGGTGCAAAAGCTCCCGGCGCCGAATCGAGTGGCGACAGCAAAGGCGATAAGAAGAACAACACGCCCTCCGCGGATTTGCAAAAAGACCTCGCCAAGGCCGAGGCCAAGCTGGAACAGGAGTCCAAGTCCACCGACAATACCCCGTCCGCGGATAAGCAGGATCAAACCGGCACCGGACTGGCGCCTCAGGCGGGCGGCAATCCGAAGCAACCCGGTCCGGAAAACCGCCAGAACGGGACCGGCAACGTCCAACTCCCCGACGCGGGCAAACTCGCGCAGAGCGAAGCGCCGCCCGCCTCCAACAATCCGTCCATGCACAAGGATGATAAGGGCACGCAGGGCGACACCCATCTGGGAGATTTTCCCAAGGCCGTCGCCTACGAGCGCTACTACAAGCTCGGCGATAAGGGTCCGGCTATCGACCTTAAGAACGCTCGGTACGTGACCTTCAGACTGCCCACCGCGGTGATCACGACTGGCGCCGAGGGCAAAGTCGTGCGCGACACCGGCGCGCCCAGCGCCGCGGCGCCTTACACCAACGCACCCCTCAAAGAGCAGCGCCTGAGCGCCTCGCCGGACGAGGAACAGTTGATCCCGCCACGCTATCGGGAGCTGCTAGGCCATTGATCCAAAAATACTTTACTGATCACACTACGCCCTCTTCGGGATCCCTCTCCCTTGTCCAAGGGAGAGGGCAAGCGGTGGGATCGCCGCCGCGCGGGTGAGGGTCTCGCAGCTCACGCTAAACCGGGGCGTTACTTTCACGGAGGATTAATGGGAGCGGCCGCGCAGCAACAACAGATTCCGGCCAATGAGCGGGTAGCCGATTTTCGGAAAATCTTCGCGCGCGCCGAGGCCGAGGTCGGACGCGTCATCGTTGGCCATCGCGACGTCATTCGCAAGGTTTTGACCGCCCTCTTTGCCGGCGGCCACGTCCTGATCGAGGGCGTGCCCGGCTTGGGCAAAACCCTGATGGTCAAGGCGTCGGCAGACGCGCTGGGCCTCAGTTTCAAACGCGTCCAGTTCACGCCCGATCTGATGCCCTCCGATATTGTCGGCACGCAGGTGCTGACCGAGTCCGACGGCCGCCGCGACTTCACTTTCAAGGCCGGGCCGATCTTTGCGCATGTTGTGCTGGGCGATGAGATCAATCGCGCGACGCCCAAGACCCAATCCGCAGTGCTCGAAGCGATGGAGGAGCGGCAGGTGACCGTGTTCGGCACGACCTACCGGCTCGACCCGCCCTTTTTTGTCCTGGCGACACAGAATCCGATCGAGCTCGAGGGCACCTACCCCCTGCCCGAAGCGCAGATGGACCGTTTTCTCTTCAAGGTCATCATCGGCGCGCCCAAGCCCGACGAACTGCGCGAGATTCTCAATCGCACGACCGGGGCCGTGAACTATCAGCCGCAATCAATCTTTGACGCGGGCGCGGCGCCGCGCAGAATCGAGGAGCTCAAGGCGCTGGTGCGTGAGGTGATGGTCGCCGAGCCGCTCGAGCGCTACATCATCTCGCTCATCGGCGCGACGACGCCGGGCGGCGCGGGCGCGATTCCCGAGGTTTCGCAATATCTGCGCTTCGGCCCGAGTCCGCGTGGCGCACAGGCGCTTATCCTGTGCGCCAAGGTCAACGCTCTGCTCGAGGGCCGCGTCTCAGTAAGTTACGACGACGTCAACGACGCGATCGTGCCGGCGCTGCGCCATCGGCTGCTGCGGAATTTCCAGGCCGAAGCCGAGAATATCACGCCTGAGGCGATTCTCGACCAGGCACTCAAGCGCTTGAAGCGCTCGCGCTGATGCTCGGCTTGCCCGAAGAATTTACGCCCGAATTCATCGCGCGGCTCGAGCAATTGCGGGTCAAAACGCGGCGCGAATACGCCGGACTCGGCAAGGGCTCCCATCTGTCGCCGCGGCGCGGCTCGTCGCTCGAATTCAGCGACTACCGGCATTACGCGCCCGGCGACGACTTTCGCTATATCGACTGGGGGCTGCTGGGTCGCACCGACAAGGCCTACATCAAATTGTTCAAGGAAGAAGAGGATCTGCTGACCTACGTCTTCCTCGATGCGAGCGCCTCGATGGGCTTCCCGCCCGCCGATCGCAAATTCGAAAACGCCACTGCCACCGCGCTCGCCGTCGCCTACGTCGCGCTGGCCGCGGGCGATCGCGTGATGATGCGGGTGCTGGGCGGCGCCGGCGCCCCGCCCGCGCCCACCTTCGTCTATGGCCGTCATCGGATCGTCGAGTTGGGCCGCGTCCTCGGTTCGATCAAACCGGGGGGCGAAGTCGATCTCGCGCCGGCGCTCGCACACGAGATGGTCTCGATCCGGCGCGCGGGCAAGGTCTTCGTC
>JBOHWF010000248.1:0-10095 GCA_050736455.1 Binataceae bacterium (SeqCode) | reverse complement strand
TAAGCACGAATCGCGCGGTGATCATGCATAACGGGCATCGCACGGCGATCGAAATCCCGCGCGATGAGTCCGGGCCTGTGCCGCCCATCGTGCAGCAACCGGGCTTATTGCACGGGTTCGGGATTCGACCGGGGACGCCGCCCATTATTCCGCTTAATCGTTCGCGGGCCGGCGTACAGCGCCTGGGTGCGAATCGCTTCGCAGTCGATCGCTCGACCCTAAATAACAATTTGCAGAATGTCGCGCCGTTGTTCACGCAGATTCGTGCAATCCCGAATGTGCAAAACGGTGCGGCGAACGGCTTTCGGCTTTCGGAAATCCAGCCGAACTCGATCTTTCAGCAGATCGGCCTGCAGGACGGCGACCTGCTGAGCGCGGTCAACGGCCAGCCCGTCGGCGATCCCGCCAAGGCGATGAGCATGATGCAGTCACTGCGGAATCAATCGTCGATTACGCTGAGCGTCGTCCGCAACGGCGCACCGACGCAACTGCAATACATCATCCGCTAAGCTTCCGTTGGTCCGCCGACGCGTGGACCGGAAGCCGTCAACATTCGCGAGCGAGCTGATCTTCGATCAGCAGCCTGAGGCCGTCGCGATGTGGGGAGGCCTCGAGCGTATCGAGCAACTTGCGGGCGACGGCCAGCTCGTCGGCGATCATCGCATGCGCCCGCCGCATCACCGCAGGACCGCTCATCAATTCGAGGGCGCGGACGAAGGCGCCGTCCTCGGGCGGGGCGCCATTGGCGAAGATGGCGTGCAGCTCGGGAATCTCGCTCATCCCAATCACGACGGGCAGCGACAACACCCCGGCGCGCAGGTCGGAGCCGACGGGTTTGCCGATCTTCTCTTCGGGACCGACGACGTCGAGAAGATCATCGACCATCTGAAAGGCGCGGCCGACGGCCAGACCCAGCCGCTCCATCGCGGCGATAAGCGCGGCCCCGCCGCCGGCCAGGTCCGCGGCGACGCGGCCGCCCGCGGCGAAAAGCGAAGCGGTCTTGCGCGTAATAATCGCGAGGTAGTCGTCCACGGTCGCCGCAGTCTGATGGCGCAGCCGCCCTTCCATCACCTCGCCCTCGGTGAGCTGGATGCAGGCGCGGGCGGCGGTCCTCACCAGCCGCTCGTCGAAGCGGCCGCAGAGCTCGAAGGCGCGGCAGAAGAGAAAATCGCCGGCGACCAGCGAGCCCGCCAAACCGTAGCGCGCGTAAGCCGAGGGCTTGCCGCGGCGCAACATGCCGCTATCGATGATGTCGTCGTGCAGCAGGGTCGCAGAGTGAATCAGTTCGAGCGCGATCGCGGAGTCGATCGCGTCCTCGACGGTGCGATCGCTGCCGCCGCAAGCGCGGTAAACCAGCAATATGAACAACGGGCGCAGGCGCTTGCCGGCGCCGTCGACAAGGTAATGGCAGATTTCGCTGATCAGTGGCTCGCTGGAATCGAGCAGGCGCGCGAGGCGGAACTCGGCGCGATCGAGTTCGTCGCGGACGTAGTGGGCCGAATCAAATAATTCTGCGGCCGGAGGATTCAGCGCGGCGGCTTTCGACGCTTTCACTATCACCAACTCTAGCGGAAAAGATCCGAGGATGCTGGACGAATCAGCGCCTTGGCGCTGACCCCTTCCGCCGGCTGATACTGATAGCCGCGCAACAGCACGGCCGGCGTCGCGCCCGCCTTGGGCATCAGCAAGCCGGCGGCGGCGGCGATTTCGTCGGCGATCGCAATCACCGTGTGACGCAGCTCGCGGCCGCCGAGATCAGTCGTGCCGCGCAAATCCAGCATCGGATCGAGGCCCGCGATACCGAGGCAGACTTCGGTCAGACCGTCGCGCCAAGGCCGGCCGAAGGTGTCGGTGATGAGCACCGCGACCTGCACACCGGTCAGCCGCCTGAGATCGGCTCGGAGCCCCACGGCGGAAGCGTCGGCGTCTTGCGGCAGCAGAATCGCGCGGTCGTCGGCAAGGCTGTTGGACTCGTCGATGCCGGCGTTGGCGCAGACCCAGCCGGGCCCGGTCTCGACGATCAGGACGGCATTGTCCATCCGGACGATGCGGCTGGTCTGGCGCAGCACCAGCTCGACCGCGCGCGGATCCTTGTCCCATCGCGCGGCGAATCTACGCGCCATCTCCGACGGCTCGATCCGGGTGAGATCGACGACGCGGCCCTCCGCCTTCGAGACGATTTTCTGGCAGACCGCGAGAATGTCGCCATGCGCGAGCCTGAGGCGCATCGAGTCGAGCGCGCGGACGATCAACGCGGCGAGATCATCGCCCTCGCGCACCATCGGGATGCCCTCGAGCGCGGTGAGCGTCAACGGAGCCATAATTATAAAACCCTCAAAAATCGCCAACAAAGGGTTTTCAAAGCATTAACCCCGCATCGGTAGCATGATTCAATTTCGCTATCATTGAGCCCATATCGTGTAATCCCTTTAGTGGACATCGAATCTGAACGCCGTCGATGTCAGCGAAGGCTCGTCGAGTTGCCAAGGCATAAGCTTTTCCGGCCACCACGACTACCTGCTTGAAGCGACTCAGCGCGAGAGGCTCGACTTGCTTGCGCAACTCGGCGTCGCAAATTACCGGATCTCCGCGTCGCGAGAAGGAGACATTATACGGCCCCGGCACCAAGTCGGTCGGCCAAAGAAATCCATACTTGGCGGAAAGCACGATCCAGCTTCCTCGATAAATGCGTTCCGCGTATCTGCGCGCAGCCGATGCGAACGTCCCCGTGTACGCTTCGGAAGCCGACACCGCACCTCGGCTAGGATGCGATTCCCAGATTTTCTTCTTGCCGCAAGGAACGACGCAGAGGGAATCCATGAACTCAGACGGATCGCCGAAGTGCGATAATCTCATTCATATGCTATGAGGGCGCCAAGATGAACCGTCGAGAGATCTTCGCAGAGTTCTATCAAATCCTCGAGCGGTTACGAATCAAAATCGGCGGATTCAAGCAATTGGCGGACGCTCGTGGCCGAATGGGCTGGCCAACTCGAGGGGTCTATTTGTTCTTCGAACGCGGCGAGGTTCGGGAAGACGGACGAACCCCGCGGGTTGTTCGCGTCGGCACGCATGCAGTTTCCCGTGGCTCGCAGGCCGAGCTCTGGGGGCGTCTTCTGCAGCACCGAGGTCCTTTGAGAGGCAGGTACCCCGGTGGTGGCAATCATCGTGGATCGCAGTTCCGCTATTTGGTCGGCGATGCGCTAATTCGCTCCAGTGATTCTGTCGCGATGCCCGCGTTGTCTCAGTCATGGGGAATCGGGAACAGTGCATCCCGGGAAATTCTCCGCGCCGAACATACGTTGGAGGTGGCGGTGAGCGATAGAATTCGGCCAATGCCGTTTCTTTACATTGCGATTGATGATCCATCGGGGCCCGAGAGTATGCGCAAGGTGGTTGAGCGCAGCACGATAGCCCTTCTCAGCAACCTCCGACGTGAACAAATCGATCCGCCCTCAAAGTCCTGGCTCGGCCTCAACTCGTATGAATTAAAGGTTCGCGAGTCGGGTTTGTGGAACATAGATCATGTCGACGAAGACTGTTCGCCCGATTTTCTAGTGCAGCTTTGGCGCTGCGTTGATGCGTTGCCCTAGGGTTGCCAATCACGCCGCCATCGTGAATCGCGGTCCTGGGTGTTTCGCTAAAAAATGGAATTGCTCGCTGAGGTTATACCTCGAGTGCGGCGAGCACCACGGCGGCGAGTCTTTCGGCGCGTGCGGGGGTGCTCATTATGGTGTCGGCGGCGATGGCGTTAAGCCCGAGAGCGCGAATCGGTTCGAGGTAGCGGCGATCGACCTGGTCGAGGACAAAGAGGCCGAGAAAATCGTGATAGAGCCGCGCGACGCCGAGCGGCGAGACTTCGTGTCCGAGGCCGCGCATCATCTTGTCGGCCGGGCCTTTGATCGGCTTGCCGCCGACAATCGGGCTGATCGCGGCGACGCGCGCGCGGACCGCGCGGAGCGCGTCGCGCACGCCGTCGAGGTGCAAAATCGGTCCGAGCGAGACGAAGGGATTGGAGGGGGCGAGAATGATCGCACGGGAACGCGCGATTGTTGCAATCACATCAGGCGCCGGGCGCGCCTCAGCGATTCCGCGCAGCTCGATATCCTCGACCGCGCCGCGCGCGCGCCCGCGCACGAAGTATTCCTGAAAAGGGATGGCAGGCTTGCGCCGAAGCTTGACGTGGGTGTGGACGCGATCGTCGCTCATCGGAAGGACGCGCGACTTGACGCCGAAGGATCGCGAAATTTCGCCAGTGACCTCGCTGAGCGTCGCCCCGGCGCGCAGCCGCGCGGTGCGATAGAGATGAGTCGCGAGATCGCGATCGCCCAGATTGAACCAGGGCTCGCCGAAAAAGCGGTCGAGCGCGCCGAGGGCGTGGAAGCTCTCGCCCGCGAGGCCCCAGCCGTTGGCGCGGTTCACGACGCCGGCGAGCGTGTAGATGATCGTGTCAACGTCGGGCGAGACGTGCAGCCCGTAGAACTGCTCGTCGTCGCCGGTGTTGACGATCACGCTCAGGCGGCGCGGGTCGACGCGGCGGACCAGGCCGCGGATAAACTTAGCGGCCCCCACCCCCCCCGCAAGCGTGGTGATCGTCGCTGGGGAAGGACTGGGAGATCGGCCGCGCGCCATTGGGTGCCCTTTTGCCGTAGAGTTTCTTGTAGGTCGTGGTGCGTTCGACGGCGACGCGGCCCATCGCGCGCGCCTTCTCCTCGATTAAGTCAACCGGCACGAACTCGCCAGAGGTGCCGCCGGCCTCGGCGGTGATGCTCTCTTCCATCAAGGTGCCGGAGAAATCGTTGCATCCAGCCTTGAGCGTCACCGCGGCGCAATCGACGCCGAGCTTGACCCACGAGGTCTGCAGATTGTCGATCTGGCCGCGCAGGAACAAGCGCGCAAAGGCGTACATCTGCAGGTCGAGCGTGCCGAGCGGCGGCGGCGAGACCAGGCCCTTGCGAAACAGCACGGTGTTTTCGTGGATAAAGCGCAGCGGCACGAACTCGGTGAAGCCGTGCGTCTCCTTCTGGATATTGCGCAGCAGGTTCAGATGGTTGATCACATGGCGCGGATGCTCGAGGTGGCCGTACATGATGGTCGAGGTGGTCGGCACGCCGAGTGAATGCGCAGTGGTGATGATATCTACCCAAGCCGCGACGTCGACCTTTTTGTGACTCAGGATTTCGCGGATGTCGTCGTCGAGGATTTCCGCCGCGGTGCCCGGAATCGAGCCGAGCCCGTGGTCGCGCAGCATCGCGATGTATTGGGGATACGGCAGGTTGGTGCGGCGCGACCCGTACATGATCTCCATCGGCGAAAAGGCGTGAATATGCAGGTCGGGATAGACCGCCTTAATCGTGTCGAGGATGTCGCGGTATTTGAACGGCGGCATCTCGGGGTTGATGCCGCCCTGGATGCAGACCTCGGTAGCGCCGCGCGCGACGGCGTCGGCGAGTTTGGCGAGGATGGTTTCGTCGGAATGATCGTAGGCGTCGGATTCCCATTTCTGACGCTTGAAGCCGCAGAACTGGCAGCCGACGAAACAGATATTGGTGAAGTTGAGATTGCGATTGACGACGTAGGTGACCTCGTCGCCAACGTCCTCGGCGCGCGCGAGGTCGGCGCATTTCACCACCGCGCGCAGATCGTCGCCGTCGGCGGTGTAGAGCGCCAGACCCTCGTCCGGCGTAAGCTCCTCGCGCTCAAGGCTGCGCTTCAGAGCAGTTCTGACTTCGGCTGACGCCCGGTCCATCAAGCGACCCAAGGGCGCCGCCTCGACTTCGTTGACGAAGCCGAGCATCTCGTCGAGGTTCATACTTAGACCTCCGCGGTAAGCTGTGCGGCGAGCCGGCCAACGTGCGGCATGATCGCCGGGTCGACCCACTCGCCATCGATATAATCGGGGTAAATCGCGAGCCGCTGAATTAGGTGAAAGCCGGCGCGCGCGCATCGATTCGCCAGGGCTTCGAGATGAGGCCACGGCGCTTCGGGGTTGACGTAGTCTTTGCTGAGCGGCGAAATGCCGCCCCAGTCGTTGATTCCAGCGTCGAGAAAAAGCTCGATTTCGTGTGGCGAGAGATTGGGCGGTGCCTGCACGTTCATCGCGGGACCGAGCACGAGCCGCGCGGTGGCGATCGCGCGCGCCATCTCGAAGCGGTCGGGTTCGGGCGCGTCGGCCAGCGGGATGTCCGGCTTGACGCGGAAATTCTGGATGATCACTTCCTGAATATGACCGTAGCGATCGTGGGAACCGCGAATCGCAACCAGGCTCCGCGCGCGCTCGGCCGGGGTCTCGCCGATGCCGAGCAGGATTCCAGTCGTAAAGGGAATCCTGAGCTCGCCCGCCTCGTCGATCATGCGCATCCGCACCACGGGCTCCTTGTCAGGCGCCCACTGATGGACTCCGCCGCGCTGGCGCAGGCGCGGCGAGATGTTCTCGAGCATCAGACCCATGCTGGCATTGAGCGGCCGCAGCATCGCCATCTCGGCGCGGGTCATGATGCCGGCGTTGGTATGCGGCAGCAGCCCCTGTTCGAGGGCGGCGATGCAGGCCTGCGCGACGTAGTCGATCGTACTGCTGACACCGAGCTCGCGCAGCGTTTCCCGGTACTCCTTGAAGGCGAGCTCGGGCTTGTCGCCGAGGCACATCAGCGCTTCCTTGCAGCCAAGCTCGGCGCCGCGCTTCGACCACGCGGCGATTTCGCCCAGCGTCATGGTCCAGGCGCCGGGATCGCCGGGGTCGCGGCGAAAAGTGCAATAGCTGCAACGGTCGCGGCAGAGATTGGTGACGGGCAAGAAAACTTTGCGCGAGTAGCTGACCTCGCAGCCCTTGCCGCGATCGCGCAGTTCGCCGGCGGCCGCCATTACGTCTGGCAGCGCATCACCCGGACATTCAATCAGAGCGATGGCGTCGGCTTCGTCGAGGCGCGCGCCGGCGAGCGCCCGGTCGAGGATGTCGCGGATCGCCCCGGGCCGGAAGGTACTTACCGCTAGCTCAGACATCGCAAATCTGGGCTGTTTATAAGCGATCGAGCCGGGGGAGGCAAACGTCGAGGTTTTCGTGGGCAAGAGTCACGGTGCTAACGTCGATCGCGAAGAAGCCGGGATTCCTCTCTTCGCTCGGCCGGCGCCTCGCTCCGATCGGAATGACAAGAATGCCGGCGCCGTTCAAGTGCCCTGGATGGGACTCGCCCAGCGGGCGAAAACCGTCGCAGCGATTTGGCCGAGTTGCGGCAGATGGCGCGGCGCGGCGGCGAGGATTGCCTCGCCGTCGAGGCCGACACGCTTCAAGCCGTCGCCGAACTCGGCGATTAATGCGGCGAGAATCTCCTCGGTCATTTCCGCATGAAACAGGAATCCATAGGCTTTTTCGCCGTAACGATAACCCTGGAGCGGGGTTTTTTCGGACGAGGCGAGCGCGGTCGCCCCGGCAGGCAGATCAAAGATATCGCTGTGCCAGTGGGCGGCGGTGAACTCGGTGGCGACGCCGTGCAACAGCCGATCGCCGCTGGCGTTGTCGGCGAGGCGCACCGGGTACCATCCGATCTCGCGGCTCGCGCCGCGATAAACCCTCGCGCCGAGGGTGGCGGCCAGCAACTGGCTGCCGAGGCAGACGCCGAGAATCGGTTTGTTCTCCTTGAGCGCGGCTTCGATCAGCCGCATCTCGTCGCGCAGATAGGGATAGTCGTCGAGTTCATAGACAGTCTGCGGGCCGCCCATGACGATCAGGCCGCCGGCGCCGCGGATCGATTCGGGAATTGGCTGGCCCTCGTGAACGCGGATGTATTGCCAGGCGAGCGCAGCATTTTCGAGGGCGTCCGCGATCGCGCCGAGGGTCTCGGCGGGATGATGCTGGAGAACGACTATTTTCGCCATGTCCTGGTTATCTCTGCTCGCTGCTTATCAGCCGTCAGTGCGATGCGCTGGCGGACGCCGATTTTAGGTTGGGCGCGCCCCACGACGGCAGCGACGCGCCATCGACTATTGCCGCGGCCATCAGGGCGCCGGCGTGAACGCTGAAAGCGACGCCGTGGCCGGCGTAGGCCCCTGCGATGAGGACGTTCTCGGCGTCCCGATGGCGCGTCAGGAGCGGGATAAGTCCTTCGCGAAAAGCGATCGGCCCGGCCCATCGCGCGGTAATCGGCACGCTGGCGAGCGCCGGGTTAAGCGCATGGACGCGGCGTTCGAGGCGCTCGAGAATGGCGGCCGACTCGCCGTGAGCGACCTCGAGGCGCTCGAACTGGTGCGGCTCGCTATAACTCAGTCCGGCGCCGAACACGAGACTCCTGTCGGCGCAAATCCGTCCCCACAGGTAGGGCATATCCGCGGTATAAAAGGGCATCTGATCTGCGAGACCGAGGTCCGCAAGCGTCGATTTTTCGAGCGGCGCGGTCTGGCAGGCATAAGTCAGCGCGCTGCGCACGGTGGGCATCTGCGGAATCAGCGCCGTGGTCCAGGCGTTGAGCGCGACGATGACGCAAGCGGGATGGATTTTCCGGCCGTCGACTTCGACCAGCGGAGCCGCGGCGAGCGCCAGCCGGGTGACCGGTCGATACTCAAAGATGATTGCGCCTGCGGCGACGGCAGCTTCAGCCAATCCTGCAACGAGGGCGCCGGGCTCGACGGAGCCGCCGGCAACGGTGCGCGCGACACTGATCGGGGCGCCCTCGTCGAACCAGGGCAGCCGCTCGCCGCCGGTGTCAACCTGATGCACGATCTCCCAGCAGCCGGGTAATTTCAGTTCGCAATCGAATCCGAGATCGGCGACGAGGCGTTCGAGTCGCGGAACACAGTCGCGGGCGCCGGCGCGCGGGCCGCTCGCGGTGCCCTCGAGCACGATCCCGCCGGTGCATCCGCTGGCGCCGGAACCGATGCGGTTAGCCTCGAAGAGCGCCGGGCGCAAGCCGCGCCGCGCGAGGTGATAGGCGGCGGACAGGCCGGTGCATCCGCCGCCGATGATGGCAACGTCGGGCGCCGAGGGAATCGCGCCACGCCGCGCCATGAGTTTCGCCCGCCGCCACGGGGCCTCGCCCCACAGGCGTGATGACTTCATCGAAAGAGCCATAAAAAGCAGGTACTACTCACAACATTCCAGGAGAGCACCACTCGGTAGAGGTTAGCGTTTGACTTGCGGGTGAAACTCGCCGCGCATCAGGGGAGAACGCAGCCACTTGCCGCCGGTCTCGGTTTCAAGCATCAGCACGATCGCAATGGGGTCGGCGGGCGGGGCCGAGACCTGGACTGCGCCGCCCATCAGACCGCCGGTCACAGGTGCGCTTAGTTTTGCCGAGATCATCGAGCCGCGGCGCGGCACCCACGAGAGGCTGTAACGCTGGTCGGGGCCGAGGAGGGGCAATCCGGAAGCTTCCAACACTGCCGCAGCCAGCCGCGGGCTCACGCCAATCACCGCGGCCGGACCCGGCTGGTGGTTGAGCGGCTCGAGATGAATTACGCGGCCATCGGGCGCGGCGAGGATGCGACCGAACTCGCGGCGCGCGACGGCCTGATTGCGCAGGGCGGCAATCTCGCGCTCGGCTACGAGCAGGTGCGACTGCATCAAGCGGGAGCGCGCCAGGAGCAAATCAACGCGGTGGCGCAGGTAACTCGCGCGATGGCCCGACTCGGCCGCGAATTCCATCGCGACCACGCCGCAGCCGAGCGCGAGCGCCACCGCCATCCCGGCCACAGCGTTCCAGAAAGCGGGCCGGCGGGTACGCGTACCGCGCTGGGGGCGAGGTTCGAGCACCGCCTGCGGATCGGCTGCCGAGCTTGACGAAGTTGCCGAAGTGTCCACGCTATCAATGACGCCGTCGTAACCGCGCATGCCTGCACTCTCGATTATCTCCCATTGGCGCGGGCATCAAGAGGCCCCGTGCGATCCGTACTTTGTCCGCGCTGTCCATTCGGCTAAGAATATGAGTCTGCTATGACGCGGCAAATTCAGGACATTCGGGTTCGTGGCACGGAACCGCTAACGGCGCCGCGAGTGCTCAAGGCGGAATTGCCCATCGACGAGGCGATCGTGGAGACGGTGTTCCGCGCCCGCGAGACCATCCGCGAGATGCTGCGTGGGGCTGATCGCCGCCTGCTGTGTATCGT
>JBOHWF010000247.1:0-6069 GCA_050736455.1 Binataceae bacterium (SeqCode) | reverse complement strand
GCCGGCGCCAGCCTTGCCGCCGACGCTGATGATTTTGCCAGCGTCGAGCGCGAGGTCCCCATCGAAGCCGGGCCGGCCCGTGCCGTCGATGATCTTGCCGTTGCGAATCACGAGGTCGTTCATCGGTGGCGTCCTCCAGTCAGGCGGCGCAGACTGCCGCGAGGCTCGAGATCGCGACGCCGCGCCGACCCTGGCGAATCTCGTTGCGATCGTAGCCGTTGGTGCAATAGCCGAGCGAAATCCCGCTTGCCGGGTCGGCCCAGCCGATCTGGCCGCCCGCGCCGCCGTGGCCGAAGGCCTGCGCTGAGGTGGCGCGGCCAAAGCCGCGATAATTCGCGAAGCCGTCGTCGCCGGCGATGATCACGCCCAACGCGCGATTGCATTTGTATTTGAAGATCGGGTCGAAATAGTCGCCAGAGCGCACGCGCAGAGCCTCTTTCAGCGCCGCGGGCTGCCAGATGGGAGCGCCGCCGGCCACCGGCGGATTGTGCAGCAGTCCCTGATAAAACAGCGCGAGCTCAGCCGCGGTCATGATGCCGCCGCCACCCGGCGCGCCCGACTCGCGGACGATCGGATGGTTGAAGCCGACGATGGCATCTTCGGTGACATCAGTGACCGGCGGCGGCGGGAAGCCGAGCTTCGCGTAATCTGCCGGCGTCAGGGCGTCGCCGACGCAGACGATATCGGCGACGCGCGCCTGCTCGGCCGGCGGCCGTCCCAGGCGCAGCTCCGGCAGCCCCAATGGAGTCGCGATCCTTGTCCGCACGAAGTCGCGAACGTCCCTGCCGGAGCGGCGCCGGATAATTTCGCCGAGCACCCAGAAGGCCGAGAGGCCGTGATAGACGAAGCGCTCGCCGACCGGGAATTGCAACTGCCAGGCCTTAAAACGTTCGAGCATCTTGTTGCGATCAAGCCAATGCGGTTGAGCATACGTGGCGAACGGAAAGCCGCCGGTATGGATCAGCAACTGCTCGACCGTGATGGCGTCCTTACCATTGCTGGCGAACTCGGGCACGATCGCCGCCGCGCTTTCGCGAATCTCGAGTTTATTTTCGCCGATCAAGATCCAGATCGCGGCGGAGATGATCGCCTTGGTGCAGCTGAAGACGCAGTAGAGCGTCTCGTTGGTGGCGGGCCGATCAGCGCCGCCTTGAACGGCGTGGCCGAAGGATTTCATCGCGGCGATTTGGCCGTTGCGCGCGATCGCGATTTGGCACGACGGCAGCAGGCCTTCGACGACCTCGCGTTCGGCGCGCTGGAAAAGCAGGTCAAGCTTGGCCGGATCGAGACCGACCGCGCGCGGATCCTCAGCGAAAAAATGATTGATTGGCAAGACGGTTCACTCCTCCGTCGCGATAGCTAATCGATAACACGAAACAACGCCGAACCAACAGCCGCGTCGGGACTAAGGCGCTTGCGCGGAAATCCAGCCGGCGCGGCCGGGCAGAGTGGTGCGAATGACCTCGTGAAGCGGCAGTTGCTTCGCGTCGAGTTGCGCGGCGACATCACCGAGTTTGACGAAGCGGGCGCCGCGCGCTTTCAGGGCGTCGATTAATCCGCTGAAGGCTTCGAGTTGGCCCATCCCCTCGGTCTCGGCGTGAATCGTGTGGACGTTGAGCGCGTCGTCGCGTAACTGGCCGAGGTAAAAGCGCGGAATTGACCCGGCCGCGGCGAGCGCCGGAGTTCCCAGGATTTCGTCAAGCGTCGGCCAGGTGGTCGGAATCTCGGGCGTCGCCAGCACGCGGCCGCCGAGCTTGCATCGATAAGGAGAACGGCCGCGCGTATCGCTGCGATAGTGGAGTTGGCGGGTATCGAGGGCCGCGAGAGCGGCGCCATTGGTGCGCCATCCGGGAGCCGCGAAGCAAGTGGCTGGTGCGCCGGCGATCGCGTCGAAAAGCGCAAAGGCCTGATCGATTTCCGCGCCAATCCCAGCTTCACCGATCGCATCGAGACGATCCTGCCAACGCACATGATCGTAGCCGTGCACCCCGACCTCGAAGCCCGCGCGCATCAGCTCGCGAATGATTTCCGGAAAGGCGCGCGCGATTTGCCGCGCGGGCAGGAGGGTTCCCGACAAGATCGTGCGTAGGCCATACATCGAGACTGCGCGCGTGCGGCGCATCTTGGCGATAAAGCCCGGATTGCGCAACAGCCGCATCACGGCGCGGCCCGAGTTGTCCGGGCCCATCGCGATAAAGAAGGTCGCAGTGACGCCGTGCGTGGTCAGCAGCCGCTGCAGGCGCGGCACGCCCTCGCCGAGCCCCTGATGGGTATCGACGTCGACCTTGAGCGCGACTTCCACCCAGAATCAGCGCGGCAGCGCGACTGACAGGCCCGCCTTGCGCGCCGCCGCGCGCAGGCGCGTGTCGAGGGTTACAAGCGACAGTTGTTCGCGCAGCGCGAGTTCGAGATAGGCGGCATCATATGCCGAAAGTTTCGTAGTGCGAGCCAAATCCAGCAAGGCGGTCCAATTGGGTGGCGTCGCCGGCGGCTCGACCACGATCGGATAGTTTGCCAGGCGCTCAACAAACAGAGCAGCCTCCGCGGGCGAGATACGACCCCGTCGTTCGCCGACCACTAATGCGTTCACCACTTCGTAGGGCCACATCGCAGGCGCGATGGCTTCATCGCCGGCGACCAGCTGCATCAGTATAGCTGCGGCGTAGTCGTCTCGTTCGTCCTCGAAGCACCAAGCGAGGGTGACTGATGCGTCGAGCACCATGCGAGTCAAAAGCGGCGACCCTCATTAATGAGCTGACGGATGGTCAGCCCTTTGCCGAGGGTGCGGCCTTTGCGCGCACGTAGCATGGCGGCGGCGATGCTGTGCAAATCGGGGGTGCGCGCGCGCGGCGGCGGACTCAGGACAGCGACCGCGCGGCCGCGACGGGTGATCTCGATAGTTTCACCGCGCGCGACGCGCTCGAGGAGGGCCGAAAAGTGCGTCTTGGCCGCGAACAGTCCGATCGATTCCATGGCATCAACTAGTTGATCGACTAGTTTATTCGCCGCTGCGCGAAAGCGCAACCAATCAGCTATTGGCTTCCGCGCGGAACCAGTCCATCGCGAGCCGCGTACCTTCGCGCAGCGCGACCCGCGGCTCGACCCCGAGCAGCGTGCGCATCTTGGTATTGTCCGGTACGCGGCGCGGGATGTCCTCGTAGCTGGCGCCGTAAACCTCTGCCTGGCTGACGAATTTGATCTGCGATTTGCCCGGACCGTAGAGCTCGAGCATCAGGCGGGCGAATTCGAGCACCGAGGTTTCGTGGTCAACCCCGATGTTGATCGCGTGGCCGTCGGCGGCGCGATTGAGCCCGGCGGCGACGGTCGCGGCGACCGCGTCAGTGACATAGGTAAAGCAGCGGGTCTGCGCGCCGTCGCCGATCACGGTGAGATCGGCGCCGCGCAGGAGCTGGCCCATGAAGATGGTGAAGAGGCGGCCGACGTCGACTTTGTCAAGGCGCGGCCCGTAAACGTTGAAGTAGCGCACGACGGTGACCGGCAGGCCGAGCTTGTGGTAGGCGAAGCAGAAATGCTCGCCGACCGCCTTCGAGGTCGAGTAGCACCAGCGGTCGATGGTGGTCGCGCCGAGCACGCGGTCGTCGTCTTCCTTCCAAGGGACCTTGGGGTTGCGGCCGTAGACCTCGGAGGTCGAGCTGAAGACCACCTTCTTGTTGTATTTGTAGGCGGCGCGCAGCAGGTTCTGCGTGCCGTTGACGTTGACGTTCAGCGTCGCGTAGGGGTCGGCGACGTAATGCTCGACCCCGACGACGGCCGCCAGATGGTAGATGAGATCGGCGCGCGCGGCGAGGCTGTCGATCAGTTCGAGGTTGAAAATCGTATCCTGGATATAGTGAAAGCGCGGTTGGTTGAGCAGGTGGCGGACTTTGGCGATGGCCCCGGTGTCGAGCACGAAGACGTCGTCGCCGCGCGCGACGAAGGCGTCGGCGAGATGCGAGCCCAGAAAGCCCGCGCCGCCCGTGATCAGAATCCGCATCCAGCTTCCTCTAAGCCAGACGCAGGGTACGATAATTCGGCATCTGGCGCAGCACCTCGGCCGCGCTTTGTTCAGCCTGACCCTCGAATTGTGCGCGCACTATCAGCAGACTGCCGGCGCCGGTTGCGACCTCGACCGCACCGCTCGCATCGTAGCGCATGATGGCGCCGGGTTCGCCCGGACTGCCGGCGTTAGCCACGATGCGCGTCTCCCAAACAAAAAGCTTGCGTCCGGCGGCGTCGCAAAAAGCGCCGGGGTAGGGATGAGTTACGCCGCGCACCAGGTTGAAGATGCGGCGGGCGGGCCAGCGCCAGTCGATGCGGCCGTCTTCGGGCCGGCGGCGGCCGTAGTAGCTTCCCGCGCTCAGATCCTGGGCGCGGCGTGGCGCGGTCGCGGCGATTATCTGGGGATGGAGCTCGCGAATCAGGGCCGCGCCGAGTGGGATGATCTTGCGATAGAGCGTAAGGGCGGTATCGGCATCGTCGATCGCGGCCGCGCGCTGGGCCACGATGTCGCCGGCGTCGGCGCGCGCGACCATGTGATGGAGCGTGACGCCGCCCTCGGTCTCGCCGTTGACGATCATCCAGTTGACCGGCACGCGCCCGCGATACTTCGGGAGCATCGAGCCGTGCAGATTATATGCGCCGAGCGGCGCCAGTTGCAGGACCGCGTCGGGCAGCAGGTGGCGATAGTAGAACGAGTAGATTGCCGCTGGGGCGAGGTCGCGCAGCATCGCGATTTCGGCCGCGCCGATCGTCGCCGGCATATGCACCGCGATGGCGTGCTCCTGCGCCAGCGCAACGCAGGAGCGCCACCAGATTTCCTCCCCCGGATCGTCGGCATGGGTGAATAACGCCGCGATCGGGGCGCCCAGCGCGAGCAACTCGGCCATGCAGGCATAGCCCATCTCGTGGTAGGCGAAGAGGACGCAGCGGGCGCTACCGACATCGGGTCGGCGTGCAGAGGCAGGAGCGTTAGCGGTCATTCGAGCCGAGGGCGCGAGCTAACGACCGGGAGACTCGAACTTTCCGCCCTCGGCTTGATCACCATGGACCGCCCGCACGATATAGGTCGGACGGCGGCGCACTTCGAGATAAATGCGCCCGACGTATTCGCCGATCACCCCGAAGGCGAGAAAGACCATGCCGAAGAAAAAGAACGCCAGGGCGAACAGGGTCCAAAGGGCGCCCTCTTGCTGGGGACCGTAAACCAGGCGATGCGCGATCAAGAAGGAACCCAACAGCGTAGCGAAAAACGAGATGCCGAGGCCGGTCAGGCTCAGCGCCTGAATCGGGAAGTTGGAGAAGCCGGTAATCAGGTTAACGCTTAGATGCGCGAGCTTGAAGAAGCCGTATTTCGATTCCCCGCCGGCCCGCTCGGCGTGCGCCACCGGAATTTCGGCGACGCGTTTGGCGAACGAATTGGCGAGCGCCGGCACGAAGGCCGCCTTTTCGTCGCAGGCGACCAGCGTATCGACAATGTGGCGCCGGTAGGCGCGCAGCATGCAGCCGTAGTCATGCATCGGGACGCCGACGATCGCCGAGGTCAGGCGATTGTGCAGGCGTGAGGCGAACCGCCGGTAGCTGAGATCCTGCCGTTCCTCGCGCCAGCCGCCGACGACGTCGTTACCCGCGGCGATCGCTTCGAGCAGGCGCGGAATTTCTTCGGGCGGATTCTGCAAGTCGGCGTCGAGCGTGACCACGACTTCGCCGCGGCAGTTGCGGAAACCGGCCAGCAGCGCCGAATGCTGACCAAAATTCCGCGCCAACTCGACCACCCGCACCCGCGGGTCCTGTTGCGCGAGTCCGCTCAGAATCGCGAGCGAGGCGTCGCTCGAGCCGTCGTCGACAAAGACCACCTCGTAGCTACGCGCGGAATCAGCCAGCACACGCTCGAGCCGGCTCCAAAGCTGCGGCAGGTTCGCGGCTTCATTGAAAACCGGGATTACGACCGAAATCAGCTCTGGGCCAGACGTGGTGGCGCTAAATAGCGGCGCTATTTTCCCCGAGGCGCTCAAAGCGGCTTGCTCGCGCGGCGCGGCGCGCGCCTTACGAACGCCAGCATTGTGACAAACC
>JBOHWF010000246.1:0-13583 GCA_050736455.1 Binataceae bacterium (SeqCode) | reverse complement strand
GTCCGACCTCGTCCGTGAGGAGAGCGTCGTGCGGCTCAAATCGCACCGGGTGCAACTCGGCGGCGACAGCGGCGAGCTCGGGGCGCGGGTCGAGCGAATTCTGCGCGAGGCCGGATATCAGCCGCCGGACTTGAAGCAACTCGCCGAAGCACTCCAGCTCCCGGCCTCGGCGATGGGACGGCTGCGCGCGGTGCTCACCGCGATCGAGCGCGAGGGTCGCGTGATCAAGGTCGCGACCGACGTCTACATGGCGCGGGAATCATTCGAGTCGGCGCGGGCCAAGCTGCTCGAGCGCCTTGAGCGCGACGGCGAAATCAGTGCGGCAACGTATCGCGACGTGCTCGACGCGTCGCGCAAGTTCGCGATCCTGCTGCTCGATCATTTCGATCATAGCGGCGTGACGACCCGGGTCGGCGACCTGCGCAAGCTGCGCCGTCGCGAATAGCCATACGGGCTGTGACGAGCGGGCCGCTGCCGCGCACGCGCCGTTGAGCCGACTCAAGCTGGGGCGATAGACTTGCTCTCAGCATGAGCAAGAAGAAGGACAACAACGCGACGCGGGGCGAGCTGATTCGCCTGACGGCGCGCTGCAAGGCGGCGGGTTGAGCCGGCAAGCTGGGTCCGGCGGACCTCGAAGCGGTACTCGCACGTCTTGACCTCGGGACGCATCCCGACTTGCTCGTCGGTATTACTACCGGCGACGACGCCGGAGTGTTCCGTATCCGCGACGATCTCGCGATTGTCAACACCGTCGATTTCTTCACGCCGGTGGTGGACGATCCCTTCACCTACGGGCAAATCTCGGCAGCCAACGCGCTTTCCGACATCTATGCGATGGGTGGCAAGCCGCTCACCGCATTGAATATCGTCTGCTGGCCGCAGACCGGATTGCCGGGCGAGATGCTCGGGGAAATTCTGCGCGGCGGCGCGGCGAAGACGCGCGAGGCCGGCGCAATCGTGGTCGGCGGTCATAGCGTCGCCGACGACGAGGTGAAGTTCGGGATGGCGGTGACCGGCGTGATCGACCCGCGCCGGATTATCCGCAACGTCGGCGCGCAGGTGGGCGACGCGATCCTTCTGAGCAAGCCGCTCGGCACGGGAATCCTGATGACCGCCTTCAAGCGCGATCGTCTGGCCGATGAGTACTACGACGCAGCCCTGCGCTCGATGATCGAGCTCAACGCCGCGGCCGCGGCGGCGATGCTCAAGTACGAGGTTCACGCGGCGACCGATGTCACCGGTTTCGGCCTTGCAGGCCATGGCTTCAAGATGGCAGACGGCAGCGGCGTCACGCTGCATCTCGAGGAATCCGATCTGCCGATCATGGCGGGCGCGCTCGAGCTATGCCGTGAAGGAATGATCCCCGGGGGCGGCAAGCGCAATCGCGAGTTTTACGGCCGCCACGTCAGAATCTCAGATGAAGTCGGAGATGAAGTCGGCGAAATCGTATTTGATCCGCAGACGTCAGGCGGGCTGCTGATCGCGCTCCCACAGCGCGACGCGCTGGCACTGCTCAGTGACTTGCATCGCGAGGGAGCCACCGACGCCGCGATTATCGGCGAAGTGATCGCGCGCGGCAGCTTCGTCATCGAAGTCGCGTAATCAGACACGGGCGACTCGATCGCGCCTTCAACAACGCTGGCATCGAGGGCAAGAGAGCGACCACGTCCAACGGCACTCGTTCAGTTTGATTTTGATCTGAAGCCCGCGCGGTTTGTCACCCTCGCGCGTGGCTGCCGCGCGAAGGGTCCCGGAATCCGGGATTCCTCGCGCGGCGTCAAGGGCTTACGGCAATCGGTTATTGGCGAAGCGCCGCGCTAATCCGCGCGCGGGAATGACAGCAAGAGGTCTCGAGCATTAAAACAAGTCAAACTAAACCAGTGCCCGCCCAACGGTGCTCAATCTCAGCACGCGCATGTCGTCGCGCCGATTTTCCCGTCTAACGAACGCCTGCAGCAAGAAGCTGGCGAATCATCGCGCCGCAGTTGCGCTCTGGATCGCCTTCTACGATCTCTGTCGCGTCCACGAAACGCTGCGATACACGCCAGCGATGGCGCTCGGCATCACGGATCACATCTGGACGATTGGCGAGCTTATCAGTACAGCGCTAGCGCAGTCAGATATACCGCCGTTGCCGCGTCCGACGCAGCCGACGACGATCCGGCCCGGATATACACCGCTTAAGCAACGCGTGATCTATGGCGGGAAAATGAACAAGCCGCGCAGTTAAGTCTGGGTGGCAGGTATCTCTTTATCTGGATGGCGTCTTTTACTGCATGAAGTAATCGAGAGGGAGAGCGAATAGAGAATAGCGAAGTGATCGCGCGCTATCGAAGTTGTGTAGAAGGGTTATTTCTTGCTGGCGGCGCGGCGACGCGCGCCCGAAGCGGCGCGGGCACGCGGCTGAGCGCGGCCACCCGCGATGGCCACCTGCTTTTCGGCGGGGTCGGCATTGTCCGCCGCGCGAGCGCCTTTCTTTTCGAGCGACGCCTTCAGCGCCGCCATCAGATCGATCACCTGAGCGCGCCGCGGCTCAGGGGCGCCCTCGGTGACTTCCTGGCCGGCGACCTTGCGCTGCGCGGCCTCGAGCACTCGCTCGCGATAGTTGTCCGAGTACTTTGCGGGCTCGAAGCTCTTCTGCGTCAGCTCGTCGATTAGCCGCTTCGCCAGGGTGAGTTCGGCCGCTTTGGCGGGCTCATTGGTCGCCTGGTCGACATCTTCGATAGGCCGGACTTCGTCCGCATAATAGATCGTATGGAGCATCAGCCCTTTGCCGCTCGGCCGGAGCATCACGAGATGCTCCTTGCCGCGCATCGTGTAACGGCCGAGCGCCACGCGGCCGGTTTCCGCCATCGCGTCCGCCAGGAGGCGATAAGCCTTGGCGGCGTTCGCTTCGGCGCCGAGGTAGTAGGCCTCCTCGAAGTAAACCGGATCGACCTTGGCGATCGGGAGAAATTCCGTAATCTCGATGGCGTGATCGTTGCGCGCCTCCATCGCCTTCAACTCTTCGTCGGTGAAGGTGACGTAGCGCCCCTTCTCGATCTCGAAGCCGCGCACGAGTTCGCTACGATCGATCAGCGCGTCGTCTACTGGACAGTAAATCTTCTGCTGGATGCGGCTCAAGTCTTTGGCATGCAGCAGATTGAAGCTCACCGACTTCGAGCGCGTTGCGGAGAACAGCTTGACCGGAATCGAAACCAGACCGAATGAGATGTTGCCGTTGCCAACGGGCCGTGATGCCATAAGTGACCGAGCCTCCGAGCAATCTATCGTGCACGGCAGAGCGGGATCGAACAAGCCCAATCTCTCGAGCGGATGAGGTCACGGTAACTCAAGGCCGCTTAAAGCATTAACGTGGCGCTCGACAAATACCGCGAGAAGCGCAGCCCCGATCGGACTCCCGAGCCATTCGGGCGCGGCGGCGCGCAAGATGGCGCGGCCGGAGGTGGGTTTTTCGTCGTGCAGAAACATGCTGCGCGCGCCTTGCATTACGATTTTCGGCTCGAAATGGAGGGCATACTGCGCTCATGGGCGATACCCAAAGGGCCGTCGCTGAATCCAGCGGAGAAGCGGCTTGCGGTGATGGTCGAGGACCATCCGCTCGAGTACGGCGACTTCGAGGGGCGGATTCCTGAGGGCAATTACGGCGCGGGCGCGGTGATCGTGTGGGATCGCGGATGGTACCGCGTAATCGATCCGCCGGGCGGCGATGGGGCGGCGGCGGTGCGCGCGGGCAAGCTCGACCTCGCGATGCACGGGTTCAAACTGCGCGGCGCCTACACGCTGGTGCGCACGCGGGGCCAGCTCAGACGCTTGGGTGCCGAGCAGAAAGAGCAATGGTTACTGATCAAGAAGCGCGACGAATACGCGTCGGACGGCGATCTGCTCGCGGAGCATCCGCGTTCGGTGCTGTCGGGGCTGACGCTTGAAGAGATGCGCGAAAGCGGCCGCCCGGACGAAGCGATCGCGCGGGACCTCGCGCGTCTCAAAACGCCACGACGCACGGCGCCCTATCAGCCCGCGTCGTTTCCACTGACGCTGGCCAAGACCGTGGACGACGCGTTCGACAGTGCGGACTGGATCTTTGAACTGAAGTACGACGGCGTGCGCGCGCTGATTCTTCGCGACGGCGAGGCGGTGCGGATCTTCGGACGGAATCAGCGCGAGATTACACGGCGGTACCCGGAAATCACGCTGGCGGCCGCCGCGATGCCCTATCCATGCTTCGCGCTCGACGCCGAAGTCGTTGCGTTGGAAGAAAACGGGCGGCCGAGCTTTCAACTGCTCCAGCGACGGATGCATCTCGATGACGGCCGCGCGGCCGAGCGCTTGAGTCACGCGTTGCCGGTCATCGGCTTCGTCTTTGACCTGCTCGCCTTCGGCGATTTCGATCTGCGACCGGTCGCGCTCGAAGGGCGCAAGGAGCTACTCGCGAAATTGCTTCGCGGCGAAGGTCCGCTGCGCTACTGCGACCACGTCGCGACGCGCGGCAAGGATTTTTTCAACGCTGCGGCCGCCGCCGGGCTCGAAGGCATCGTCGCGAAGCGCCGCGCGGCGCCCTATCGCGGGACGCGCACCGGCGACTGGCTCAAGATCAAATGCCCGCAAACCAGCCGCTTCGTGATCGGCGGATGGACCGATCCGGCGGGCGCGCGCGCGCATTTCGGCGCGCTGCTCATCGGGCAATATGAAGCGTCGGGCGAGTTGCGTTTCGTCTCGCGCGTAGGCACCGGCTTCGACGACACGAAACTGCGCGAAATCCATCGTTTGCTGAGAGAGCGCGGTCGCGAGCGCTCGCCGTTTCGACCCTCGCGAGCGGGCGAAGCGGCGCCGCCGCGCGCGACCTCGCACTTTTGCGCGCCGGAGCTGGTTTGTGAGGTGCGGTTCGGCGAATGGACCGACGACGGCGGCATCCGCCATCCGAGTTTCAGAACAATTCTGGACGATGCCGATCCGCGCGACTGTATCTATCAAGGGCGCAGCGCGAAAAGCGCAGCTGCGGAGACGCCGATCGATACGAGTAGCCTCATGGACAAACCGCGGAATAGTCACATCGAGGATGGCGCACGCAGTTTCAAACCGACCAATCCCGGCAAGATTTTCTGGTCCAACGAGGGTTACACCAAGGGCGACTTGATACATTACTACGAGACGATCGGGCGCTGGATGCTGCCCTACCTGAAAGATCGGCCGGTGGTTCTGACGCGTTATCCGGACGGGATCGACGGCAAGAGTTTTTTCCAGAAGGACGCGCCGGCGTTCGCGCCGTCGTGGATTCGCACCGAGAAAATCTGGTCGGAGGATTCGCGTCGCGATATCGCATACTTTGTCCTCGACAGCGTCGAGGCGATCGCGTACATGGCGAATCTCGGTGCGATCCCGATCCATATCTGGTCGTCGCGCCTGAACCATCTTGAGCGGCCGGACTGGCTGCTCTTCGATATCGATCCGAAAGGCTCGACCACGGAAAAAGCCGTCATCGTCGCGCGTGAAACCGGCGCGGTGCTGCGCGCGATCGGCTTGCGCCCGTATGCGAAAACCTCGGGCCAGATGGGAATCCACGTGGTCGTCGGGCTGGCGCCCGAGTACACCTATCAGCAGGCGCGGATGTTTGCTGAACTGGTCGCGCGGGTGGTGCAGGCGCGCGTGCCTGAGGCGGCGACGCTCGATCGCGACAAAGTCGCGCGCCGCGGCCGCGCCTATATCGACTGGATGCAACTGGCGCGCGGCCAAACTATCGCGGCCCCGTTCGCGGTGCGTCCGATGGCGGGTGCGCCGGTTTCCGCGCCGCTCAAGTGGCCGGAGCTCAAGGATAAACTCGACCCGGGCCGCTGGAATATCAAGACGATGCCGGCGCGCATGTCGCGGATGAAAACGGACCCCTTTCTCGGCGCGATCACGGATCAGCAGCGGATCGAGGAAGCGCTCCCGCAGGTCGAAGCGTCGCTACGAGAAGCCGGAACGGGGGCGAAGGATTAGCGTAGCAAGCTATTAAATTCTTCGATTCTGATATCGACGGCTCGCAGAATACTGCGAAGTGTTCCGCGGTCCAGTTCGTCGTGTAGCGGCACGGTAACTGGCGTGCGCCCCGAACATACCAGCCTGACGTGACTGCCTTTTTGGCGCGCACGCTGATAACCAAGTTTGAGCAACGCGTCGATGCACTCGCTTCCTGAGATGACTGGCGGTCTTGCGGAAGGCATCGTATTCCCTTCAAAATTAGGTGTAGGTCCGACCGCTTCGCTCGCCTTGGAGCTTCACATTGACGACCGCATGGATCTCATTCTTGAGGTCGGATTCATTGAGGATCGGAAGTGATCCGTCCGGCATCGCTGCCCGGTCTTCGCCACCTGCGCATCGTGCCACGCCGCCGCGTCCAAAGAATAGTTGGGAACTGTTCCCAAGAGTCGGGAAAGCTTCCACGAGATCGCTCGAGAAAGGGCAACATCACGCCCACATCATGTCCCGCTGACCCGGTCACAGAATAAGGGGGAAGCTGTTTACAAGAGTCTTTTCGGCGGAAAGGAAGGTCCCTCTCCCTTGTCCAAGGGTGAGGGTCAGGCGGTTCCCACTAGCACGAACCCTTTCTCATCCCTCGATCGTGATTTCGGCGACTTCGTAGGTCGCGGGCAGTTTCCAGCCTTCGCTTTCGCGATTTTCCAGACAAAGCTCGATCGCTTCGCGAATGTTTATTAGGGCTTCTGCACGTGTACGCCCCTGGCTGATACATCCCGGAATGACCGGACACTCAGCCACGAGGTAACCGTCTTCGCCGGGAATCAAAATGATCGGCAGATCCATTCAGCACCAAAGATAGCATCCTTCAGAGGCGATGGGCACCGACTTCTTAACGACCCGCATCAAGCCACTGTTCGCAGGAAATCGAGCAGCGCCGCGTTGGTTTCGGCTGGACGTTCGGCCTGGACCCAGTGTCCGGCGCCGTCGATTATCACCTTGCCGCGCAAGTTGGGTACCCACTTATCCATCTCATTCATCCAGGCACCGCCGGCAAATGAGAGCACGAGGTCTTTCGCGCCGGTGATGAAAAACGCCTGTTGCTCGACCCTCGCATTTTCGAGTTGTGGCGTCATTTCGACATTGCGATCGATGTTGCGATACCAATTGATCGGCCCGCGAAATCCACTCTGCTCGTATTGCGCGACGTAGTAATCGAGATCCTCGGCGGTGAGCCACGACGGCAGAGTCGGGGGATCGATCATGCCGTCGAGCAGTTTGGCGGAAGCCGGCTTGCTCGTCGTCCATAATCCCGGCGGCGCCTCACCGCAAATTGCGTAGTACATCGTCCGGAGTGATTTGCGCAGGTCAGCTTCCAGTTCGGCTTCGGCGACGCCGGGTTTTTGGAAATAGACCATGTACCAGAACCGGTCGCCGAAGGTCTCCTGCCGTGTGAAGGTGTGAGCCTTCCAGCGCGTGTACGGCACGCTCATTCCGACCACTGCGCGCACCCGCTCGCGATGCAACAGGGCGGTATGCCAGGCGACCGGCGCGCCCCAATCGTGGCCGACGACGATGAAGCACTCGTGGCCGAGCGCCGTCGCAAGCCCGGCGACATCGTTGCTCAACTCGACGATGTTGTAAGCCTCGATCGCGGCGGGCCGGTCGCTGCCGCCATAGCCGCGCTGATCCGGCACGGCCACCTGATAGCCGGCGGCCACCAATGGATCGATCTGGTGACGCCAGAGATACCAGCACTGCGGAAAGCCATGCAGGAGAATGACCAGCGGCCCGTGGCCCTCGACCACCGTGCGCAAGGTGACGCCATTGGTTTTGATCATCTGGAAATTGCGCTGTTTCAATGACTTGCTCCTCAAAAGGTAATCAACGGTTTGATGATGCCGTCGAGCTTCTTGTCCATCGTCTCAAAGGCCTGCTCGAGCTGATCGAATTTAAACGTGTGCGTCGTCATGCGCGTGGGATCGAGACGGCCGCTCTGCAAGATGCGCAGCATTCGTTCCATGCGCAGGCGGCCGCCCGGACAGAGCAACGTGCGGATGGTCTTCTCGGCCATCCCGACGCCCCATTCGAGCCGCGGGATATTCACGAAATCGCCCTTGCCGTGATAGCCGGCGTTTGAAATCGTGCCGCCGGGCTTAGTCACTTTGATCGCGTTGGCGAACGGTTCGTTCCCGCCGAGCGCTTCGATCGCCGCATCGACGCCGGCGCCGCCGGTCAGTTCGAGGATGCGCGCGACCACATCTTCGCGGCTGTGATCGACGATCGCGTCGGCGCCGTAATGCCGCGCCAGCTCTTGGCGCTTCGGCACGGAATCGACGCCAATGATCAGGCCGGCGCCGCGCAGGCGCGCCCCGGCGGTCGCCATCAGGCCGACCGAGCCGAGCGCGAAGACCGCGACTGCGCCGCCGATCGGGATGTCGCCGTTCTCGGCCGCCTTGAATCCGGTCGTCATCATGTCGCAGCAATAGACCGCGGCTTCGTCACTGACGCCGGGTGGAATAATCGCGAGGTTCGCGTCGGCGTCATTGACGTGGAAGTACTCCGCGAAAGTCCCATCCTTGATATTGGCGAATTTCCATCCGCCGAGCGCCGCGCCGGACTGTGAGGGATAGCCGGCTTGCGACGCCGGGTCGCCCCAATCGGGCGTGATCGCGCCGACCACGACGCGATCGCCGCGCTTGAAATGCGCGACCGCCGCGCCGACCTCGTGCACGAGGCCGACCGCCTCGTGGCCGAGCGTGAGGTTTTCGCGCGGGCCGATCGCGCCGTGCACGGTATGCGCGTCGGAGGTGCAGATCAGCGCGCGTGTCGCCTTGATAATCGCGTCGTTGGGGCCGGGCTTGGGGACCGGCTTGTCGGCAAAACCCACACGCCCGATGCCCTTCATCACGAATGCTTTCATCCGATCACCTGGCCTTCCTGATTAGTCAGTATCACCATTAGTCAGTGCCCGCACTAAAGTTTGCCTTCGGCAAGGGCTTTATCGAGCGCACCGATATTGGTTTCGTGGCCGTCCGCCATCACACGCAGAAAAGCCTGTAGAGGTTCATCCTTGAGCGAGGGCAACTGCTCGACGATCTTGCGGATGACCCAGCGCTGGCCACGATTGAGGAGCTCGAGGCGGCCCTTGAAGTCGGGCACGGCACGGACCTTCTCGACGAAATCGCCGGTCTTGTTCGACGCGGTTCCGCCGAGCCGCCGAACGTGCGCGGCCAGCTCGCCGGCGTAATAGCCTTCATCGTGCGCGACTTTTTTCAGCATCTCGCGCAGTTCGAGCGAGCGCGCCTGACTTGTGAGCTCGTGCAAAATGCGCCCGCCGGCACGTTCCGCCTCGCCCAACAGATTGAGGAAATCTTCGAGCTGTGTGTCCATCGTCAATTACCTCCAAGCTGCCCGATGCTATCACGATCAGCTATTCAACTATGAGCGCAGCTGCTTCTACATCATTGGTCTGATGGGGCAGTAGGCCTGCCCATAAGCGGCGTGGCGCGCGAGCGCCTCCTGCGCCATCGCAATCAGCGGTTCGAGCACGCGGGGCGGACGCCACGAAGCCGTTCCATAGATGCGACCGCTCATCAGCCGTCCCAGCCAGCTCACCTGTGCGGGCAGTTCAACGACTCGCACCGGCTCACGCGGGTCGAGGTTGGCGAGTAACTTGGCCTGGTTCAGGGCGGCGTCAAAGCCGCCCAGAGAATCGACGAGCTTGACGTCAAGCGCCTGAGCGCCGGTCCAGACCCGGCCCTGGGCGACGGCATCCACCTGATCGACGGTCAGATGGCGTTGTTGGGCAACGAGTTTGACGAAATAGCGGTAGGTATCGCCGAGCAACTGATCGCGGAAAAGCTGGGACTGCGCGGGCGTGAAGTCGGTGAACGCGTCGAACATCTCGGCGTTGGCGCCACGTGAGACCGCGTCAGTGTTGACGCCGAGCGCGGCGGCGGCGCCGCTCACGTCGAACTTGCCGCCGAGCACGCCGATCGAGCCGGTCAGGGTTCCGGGATCGGCAAAGAGCCGCGCGGCCGGGGTCGCGACCCAGAAACCGCCCGAAGCCGCCAGCCCCGACATGCTGACGACCACCGGTTTTTGTTTCGCGCAGAGTTCGACCGCGCGCCGAATCAGCTCCGAGGCAATCACGGAGCCGCCGGGCGAATCGATGCGGAAGACCACGGCGCGCACCGCGTCGTCCTCGCGCGCCGTTTTGAACGCGGCGATCATGTCGTCGGAACCCATCGAGCTTGAGCCGGGCGACAGGACCGGGTCGTAATCGCTCTCGCCGCGGGCGATGGCGCCGACGCCGTAAATCACCGCGATCTTGTTGCGCCGCGCCAGCCGCGAGCGCTGCGGTCCGACGTAGGAGTCGGCGTTGATCAGCTCGTGATGCTCGCCGCGAAATGATTTGATCCGCTCATCGAACTGATCTTCGTATTCGAGACGATCGAGCAGCCTGGACTTGAGGCCGTCCGCGGCGGTGAGCGGCGCGAATTCGATCATCGCGCGGAGCGCGGCTGGTTCGAGCCGGCGATGACGCGCAGTCTCATTGACGATCTGATCAAAGATACTGCTGGCCAGCGCTTCGTCTTCTTCGCGCTGCGCCGGGGTGAAGTCGCTCTGAGTGAAGATATTGCCGGCGCTCTTGTATTTGCCGATCGCATCGAACACCGGCTTGACTTTGATCGTATCGAGCAGATTGCGCGCGAACATTTCGCGGATGCTGACGCCGAGCAGATTCAGCTCACCCTGGGGCATCATCGACACTTCGTCTGCGCTGCTCGCGACCAGGTAGGGCAGATTGCCAAGGCCGCCTTCGCCGGCAGTCTCCATGTAGGCGGAGATCCATTTGCCGTGAGCGCGGAAAGCGGTGATCAAGCCGCTCAACTCCTGCGCCTGCGCCAGCTCCATCTCGGGGTCGAAGACCTTGATCGCAAGGCCGACGATGCGCGGGTCGTCCGCAGCGTTGCGGAGCGTCCGTCGCACGACGTTGAGGCCGAGGCCGTCGGAGCGCGTCAGATCGAAGAGCGAGGCGCTGGCGCGCTCGCTCAGCGGGCCATCGAGCTCGAGCAGGATTACCGAACCGGGGCGGTAGCGATGCGAAATGTAGCGTCCAACTCCGGCGATCAGAAACAACGCGGCGACGATGATCGCGCTGCGCACGAGCCATCTGAGGAGTCTCCTGAGCATGATCCTTCTCCAAATCTCCACGCCTGCCGAACGATATAAATCTGTGGCGGCTTGCGAGCTCCGATTGAAATCCGAACTCCTAGCCAACCACATCGGTTGTGTTCGAGCCAACCTCGGCTTCGCCCGATGACCGCGACCGCCTGGCGCCGGCGCGCAGAGTGGGCTGAATTATTTTGTGACCGCGCCGGCGACCGATCAGATAGTCCGCTGAGTCCGCAGCTCGGCGAGGCGGACGGCGTCGTAGCCGAGCAGCCGCGCGAGCACCTGATCGGTATCTTCGCCAAGCTGCGGCGCGCGCGTGTTCGGAACGCCATTAGCTCCGACAACTTTGAGCGGGGAGCCGGGCACAATCAGGTCGGGGAAGCTCGGATGATCGGCGCGCAGGACCATCTGCCGCTCGGCCAGATGCGGGTTACGCGTAACTTCGGCGACAGTGGCGATCGGCGCGCACGGGACGCTGGCCGCTTCGAGCCGCGCGAGCCAATGCGCGCGCGGCTGACGCGCGAAATGATCCGCCAGCAGCGGCTCGAGCTCGGCGTGATGCGCCGTGCGGTCGGCGTTGGTGGCAAAGCGCGGGTCGTGTTTGATCTCAGGCAGTTCGATCGCGTCGCAGAAGCGAGCCCAAATCGCCTCGTTGCCGCAGCCCGCGACGAAATAATCGTCGGCCGCGCGGAATTGCTGAAAGGGGGTGATCGACGGATGGCGCGAACCGATTGGACCGGGAACCCGTCCCGTGGCTGAGTAGCGCGCGAGCGCGTCTTCAAGCCACGCCACCTGGCAATCGAGCATCGCGATATCCAGATGCTGCCCGCCGCCGGTTAAGTCGCGGGTGCGCAGCGCGGCGAGGATCGCGACCACGGCGTAGAGCGCGGCGGCGAGATCGCCGATCGAGACGCCACAGCGCATCGGCGCGCCGCCCGCCTCGCCGGTTACGCTCATCGTGCCGCCGAGCGCTTGTGCGACGATGTCGTACGCGGGTGCCGCGGCCATCGGGCCGGTCTGCCCGAAGCCCGAGATCGAGCAGAGAATGATCCGCGGATTGGCGGCGCGCAGCCGCTCGAAGCCCAAGCCAAAGCGCGCCATCGTCCCCGGCGAAAAGTTCTCGACCACGACGTCGGCGTGTTGCGCGAGCGCGAGCAGGATCTCCGCTCCGGCCGGCTGATGCAGGTCGAGAGTGACGCTGCGTTTGCCGCGATTGACGCTGTAGAAGTAGCCCGAGTCGTGTGACTCCGGGATGCGCGGTGCGTAGCCGCGCGAATCATCGCCGCGTCCCGGCATCTCGATCTTGATCACTTCCGCGCCGAGGTCCGCGAGATTCATCGTACAAAAGGGGCCGGCGAGCACCCGGCTCAGGTCGAGCACGCGGATCCCCTCGAGCGGACGTGGCGCGATCATCGGCTCCGCGGCGGGGCTCATCGGCCGCGCCCGCGCATCCGCGCCTGAGCCGCCTGCCGCGCGCGCATCGCCTCGGCCGGAGTCATAATCAGGCGGGGTTCTTCGCGCGCCTCTTCATTCTGCTCGGCGAGAAGCGCGCCCAGCTGTGCGCGCATCAACGCCTGAAAAAATGCGAGGCGCCTGAGGTTCGCGCCGTCGCGAATGCGCGCGGCCGCGGCCGCCGCCCATCCGGCCGCCTCGAGCCTGCCGCTGCGAGCAAAGATGTAAGCGGTGTCCTCGAGATGACGCCGCAGGCGATCCGCGCTCTCGCCCGTCAGCAGGTCGGCGAGCGCCCGCTCGACCACCGCGCCGACGCGATCCTCCTGCTGCACGCGGCTGAGCACGATGGTGCTCTGCCGCAGGCCGCTGACCTCGTCGGCGTAGGGCTTGATGGCGGCCGGCGGAAGTTTATAGGCGCCGATGTCAGGTTCCCTCATCAGTTCGGCGGACGGGTCCATCGCAAGGTGCGCCGCGAGTTCATCGTAGATCGGATGGCGGTAGTCGGTCGCCGGCGCGCTCGCGACCAGCTCGGCGCGAAGCGTTAGGAAGTCGCCCACCCGTCCGCGCCGTGCCTCGGGCGTTCGCCGCCAGGCCTCGCACAAGATGAAGTCGGCGAGCGTGCCGTCGGCGTCGAACAGCGGAGTTCCCACGCGCCGCTCGATTTCGGCGCGCTGCAGGCGATACTCCTTGCGGGTGACGGTTTCCAGGGTCGCGTCGACCAGCCCCTTGCTTGCCGAGACCAGCCCCCAGATGCGGCGCAGGCCGCCGCTGCCGCGCGGCTTGAGCATCCAGACGATGCGCGCGCCGTCAGCGTCGGCCGGCGACAGCAGCGCGGTCAATCCAGCCTCAGCGATCGCTGGTCGCGCGGGCACGTTCGCCGGCGCGGAGACGGGAACCTCGACACCGTGCTGGCGCAGTCGAAAGCGCGCGCCGCGGATTGCGCGGCGCAGACTGCCGCTGGCGCCGGCTTCCATTTCGGCGAGGATCGCTGCCGC
>JBOHWF010000245.1:0-2470 GCA_050736455.1 Binataceae bacterium (SeqCode) | reverse complement strand
GCGCTACTTTTTCGTCGCGCTCTCGACCGTGATCAATCTGGCCGCGATCGTCTGCCTGCTCGTATTTGGTTTTAATTACGGCGTCGATTTCACCGGTGGCAGCGTGGTGCAGTTAAAGTTTGATCAGCCGACCTCCGGCGATCGCATCCGGCAGGCGCTGGCGCCGCTCGATCTAGGCGACGTTACCGTGCAGGATTTTGGCGCGCGCAATCTGAATCAGTATCTGGTGCGTTTCGAGAAGGTGAAGAATATCGGCAGTATCGGCAGCCGCATCCAGGCGGCGGTCAATGAGAGCTACGCGGGCGCGAACAAGACCGAGGTGTTGCGGGTCGAGACGGTCGGCGCGAAGGTCGGCCATGATCTGCGGGTCGATGGGTTTCTGGCGGTCGCGGTCGCGACGATCTTCATGGGCATCTATATCGCGCTGCAGTTCCGCGGCGTGAGCTGGAGCTTTGGCGCAGGCGCGGTGATCGCGCTGGTCCACGACGTGCTGGTGGTCAGCCTGGCGCTGATCCTGACGCGCTTCGAGTTCGATCTGACGACGCTGGCAGCGCTGCTGACCGTGATCGGCTATTCGGTGCACGACACGATTATCGTTTCGGATCGGATCCGCGAGGACGCCGGCAAACGGCGCCGCGAGCCGCTCGCCTTGATCATGAACCGTGCGATTAACGAGACGCTCTCGCGGACGATCCTGACTTCGGGGACGGCGCTGACGGTGCTCGCCTCGCTGCTGCTACTCGGGGGTCCGATCTTGCGGCCGGCGGCCTTCACGCTGTTCGTCGGAATCATCACCGGCACCTATTCGTCGATCTATATCGCGGGCCCAGTGGTGCTGTTCTGGGAGCGCGGGCAGCGCTCGCGTGGGACGGCGTCGCGCGCGGCCTGAGTGCAACGCGAGTCCCGGCGAATTCCACAGAATCACCGTGATCGCGGACTTACGCACCGGTCGCGGAGTCTACCGGTTGAGTGTGGCCGCGCCCCTCGCAGGCGATGACACGTCGTTGATGCTGACCCTCGCGCTGGAGCGCGCCGACGGTATCGAGCGCATCGTGTTTAAAAGCCGCGTCGCGCGCGAGCTGCTTGACAATGACCAGGAGCCTGAATATCTGATTGCGCGGTTGACGCCCTGGATCGAGCATGAGTTCGAGCAGGTTCGCGAGGCTGCGCTAAAGTCAATTCGGACGGAGCGGCGACTTTTCGAGTTGATCTTCGATTCGGGCGAACCCGGCCCGTTTCGAGACAAACCCGGCCTCTCCTGACCGGGCGGTAAGCTGGAATAACAGTTGACAGGATCAGCAGAATTTATTAGTGGACCAAATGAGTCCAGAATTGGAAAAATGAGTGCTCGCGGATACTTCGCAATTTGACAAATCGAAACGTCGAGAGCTATTCTATACCTGACAAGTCCACTAATATTTACGGTACCGAGATGCGGAGATAGGGACGGAATGCCGAAACTGCCGATATACATGGACAACCACGCTACGACGCCGCTGGACCCGCGGGTGCTCGAGGCGATGATACCGTACTTCACCGAGAAATTCGGCAACGCCGCCAGCCGCAACCACAGTTTCGGCTGGGAGGCGGAGGAGGCGGTCGATCGGGCGCGGAATCAGATCGCGGCGCTGATCAACGCCAAGCCCAAGGAGATCGTTTTTACCAGCGGCGCGACGGAATCGGACAATCTCGCGCTCAAGGGGATTGCCGAGTTCTACAAGGACAAGGGCCATCACATCATCACCTGCGTGACCGAGCATAAGGCGATCCTCGACACCTGCCGCGCGCTGGAGCGCGCCGGCAAGGCGAGCGTGACGTATCTGCCGGTGGACAAGTACGGGATGGTGGACCCCGACGCGGTGCGCGCCGCGATTACCGACAAGACCGTGCTCATCTCGATCATGTACGCGAACAACGAGATCGGCACGATCCATCCGATTCGTGAGATTGGCAAAATCGCCAAGGAAAAGGGCGTCCTGTTCCATTGCGACGCGGTGCAGGCGGCCGGCAAGATTCCGGTCGATGTCGAGCGCGACGGGATCGATATCGCCTCGCTGAGCGCGCACAAGATTTACGGGCCGAAGGGTATCGGCGCGATGTACGTGCGCTCGAAGGGGCCGCGGGTCCGGCTCACCGCGCAGATGGACGGCGGCGGGCATGAGCGCGGGATGCGCTCGGGCACGTTGAACGTGACCGGGATCGTCGGGTTGGGCAAGGCTTGCGAGCTGGCTCAGGCCGAGATGGCGGAAGAGGCGCGCCGGTTGATCGATTTGCGCCGCCGGCTGCAGGCGGGCATCTTCGAGCGCTTGGAAGAAGTCTCGCTGAACGGCCATCCGACCGAGCGCCTGCCCGGCAATCTCAACGTCAGCTTCGCCTACGTCGAAGGCGAGTCGCTGCTGATGGGAGTTAATGACGTGGCGGTGAGTTCAGGTTCTGCCTGCACCTCTGCGACGCTGGAGCCGTCGTATGT
>JBOHWF010000244.1:0-5748 GCA_050736455.1 Binataceae bacterium (SeqCode) | reverse complement strand
GGCTGGCGCCGGCCGTCGGGAAATCGACGCGAGCGGCTTGCTGATTACGCCGGGCTGGGTCGACATTCACACGCATTACGACGGTCAAGTGGCGTGGGATCCTTATCTCTCGCCGTCGAGCTGGCACGGCGTCACGACCCTCGTGATGGGCAACTGCGGCGTCGGCTTCGCCCCGGTCGCGCGCGGCAAGGAAGCCTTTCTCATCAGCCTGATGGATGGCGTCGAAGACATTCCGACTGCGACCCTCAACGCCGGCCTCAACTTCGACTGGGAGTCGTTCCCCGAATATCTCGACGCCCTCTCACGGACGCGGCGGGTACTCGATGTCGGCACGCACGTGCCGCATTGCGCGGTGCGCGCCTACGTGATGGGTGAGCGCGGTGCCGAGAATCAGCCGGCCACGCCCGAGGATATCCAGCGCATGGCGGCGGTCGTGCGCGACGGCGTCAAGGCCGGCGCGCTCGGCGTCAGCACCTCACGCACGCTGGTGCATCGCACGCGGGACAAGGCTTTCGTGCCCGGCACTTTCGCCGCGCTCGACGAGGTCGTGGGACTTGGGCGCGCACTGGGCCAAGCCGGCCACGGCGTCTTCGAGATCATCTCGGATATCAGCGGCGACGACGCCAACCTCGAATGGATGGCGCGGCTATCGGCTGAGACCGGGCGGCCGATTTCGCTGGCCGCGCTGATCTCGCGCCGCGCCGCGATGAAGATGCGCGCGGTTCTGGAATTCGTCGAACGCAGCAACGCGGATGGCGCGCGGATGGTGGCGCAAGTCGCGGCGCGGCCCGCGGCCTCGCTGATGAGTCTGCAAAGCTCGGTGCATCCGTTCAGCACGCATCGCAGCTATCGGCAACTGATGGCCGGCCTGAGCCATGGCCAACGCGTCGCGCGCATGCGCGATCCCGATGTGCGCGCGCAGATTCTCAATGACGCGCCAGCCGTGAAAGAGGAACAGACGCTCGGGATGGTCGCCGGCTTTCAGCATCACTTTTCGCTGGGCGATCCGCCCGACTACGAACCGATCGCAGACCACAGTATCCTCGAACGCGCGCGGCGTTTGGGTCGGACGCCCCAGGAAGTCGCGTACGACACGTTGCTCGAACGCGACGGCCGCGAAATCATCTACATGCCGCTCGCCTACAAGAACTACTCCTTCGATTCGATTCTGCCGCAGTTGACCAACCCCAATACGGTGTTGTCGTTGAGTGATGGCGGCGCGCACTGCGGCGTGATCTGCGACGCCAGCATGCCGACCTATCTACTGACGCATTGGGTGCGCGATCGCAGTCGCGGCGGCCGCATCCCGCTCGAGTTCGCGGTCAAGCGCCAGACTCACGATACTGCGCAGCTCTACGGCCTGCGCGATCGCGGAGTCCTCGCGCCGGGGATGAAGGCGGATATCAATTTGATCGATTTCGACCGCTTGCGGTTGCATCCGCCCGAGATGGTTTTCGATTTGCCCGCCAATGGCCGCAGGTTCGTCCAGCGCGCGGAGGGCTACAGATTTACGATCGTCAATGGCGAGATCACTTTCGAAAACGGCGAGCCGACCGGGGCGATGCCGGGGAAGGTCGTGCGCGGCCCGCAGACGCCGCCGCAAGACTGAATCGTGCGCGGAGCGCCACTTGGGCTCATAGGAGGGAGTGAAAATGAAGCGAATCGGATTGACGATCGGGGGGTTCGCGGGCGCGGCGATACTGGTCTGGAGCTTGGGCTTCAACGCTCGCGCCAGCACTGATCCCAAAGCGGAAATCATGAACATCGAGACCAAAGCGCTGGCGGCGAATACCGCCGACGAACTGATTGCGTTCTACGACCCCAACGACATCATCACTTACGACTACATCCCGGGCCTGCAGTACGTCGGCTATAAGGCGGTGCACGAGGATTTGGACAAGTTCTTTGCCGGCACCAAGGATGTCAAGGGCACTTTCGCGGATATCCAGATCGAGACCGATGGTACGATGGCCGTCGCGCACAGCCTTCAGCATTTCACCTGGAAAGACAAAAACGGAGTTGCGCGGGAGGCGATGTTCCGCGTGACCAATTGCTACCACAAGACCAACGGCCAGTGGAAAATCTTCCACATGCATACTTCGTTTCCGATCGATCCGGCGACCGGCCGGGCGCAGATGAACCTGACTAAATAGCTATTCAAATAGTTAGTTGGAGCGTTAAGCGCGGAACGGGTTTTCGATCACGATCGTAGCGTCACGCGCGGCGCCGACGCCGACCATCGCGAGCCGCACGCCGCTGAGCTCGCGCAGGCGCTCGAGATAACGCTGCGCGTTCGCCGGTAGGTCGGTGAGATTGCGCGCGCCGCTCAGGTCCTCGCTCCAACCCGGCAGTTCCTCGTACAGCGGCTTGACCCGTTCGAGCATCCGGCGGTTCGGCGGAATCTCGTCGAAGCGTTTACCCCCGACCTGATAGCCGACGCAGATGCGCAGCGGATCGGTTCCGGTCAGTACATCGAGCTTGGTCACCGCCAAGCCCCACATGCCATTGAGCCGGATGGCGTGGCGCGCGAGCACGGCGTCGAACCAACCGATGCGGCGCGGGCGGCCGGTCGCACTGCCGAACTCCGCGCCTTCCTCACGCAGCGCGTCAGCCAGCCGCCCGCTGATCTCCGACGGGAATGGCCCCGCGCCCACCCGCGTCGAGTAGGCCTTGGTGATGCCGAGCACCGCGTCCAAACCGCCCGGCGCCACGCCCGCGCCGCCGAACACCGCGCTGGCGCCGCAGTTCGACGAGGTCACGAACGGGTAGGTGCCATGATCGATATCGAGCATTACTCCGTGCGCGCCTTCGAACAGGATTCGCTTGCCGGCGGCGATCGCCTCGTGCAGAAACGCAGGCGTATCGCAGAGATAAGGGCGCAGGCGGCGGCGCGCCTTGAGGACCGCGTCGAGCACCTCGCGCGCATTGAGCGGCTTCGCCTTGAGGATGCTCTTCAGATAGGCGTTTTTCTCGGCGATGTTGCGCTCAAGCTTTTCGGTAAAGCTCGCGAGGTTGTCCATTTCGTCGAAGCGCAAACCGACGCGCGCCATCTTGTCTTCATAGGCGGGACCGATCCCGAAGCCGGTCGTGCCGATCGCGTGCCGTCCGAGGCGGGCCTCACGAGCGCGGTCGATCGCGCGATGATAGGGCATCACTAAATGCGCGTCGTAGCTGATCTTTAGATCATCTGGACCGAGCGTGCGTCCACGTCGCTTCAAGGCGTCGACTTCTTCGACCAGAGCGATCGGATCGACCACGGTGCCATTGCCGATCACGCAAACTTTACCCGGATGCAGGGCGCCGGCCGGGATCAGACGCAGAATGAACTTCTCGCCATTGACTACCAGCGTATGCGCAGCGTTATTACCGCCTTGAAACCGCACCACCACGTCGGCGTCGGTGGCGAGCAAATCAACGATTTTGCCCTTGCCCTCGTCACCCCATTGCGCACCCACCACTGCGACGGTCTTCATGTCCGCGGTTTGCCTGTGATTTGCGAGTGCGCCGCGCACAACTTCAGCGACGTATTTCTTGAGATCATGATGCGCATCGATTCAGAGCCGGATGGTCGCGGCCGAGATAATCGCCGGCAGCGTCTTGAGCTGTTCGAGCACTGCCGCCGGCACGGGTCCATCGACCTGCAGCAGGCTGAGCGCCATCCCGCCGGCGCGGTCGCGGTCGAGTTCCAGCCCGGCGATATTGACGCCGGCCTGCCCGAGTATCGTGCCCACCGCGCCCACCACGCCCGGCACGTCACGATTGTGCAGCATCAGGAAGTAGCCCTCCGGCGGCGCCTCGATGCGGTAGCCGTCGATGCGGATAATCCGGATGGCGTGGCTGCCGAAGACCGCCCCGGCGACCACATGGACGCTACTCGCCGTGTGCACGGTGATCGTCAGCGTATTGATGTAATCGGCAGTTTCGCGCGAGCGCGTTTCGGTCACGGTGATGCCGCGCTCGCGGGCGAAAAACGGGGCGTTAACATAATTCAACGCCTGATCCGAAAAGCCGCCGAGCAAACCCTTGAGGACCGCGGCCACGATCGGCTCACCCCTCAAGTTCGCAGCCTCACCGGCGAATCCGACCGTCACCTGCGCCGGCGCCGCGCTGATCAGTTGCGCGGCCAGGCGTCCGAGCTTCTCGCCGAGACTCAGATGGGGGCCGAGAACTTCGAGCTCCTTGACGCTCAGCGCTGGAATATTGACGGCGTAGCGAATCGTCCCTTCGGTGAGAAACTCGGTGATTTGCCGCGCGATATCGATCGCGACCTGGACCTGCGCCTCGTCGGTGGCTGCGCCCAGGTGAGGCGTCGCGATGACGTGCGGATGATGGATCAGCGGATGGTCTTTGGGGGGCGGCTCCTCGACGAACACGTCCAGCGCCGCACCCGCGACCTTGCCCGATTCGAGCGCCGCAAGCAGCGCCGCCTCCTCTACGATGCCGCCGCGCGCACAATTGATCACGCGCACGCCCGGCTTCATCGCGGCGAAGGCCGCGGCGCCGATCAGCCCGCGGGTCTCATCCGTCAGCGGGGCGTGGATCGTGATGAAATCCGCCCGTCGCAGCAGCTCGTCCAGTTCGACCTTCTCGATATTCATCCGCGCTGCGGCGTCCGCGGTCAGGATCGGGTCGAAACCAATCACCTGCATCTTCAGACCGCCGGCCCGCTCGCCGACGATGCGGCCGATGTTGCCCAGCCCGATTATGCCGAGGGTCTTGTTGCAGACCTCGGTACCGATGAAATTGCTGCGCTCCCACAAGCCGGCGCGCAGGGCTGCGTTGGCCGCCGGGATATGGCGCGCCAACGCCATCATCATCGAGATGGTGTGCTCGGCGGTCGTGACACTGTTGCCCATCGGGCTGTTCATCACGACGATGCCGCGCCGGGTGGCGGCGTCGAGGTCCACGTTATCGACGCCGACGCCCGCCCGTCCGATTACCTTGAGAGATTTGGCGCGATCGAGGATCTCGCGCGTCACCCGCGTCGCGCTGCGGATGACCAACGCCTCGTAGGGCTCGATCACCGCGGCCAATTCGGCGGGACTCAGTCCGGGCTTGAGGTCAAACCTGATGCGCGGATCGCGTTCGAGGATCTCGATGCCCTGGGGCGCGAGAGAATCACTCAGCAGCACGCGGAACTTTTCCGCCATAACTCTTGCCCGCCATGATTCTTTTACCAGCCCTGTGCGATTACGTTCTGCGCCGCCGCGACGCCCGCGCCGAGTGCGACTCGATGACCCAGCCGATGGAGGCCCAGCTCGAGCGCGCTCACCACCACGAGCATGTCGAACGGTCCAAGATAGCCCATGTGGCCGATCCGCACGAGCTTGCCCTTGAGATGACCCTGCCCGCCCTGGATCGAGACGCCGAGTTCGTCGCGCATCAGCCGGACGAGCTTCCCGCTGTCAAAGCCGGATGCGGTCAACAATCCGGTCACTCCGGGGGCGGGATTGTCACGCGCGATCAAGCCAAGGCCAAGGGCAGCGCCGGCAGCGCGCGCCGCGCGCGCCATAACCTCGTGACGCGCGAAGACGCGCGGCAGGGTCTCAGTGTGGATTAGCTCAAGCGATTTACTAAGTCCAAAGATGAGCGATACGGCGGGTGTATACGCGGTCAAATGTTCGTCGCGCTGCGCCTTGAGCTCGCGCATCAGATCGAAGTAATAGCGCCGTGCGCGATTTGCCTGCGCGCGCGCGGTCGCGCGCTCTGACAAGGCGATCATGCCGAGCCCCGGCGGGACCATCAGGG
>JBOHWF010000243.1:0-3261 GCA_050736455.1 Binataceae bacterium (SeqCode) | reverse complement strand
GCCGGGCGACCGCTCTGCTGTTTTCTCATAATCCTGCCTGATTTATAATAGCTAATTCGAACCGAGAAGCGTCCACTCCCACCTGATTGCGGAAATCCTTATGTGATTTGGTACCTTGTCATATAGCCGCGAATGCGCTTTGCCTAGAGCTATGGAAGCAAATCCGCGGGAAAACCGTCAACGGAGATTAAGAATAATTAATTTGCGCCGCCAGGCGCGGATTTCTTATGGTAAACAAACATATAACGATTCAAATGCCAACCCGTATGATGTATTATTGTTGTTGACAGGGACATTCCCGTATTTGATGGCCGTATTATGGCAAATGTAAGTTTTATGCAGATAAACGATGTATTCCGCAACGATTTTATATGCTTTATTAACTCTCGTATTTATTGTAATTTCACATGCTGTGTCTCAATGCAATGACGCACCATGTTATATTCTTTCGCCATTGCTTTTGCCGGTTGGCTAACGCGGCATTGGCGGTAAAAACAAACGATGGGGTAAACTTCCAGCTTATCGGATTATCGTCAAATTTCGCTTAGAATGTCTGGTTTAGCCCGTGTCCCTCGCAGCCGAACGATACCAAGGAACAATGTTAGAAAGTCCCCGAAAGTCCGCTCCCGGAAAGCTGCCGAAGCCGCGCTTTGGCCCGCCCACGCGCGACCCCGGCGTGCGCCTATGGTTTTCGATCGAGAGCTTGAACCGGCTTGCCACGAAGGCCAGGCACAGCTTGCAAGAAACCAGTCTTTCGGGGACCGGCTGGGCCGAAGCGAGGACCGCGACGAACACGGGATCGTCTTGGCTTTGGCGCAGCTTCATTGTCCTTGTCCTCGTCCCCTTGGTCACGAGTTCCATCTATTTTGGGTTCCTCGCTTCCGATCAGTTCGGGTCCGAAATGCGCTTCGCCGTGAGAGGCGCGACGGAACTGCTACCCGGCAGCGACGCCCTGGCGGCTTCGGGATTGGGCACTTTGGCGTCCCTCAATTCCAATCAGGATGTCTATATCGTCGCCGATTATATCGCTAGCCATTCGATGCTCGACGATCTCTCAAAGGAGATCGATTTGAGGGCCATATATGGCAAGCCGGGGATCGAGGGGTGGGCAGGGTTCGTGCCGTCGAGAGCGGCGGAGGACCTGCTTCGCTATTGGCGCACCATGGTCCAAACGTCGGTGGATGCCGCTTCGGGCATCGTAACAGTCACCGTCAAAACATTTTCCCGCGAGGATTCAGTGCGCATCGCCACCGCCATTCGCGCGCGATGCGAAATCGTGGCAAATCAGCTTCTGAACCGGGTGCGGCACGATGCAATCGAGCGTGCCGGGGCCGAGGTGAAGTCCGCGATGGCGCAACTTTCCGCGCGCCAGGCTAGTCTCGAACGGTTCCGCAACGCGCGAATGCAGATCGACCCGCTTGCCCTCGCGCGATCCCTGGGCGAGACGATCGCTACATTGCGGCGCGATCTCGTCGAGGTTGAAGTAAAGTTGGATATCGCAAAGGCTTCGCTCGCCTCCGATGCGCCGCAAATCAAGATGCTCGCGGCAAACCGGCAAATCCTTTCCGATCAGATCGCGGCACTTGAAGCCAGGATCACGGGCGCCGATCTCAATTCGCCGACCGCCTCCGCCACCCTCGCCGAATATGATAAACTGGACGTCGAGAAGAGCCTAGCCGAGCAAGCCGCCGTGCTCGCGGAGCGGATGTTGGACGACACCAAGGCGGACGCCAACCGCCATCATATCTACCTCGTCGCCATTGAAGATCCGACCGTACCGCAAAGTCCGATTGCTCCGAGGCGAGCACACGCAATTTTGCTGATATCGCTGGGCGCGCTGAGCTTCTGGTCGCTCCTCGCGGCGATCGCCGCCAACGTGCGCGACCACACCTTATGAAGAACAAGGTAACGGCGGCGGTTCGAGCGGCAATCCGATGAACGAAACGCATCTCGAGGCAAGGGCCCCCGATCGTTTTCCGGCAGACCCGTCAGCCGGGCCAGATCATTTAGTCCTGCGCGAGGACCTGCGCCGCGTCACTGTCCCGATCGATCAGTTCGGATCATGGCGGATGCACGGATTGTCGTTCGCCCTCCTGGTCGTCCTGCCCGTATTGTGCGCGTGTATCTACTACGGTCTCATTGCGGCCGGCAAGTATGGCGCGGAATTTCGATTTAGCGTCAGATCGGCGACGGAGCTCGCCGCGGACGAAGGCAATCTTGCGCCGATGATCAAGGCCGGTAAACGTGGGACACACGAAGTCGGGCGTCTCCCCTATATGGCCGCGGACTATCTGCGAAGCCGCAATGTTGTCAGGGAACTCGATAAAGACGGTTGGTTGCGGTCGCTATTTTCGCGGGATCAGGCGGATTTTCTGTCACGTTTCGATACATCGAAGAGCGACGACGATCTCTGGCATTATTGGCGGGATATGATAAGCGTCACCGTCAACCGCGTCTCGGGGCTCGTACTCGTGCGGGTCCTGGCCTTCACCCCCGAAGACGCGCTCGCCCTGGCTCGCGCGGCCTCGGTTTCCGCCGAAAAGATGATCGACAGCGTCGCGATGCGGGAGCGCCAGGACGCGCTGTTTTCGGCGGAACAGGAATTGGATAGCGCGAGCCTCCGTTATTCGGCGGCGCTTACCGCCCTGCGCGATGTGCGCAACCAGGAGGGAACCGTCGATCCGAAGCAAACGATAAAGAACTCCGCGGACGCCTTATTGGGCGTCATACGCGAGAAATTGTCTTTGGAACGCGACCGCGACGCCAACCGCACAGTTTTGTCCGCCGACGCGCCAGAGCAAAAGGTTCTTTCCGATCAGATCCGGGCGCTCGGGTCGAAGGTCGCTTCGTTGACCGAGGCTCTAACGAGTCATCGGAAGAACGCCAAGACCGTGGCTCAATCCATAGCTCGATTCGAAAAGCAGGAGTTGGAAGCCCGCTTCTCGAAACGTCTTCTGGAGATCGCTCAGGCCTCTTACGAACGCGCGCGTCAGGAATCCGAGCGGCAGCATGTCTATTTTGCCCTTTTCGTCGAACCGAAGAAACCGGAAATCGCCGAATATCCGCGCCGCGCGCGATCGGTTGCCTTCGTCGGGATATGCGCATTTTCGCTGTGGAGCGTCATGCTGCTCGCGGTAGCGGGTATTAGGGATCACAAACTCGAACGTTGAGCTGCGGCGCATCGCGGCGACCGCGCGGGCGAAGCGAATGGGAATGCCGGACACCGATGTTATTCCATATCGACGAGGACACGGGTTCGCG
>JBOHWF010000242.1:0-4137 GCA_050736455.1 Binataceae bacterium (SeqCode) | reverse complement strand
GAAGAGCCCAGAAGGCGCGTCCGGGTCGTCGGCGATCAGCGCCAGAGTCTTCGCCTCCGCCGGGGTCCCGCTCCACACAACTGCGGGCGAGATATCCTCGCCGTCGCATGTGTAGAGCCGCGGGACGGTTCCGGCCGAAGAGATCGCGGGAAGGCTGACTGAGATTCGCGCCGCCGCCGCCGCATGGCCAACGCAGGCGCTGGCGGCTTGCACGACCGCCGCCATCAGCAAAACCCTCGCTAGAGGCTTCGTCATTTCCGACTCGTAGCGGGCAGGCCTGAAATCATGCAGGCCCGAAGTATAAGCCCAAAAGCTCGCGAAAAGTAACAGTCATTCGTCAGCCCTCCGATTGGGGCTGGCTGCTGCGGGGCTGATGAGCCAAAGTAAGAAGCGTCTGTTGGAAAACCGTCGTGTGCCTCTTGACCAGCAAATGCATTTTTGACTACCTTTGAAGCTAATAAAGGAAGCCTAATATGGCACCAATATTTAAAAAGCCGGAGTCTAGGCGAGGCGCTTGCGCCGATATGATAAACTCTCGGTTGACGATCAAGGGAGAGTAAGACGTGGCGGAGCCTAAATATAGTTTGCCTCGGGTCATGACGGTGAGAGAACTTTCAGCCTACCTTCGCGTCCATCCGTCGACTATTTACAAACTGTTGCGGCGCGGTGAGCTACCGGGCTTTCGGATTGGAACGGATTGGCGCTTTAATGCCGAGGTGATCGACCGCTGGTGCCTCGAGCGGAACATGAAGCCACCCGACGAAGTCGAGCGCCGAAACTAAACCGCCGCGCAAGACCGGGATCTGAGGCCGGTCGCCAGCGTCACTGAAAGCGCGGCATCACCGCTTCTGAAAATAAGCGCATGCTGCGCAAGACACGCTCATGCGAGATAACGCCGCCTGGATTGAACCAGCAGATTAGCCTGCCCATCGCGAACTCCTCGCGCAGAGCCTCAAGGCGATCGATGCAAGCGCCAGGAGTAGCGAAAATCGCCATCGCGTCGCGCGCCTGCTCGTAAGTGGTCTCGCGCGTCTTCTGAGCCAGCTCCATCAGGCGCCGCGCGCCGCCAGGGCTCGTCGCCTGGTTTGACGCATAAAGGCTGGCGACCGTCTCGAACAGATGACGGATACCGGGTTCGACGTCGCGACGGACCTCGTCGTCGGTGCCAGCGACGTAAAGCGGCGCCAGCAGGGTGACATCGTCGCCGCCATTGTCGGGGTGACCTGAGGCTGTGCGCGCCGCGCGATAGGCCGGGATGAATTTCGCCAAACGGCTGAACGGATTCACTTGCGAGGCGGCGAAGATCGGATAGCCCGCGCGGCCCATCAGCTCGAAGGTGTCTTCGCTGTTGGCGGCCACGCGGATTGGTGGATGGGGTTGCTGAACCGGCTTGGGCACGACCGCGACGTCGTCGATTTGATGGAACCGCCCGGCGAACGAGATGCGTTCGCCCGTCCAGGCGCGGCGAATAATTTCGAGTCCTTCGAGCAGCCGATCGCGGCTTTCGGCTTGAGCCACCCCAAAGCCACGAAAATGATTCGGGATGGCGCCGCGACCGACGCCGAACTCGACGCGGCCGTTGCTCATGACGTCGAGCGTCGCGATTTCCTCGGCCACGCGCAGCGGATGCGACAGTGGCAGGAGCACAATCGCCACGCCCAGCCGAAGCCGCTGCGTGCGCTCGGCGATCGCGGCGAGCGGCAGCATCGGCGCCGGCATGATCGAGAGTCCGGGGTTGAAGTGCTGCTCGACCGGCCATACTGACTCGAAGCCGAGCGCCTCGGCGTGGACCGCCTGTTCGATCGTATCGCGGTAGCGCTGCACCGCGGACTGCGCGCCGTGGCAGGGCAACTGAAAATGCAGCCCGAACTTCATTTCCATCGGGTGCGAGGCCGCGGCATTATAACCCTCGCCAACTAAGATTCTTCACGCAGCTCCAGGGGGCGGCCGAGTCCGCGAGGCGCGGCCAAGCCCAGCCGCCCCGGTCTCGTTTAGAACGCACTTCGCGGACTCATTTGCTCGTTCCGCTTACGCTCCGCTGGCGCTCGCCTGCTCGCTACGGCGCGCAGCGCGCCTCCACTAGCGAGTGCCTAAACCAGGCCGTAGAGTGCGGCGGCGTTGTTGCGCACGATCTTACGCGTCTCGTCGTCGGGCACGTCTGCGAAGTCCTGGCGAATTCGCTCGATCGAGAACGGGAAAGTTCCTTCGGTATGGGGGTAGTCTGAACCCCACATCAGGTGATCGAGGTTGAGCAGATGGCGCGTCAGGATGCCCGGCCGATCGTCCTCGAAGGTGGCCCAGAACTGCCGCTGGAAGTAAGCACTCGGCGGCTCGTCGAGTTTCGGCTGCAGCCAGCGATGATGGTCTTCCCACCAATGGTCCATGAAACGCAATTGCGCCGCGATCCAGCCGATTCCGCCCTCGACGATCACGAAGCGCAGCTTGGGAAAGCGCTGGGGCACCGCGGAGGTGATTAGCAGGGCGAGGCTCCGCTGCATCATGAACATCTTGTTGTCGCAGACCTGCGCGTGGAGCGGGATTCCGGTCTCGATCGCGAGCGGCTCGTCGTCGGCCCCGCTATGCACCGAGATGGGTAGATTCAGCTCTTCGAACGCGGCCCACATCGGGTCGTAAACTGCTTCGTGATAGGACGGTTTGCGCTTGACTGCCGGGATCAGCAAACTCCGCAGTCCCATCTTTGCACAGCGCTGAGCTTCCGCGATCGCCCATTCTACCGGCCCGCGCATCGGCACCATCCCGCTCCCGATCAAACGCTGGGGGTCGCCGCCGCAAAACTGCGCGAGCCAGTCGTTGTACACGCGGATACATTCGCGCTGATACTCCGCGTCGGGGATGCCGAACAGGGTCAGGCATACGCCCGGGTAAACCACTTCCGCCTCGACGTGATCGAGCTTCTGATCGACGATACGCGCCTCGGGATTGTGCGCCCCCGGCCGCGTCTCCTCGTGCCGGCGCTCCTGACCGCGCGCGTCGATACCGCCCTGGGCTTTTTCGCTCACCATCGGACCGAACAAGCCAATCGGCAGGCTGTTGAGGCCTTCGACCACCCAGTGATCGCCCTCCGCGCCGCGCTCGAAATGTGGCGCACGATCGCGAAACTTCCGGTCCATGCGGGTGATCCAGAGATCGGCCGGTTCGACCACATGAGAATCCGCCGAAATGAAGCTTTCAGTTGCCATCGCTTTTCCTCCTGAGGACACTAGTGGAGCGCGGCTGCCGCGCGAAGCGAGCAGGCGAGCGCCAGTAGAGCGTAAGCGGAACGAGCAAATGAGTCCGCGAAGTGCGTTCTAAACGAGACCGGGGCGGCTGGACTTGGCCGCGCCTCCGGTGGGTGGCCGAGTCTGCGAGGCTCAGCAAAAGACGGGACTCGGCCGCCCCCTGGAGCTGCGTCAAGAATCTGAAATCTAAGGATCAACACGATTAGACTAGATGGCGCGATTACGCTCGACCACCGGGGTGAAGCGTTTGATCAGCTCGAGCGCCTGGCCGTCGGCGGTCGCGGCGACGGTTTGCTGCGACAAGAGCACGATGCGTTCACAGCCGGCGTCACGCCACCATTTGAGCTCTTCGGTCGAGGGTCCATGCTCGTGCGGATCAACCAGTGGCGAGATGTGTACGGCGCTCTCGTCGCGGCCGTGTTGCTTGAGCAGCTTGCGCAGTGTGGCGACGTCGCGCTTGAGTTCAGCCGGATCCTGGACCAGCGGCATCCAACCGTCGTAGCTGCGGGCGACGCGTTCGAGCGCCTTGGGACCGTGCGCGCCCAGAATGACCGGCGGGCCGGGCTGTTGCAGCGGGCGCGGCTCGCAGCGCAGGTTCTCGAAGCGCACCAGCTCCCCGGCATAAGAGGCAGTGCCCTGGCTCCACAGCGCGCGCATCGCCTCGATACTCTCGCGGGTGCGCTTCCAGCGCGTGCCGAACTTCGCGCCCATCGCTTCGGTCTCTTCGCGCAACCAGCCCGCGCCGATGCCGAAGAGAAAGCGGCCGCCTGAGAGCAGATCCAGACTGGCGACCGTTTTGGCGGTGATCAGGGTCTCGCGTTCGGGAATCAGGCAGATACCGGTGCCAAGCTTGATTTTCTTGGTGACCGCCGCGGCGGCGGCGAGCCCGATAAACGGG
>JBOHWF010000241.1:0-9270 GCA_050736455.1 Binataceae bacterium (SeqCode) | reverse complement strand
GGGCACCACATGGCGCGCCAGCCAGACAAACGGCGCCGGGCCTGCAAGCCGCACCTCGAGCGCTCGCGCTTCGATCCCCAGCGCCTGCGCCAGGCGCGCGCGCTCGGCCAGCGTGCTCAGTTCGAGCAGCTCGCGTGGCCGCGCATAGATCGATCGACTCGGCTGCATGGACGCCAGCAGTTTGCCATTGCGATCGACGATGTCGCCGCGCACCGCGGCGAGCGCGAGTTCACCGGTATGCTCGTTGGCGGCGATCGCGGCCAGCCGCGGCCCGTCAATCAACACCAGCATGACCAAGCGAATGGCGACCGCCGCGAGCAGCATCCCGAACGCTGCGGTCAGCACGCCAATCCGCGCGCGGCGCTGTTTGAAGGCCCGGTTCATGGCATCAGGATAACGTGGCCGGCAGCCGGCGGCGCGAGTCCGTCCTGCGCAGCGATCGCGCGCAGACGTGCGTGCGACGTAAGCTCCGCGACCTCGAACCGCAACCCGCGCTGGCGTTCTTCGAGCTCGCCCCGTTCGGCGCGCAGGCTCGCCAGCCGCAGCCCTTCCTGCGTCACTTCGAGCCGCACCATCAGGGCGCCGAAGCCCGCGGTCACGACCGCGAGTCCGAGTAGCGCCGGCCATAATTTCGACGGCCTGCGCGTCGGCTGCGGACGCGACTTCAGCCGGGGGCTTTCTCGAGGCATCTTAAGCGTGCGCTCCGTGCGCGCCGGTTGCGCGCGATCTCTTCCGCCGCCGGCCGCAGCGCCCGCCGCGTGATCAGGTTGAAGCCTCCCGCCGTGGCCAGCTCGCGAAAGCGCCGCTTGACCGGCCGATCCTCGAGCGAGTGATAGGCCATCACGATCATGCGGCCACCCGCCGCCAGTCGCGCCGGACCGGCCTCGAGCAACGCGGCCAGGCTCGCGGTTTCGTCGTTGACCGCCATGCGCAACGCTTGAAAAGTGCGCGTCGCCGGGCTGATGCCGCCGTGGCGCCGCCCGCCCATCTCAGCCTCGATCGCGGCGCGCAATTCACCCGTGCTTTCGAGCGGCCGTCGCCGCCGTGCCGCAACCACTGCCCGCGCGATACGCCGCGCATGCCGCTCCTCGCCGTAGGCGTGAATCAGCCGCGCCAGCTCTTCCTCGCTCTCTTCGTTCACCAGGTCGTAGGCGCGCAGCTTCTGGCGATCATCCATTCGCATGTCGAGCGGCCCTTCGGCGACGAAGCTGAAGCCGCGCGCCGGATCGTTCAACGCGAAGCTGCTCATCCCGAGGTCCGCCAAGATGACCCCGGCAGCCGGCGTCGCGGCCTGATCGAGGACCGCGGTCAGCTCCGCGAAATTGGCCCGGCGCAGACGCACCCGCCCGCCGAACCGCTCGAGCCGGTGCGCCGCAATTTTCAGCGCGCCGCAATCTCGATCCAGACCGATCAAATCCGTCCCGATCGCCTCGAGGATCGCCTCGGCGTGACCGCCGGTTCCAACCGTCGCGTCCACCACGACCGCCGGATTGCAAGCGCGGACGAGTCCCACCACCTCCGCCACCATCACCGCCACATGCTCGGGACTCGCCGCGCTCAAACCCTTGGCCTCTCGCACCCGCCTAAAGACCCAGCTTGCTGAACATCTCCGGGTTTGCGATCACCTCTTCTTCGGTCTGCCTAAGCACTCGCCGCAGCGCCCCGCGATCCCACAGTTCGACGTGATCAACCTGACCGGTGAAAGTCACCTCGCGATCCAGGCGCGCGAACTCCCGCAGATCGGGCGGGATCAGGAGGCGCCCCTGCCGGTCCAGTTCAACCTCATGCGCGCCCCCGATATAGAAAATCCGAAAACGCTGCACCGCGGGATCGAAACGCGCCTTGTCCTCAACGCGATCAAGCAAACGCATCCACTCGTTGTACGGATAAAAAGCGAGGCAGCGTTCGTGCTGGTGAAGATGATTTGTGATATAAGGCATTTTGTGATCGCTGGGCTGAAAGACCTCGCGAAACCGGACCGGAAGACTAATCCGTCCCTTTTCGTCCAACGCATGGTCGTATCTGCCGCTGAGCACCGCGTCTCTCCGCCTGCTTCCACTACTCTCCACTTTATACACAAACGCGTCAAGCGAAATCGTTATCCCTAAGAGCGGTCACGCGGCGTGGACAGTCGGAAATATAACGAAATAAAAGCGAAAATCAGCTAAAATGGTCTATTTTCACCGGCCTTAACCAGGAGCCAATGGCGAGGACTTGCGGAGGGGTTGCTCAACCCATAGGGTCAAGCCCGTGACTTCAGATCAAGCGAACGAGGGTCCTGCGCCGTTTGAGATCGAGCGACTTCGCTTTCGGCACTGGCTGGTCGAACTCATCACCGCGATCGGAATAACAGTCGGGCTCGCGCTTCTCTGGATGTGCGAGAATTTACGCAACCAATACTTTCACCTCCTCGATCGGATCAATTTCAGACCACGAGCGCGCGGGGCGAGTGCTTTTCCGCCCGGCAGTCCGCGCAAACTCAAGCACTGAACCCACGGGTCAGGATCGCACTTGGATCTGGGCGGGCTTAATCGAGACGGCCGCTCGGCGGTCCTTTTTGCGAGCGCTGACCGCGAGCGCGGGTGCGAGCCACCCGTAGCGGCTGGACGACGGCCGATCGCGGATCGGCCTCGCCTGCCGGATTTTCCTCGAGCAGGCGTGTGAGGTAGCGCGCGAGCGGGTCGTCCAGCACGCGGACCAGCGCGTCGGTTTGCGCGGCCTGCGTGATCTTCAGAAAGCCTTCGAGCCGGCCGCCGCGATCGTGCTCGCGGATAAGGCGCGCGATCGCCGTCTGCGAGAGCGTGGCGAGCTTGACTTGAAGCGCGCGCCGGACGCGTCCCATCAATTCGCTGAGCGCCGGGCGCGGCGATCGCGCGCCGATGACGTAATTGCAGAGCGTACAGCAGGGGGTCATCTCCGGCGACAAAGCGCCGTCCAGCGTGCAGCGCGTTACGCCCCGCGCGAGGCGCGCGAATTCACTCGTCAGCTCGAGGCCCTGCGCTTCGCCGAGCGCACTGATCGCGTTGAGCCGCGCCAGCGCCGCCAGATGCCGTTCAGCGTCCCCGACCAGCGCGGCGGCCGCCTCCATCTCCTGACGCCAGGCCTCGTGCGCGGCGCGGTAGTGCGGCACATAGGTCCATTTGAAACGCTGAAAGCGGGACTCAAGGGCGTCGAGACCACTTGCCGTGCGGGCGCGGACCGCAGCATCGGCGCCGACCAGCAGCAGCTTGCACTCGGTTTCGAGCTTGGCCACTGCCGGGTCGCGATTCGGGTCGTCTTCGAGCTCCCGATGCAGCCCCATCGCCTCGAGATATTCGCGCATCGCGCGCAGGCGCGGCACGGCCGCGGCGAGCGCCGCGAGCAAGGCGTAGTCGTCGAGGGTTTGGATGAGCGCGGCCCGCCGCTCGGCGTCCCGCGCCGTGGCTATCAGGTCGGGCGGACCAGCCTCAGCGATCGCGATAAAGTCGGCAAAAGTCTGCTCCTGTTCGGGAGTCAGCGTGGCGCCCGAGTGCCGCGCCGCGCGGCGGAGCAAATCGCGATTGCGCGCCGCGCTTTCCAGTGCGTCGGCCATCGCCGCACGCAGGCGATCGCTCGCGCCGTGGACGTCTGCGAGCTCCCCGGCTTGTTCCAGGGTTGCGTCGAACCGACGCGACAGCCCGAGCGCAGCATTGAAGGCGGCAACTTCCGGGGCGCCGGCGGCGCCCTCGTTGAAGCGCAGTTCCGCGCTCAGCGAATCGAAGCAGATGACGCCGGCGCTGCGCCGCGCGAGCTCGGCGGCAATTCCGCCGAGCGCCACGCGGCGCGGCGTCTCGACGGCGCCGCGATCGGCGTCCACGCTAAGGCGCGCGCCGAGCTCCTCGAGTGTGAGCGGCTGGCGCCGGGCAGTTACGTGATGGAGCGCCAGGAGCTCGACGATTTCGCCCGCCAGCGCGCGGCGGGGTTCGTCGAGCGCCTGCGCGGCGCTCCGCGCGATCGCGCGGGCCGCGAGCCCGCGCTCGCCGAGAAGCGCCTCGATCGCCGTGCGCACGCCCGTCGCCGCCAGCAGCTCGGCCGGCCAAATGAGCCCGCCCGGCCGCGCCGATCGGCGCCAGTCGAGCAAGGCCTCGCGCGCCAACCGGGCCGCCGGCGCGACGGCTTCATCAGTTCCGCTGAGCGCCACAATCGCGCGCGCTGCGGCCGGATGGAACGGAAACAAAGCTTCGATCTCAGTTTCATCCGTTTCAATTACGCGGTAGGCGTCGTGGAGCTCCGGTCCAACGCCTTCGGCGAGCTGACGCGCATGCCCGATCGCCACTGCCGCCACTTCGTCTGGCGCCGGGCCGACCGCGAACGCCGTGGCCTCCGCCACCGCCAGCGGGCCGCGGCCGGCGCCAATCAGCAGAAGCCGCGGCGCGCGGATAGTGACGGCCAGATCCGCCACGGCCTTGAGGTAGGGCGCCTGCGCGTCCGCTTCGAGCCGGTCAAAATCGAGCGCGACGGTAACCGCTTCGACGCCCTGGCGCCGAGCCTGCTCGAGCGCGACCTGGAGCCCCTCGGCGCCGCGCAACTGGCGCCAGACCGCGGCCGACGACCCGCCGCCAAGCAGCTCTTTGGCGATCCGGTGCGCAACCACTCGATCGAGCGCCGCCGCGTTCTCCGCCGTCAGTTTGATCGCCAGCGTCAGACGCCGCCCGGCGGGCGTCCCGAGCGCGCCGGCGCGCTCGCTCAGAGCCAGCACGTAATTGAGAAAATGGGTCTTGCCTACGCCCGGCGGACCGCTGATCCAGCACAGCGCGCCATGCCCGTTTGCTAACTGCCAGTTAATCGCGCTCCACGCGCGTTGTGCGCCGCGCGTCATGACAAACTCGCGCACCGCAGCTTGATCCGGTGCATCGGCGAGCTCGGCGCGATCGACGATCTCCCGGCTGATCGTGGCCGGCGCGGCCGTTTCCCGCATCCCCCTTTGAATGCGCATAGATCATGTATTACGCCGGCCGGCCCGCTCTTACCATACGCGCGTGGCCTTTTTTGCACACACCGCAAGCCGGCGGTTGCCTGTCGCTAACTAGTGGTTAGCAAGCCGGACGCCGCAGGATCAGCGGATCGATCTTGCGCGGCACGAGCCGGCCGTCGCCGAGCGCGCCGACCAGCCGCCCGCCCTCGACGATTGGCCGCCCGCGCAAAATCGTCATCACCGGCCATCCGCGGACCTCCCAGCCCTCCCACGGACTGTAGTCGCTGACGTGAAAATCCTCGCGCGCCAGCCGTTTGTGGATGGTCGGATCGATCAGGCAGAGATCGGCGTCGCTGCCCGCGGCAATCGCGCCCTTGCGCGGATAGAGTCCCAGGATGCGCGCGGCGTTGCTCGAGGTCACGTCGGCAAAGCGCCGCAGTGACATGCCGCGCTTGATTACGCCCTCCGTGTACACGATGCCCATCCGCGCCTCCGCGCCGAGGTTGCCACCGGTCACATCGTCAATCTGATCTCCGCGCAGCTTGACTTCGAGCGCGGTCGGAAATTCGTCGGTGGCGGTGGTCGAAACGCCGTCGCGCAACAGCCCTTCCCACAGGGCCTGCTGATCGTCGGGAAATTTAAGCGAAGGGTAGGTGTGGTAACAAAAGCCGCGCGGCTTGCGATAGTCGTCGGTCGAGAAGCACGCATAGTGATGCAAGGTCTCGGCGTAAATCGGCAGGTTGTGGCCGCGCGCCTCGGCCACTGCTTCGACGCCTTCGCGCGCCGAGGTATGCACGAAATAAACCGCTGCGCCGGTTGCCCGCGCCAGCGTGATCGTGCGGGCGAAGGCGAGCTGCTCCGAGAGCTTGCTGTGGACCAAATGCAGATTGGCGCCGTGCGTCTGTCCGGCGGCGCGGAATTTCTCGTAGTTGAACTGGACGAGGTCGTCGTCCTCGGCGTGCACCACCATAATCCCACCGTGGCGCGCCGCACGCTCCATCGCGTGACCGATGCGGCCGAAGTCGAGCTTGAAAGGCCGCCGCTGCGGATGCGGCGGCAGGACTTCGTTAGTGAAGACTTTGAAGCTCGGGAAACCCTCCTGAATCGCCTCGGCCATCTGCTCAAAGACGCGGAGCGGCAGGGCGCCACCCAGCGCGACATGAAAGCTGTAATCGATGTGCGAGCGGCCCTGCCAACGCTCGAGCCGGCGTGCGAGTGCGGTCGGGATATCGGTCGCCGGATGGACGAAGACGAAGTCCAGATGAGTGGTGACGCCGCCGAACGCCATCCCGCGAGTGTCTTCCTCGGGTCCCAGCGTGAACAGACGCTGCTGCGGATGCATCCCGATAAGGCTCGCAAGATGGGCGTGCGGCTCGATCCCGCCGGGCACTGCGAGCTTGCCGCTGGCGTCGATGATCCGCGCCGCGTCCGGCGCAGGCGACGGCTCGGGTCCCACAAAGGCGATCTTCTCGCCGGTGACCCCGATCGCCCAGCGACCAACCCCGTCGGGCGTGACGACTTCGGCACCGCGAATCAGAATATCGAGCATCCGCGAGGCTCTCTTCGAGGTAAGACTAAAGTTAGAACATGGGCGGAGGCGGACGACGTTCAGGCGCCCCCGGAGTTGGGTGGCTCGCCACGCTTGCGTCCGCTAACTGCATGCAGTTTCGCCCGCCGCGGCACGCCCTTGGCGGGCTCTGGGTGTCGGTGCTGCGCGTGCATCCCGGCACGCGGCCAACGGGGAATTCCGCCTCCGCGTCCTGGCCGGGCGGGCCGCTCGAGATAGCCGACCGCCAAGGCCAGCGACAACCCGATTCCGACGATTCCCCAGGCCGTCTCTGTCGCCCCGCCGATGGCCTCGGCGGCCGCCCCTGCCGCGGCGCCGAGCATCGCGGCCAGCACCCACCAGAACTTCACCAAACCCTGGGAGCGTTTGTCGCCAGACATGGGCGCCCTCTCTCAGCCCTCAGTTCAACCCTCGCTTCAGCATTACACCAACTGCCGGACCAAGAAAAACCTCCTTCTTCATAAATCGTACTCAGCCAACAGCGCCCAGCGCAACTTCGCGTAGTGAATCATCGCCGCGAGGTAGGGGAGACGCTGATCTGCCGGAATCTGCGCGAGCGGCAGATCGAAGCCGTAGGCTTTTTTCAAATGCTGCCGCACCTCCGCAAACGCGTCGTCGGTCAGGTTCGCCGCGCGCGCCACCAGACCCCAGTTCCAGGTGGTCGAAAAAATTCGCCGCGCCACCCCTTGCGGGTAGCCGGCCAGGCTCACCATGATGTCGGCCGCCAGTTCGGCGCGATCGGAGAGATGCCGCGCGTAGTCGCTATCGAAGAAGTAGTGCACCGGCGCGACCTCAAGCCGCAACAAGCGCGCGGCAACGTGATGCCCGAGCTCGTGGATAAAAGTAGTCCCGGCCGCCAGGCGTTGATGGGCGGTGTTGACAAAGATCAACGGCCGCGCGAGATAGCCCGGTTTTTCGGCGACGTAAAAGCCGCGCAGCGCCAGCCCGTCATCCTCCTCGTAACGCGCCATTTGTAGATGGACGCCGACCTGGTCGGCGACTCGGCGATAGCCCGCGCTCGTCATCATCGCGACAGCCCGGGCGTTGAACTGCGGAAAGATTCGGCGGAAGGCGGCAACCAGCGTCTGCACCTCGCCGTAGCTCAAACCGCGGCGCAGGTAACGCACATAATCTTGCTTGAGCGAGCGCCGCAGACCGACGCCCGGGTCCTTGAGTGCGGCGCGTTTGCAGGCCTTGCCGAGGGGCCAGCCGCGCAGCAGGCCGTCCAACTGCGACTTAATTTCGCGCTTCGCGGCTGTAGACGGCGGCGACATCCCCTCTTTAGCCTCGCATTCTATTCAGTACAAAACCATTTGCAACTAAGCGTGCGCTGCCATTTAATGCCTGTAGGCAGTAACCGAGAGTGTGCCAATGTTGACTAGAAGTTAGCACGGCAGAAGGCGGTTCGGGGCCGCCTGAGCTCACGGGAGATCGCCCAGAAGGAATCTAATAATCGGTAGGAGGACAGGGAACCCATGGAACTGCGTCTGTTGTCGTCAGCCGAGGAGCGGCGGCAGTTTGCTCACAACCTGGTCGAAACCAGGCTCAGCAAAGGCGCCGGCTTTAGCGAAACCCAACGCTCGCACGTCGGCGAAGTGCATCTCGCTTTCGGACGCCTGTATGGCTTGTTCGACGAGCACTCCGCGGAAGCGGACGAGATGCTCGCCGGCTTTGCCGCGCACGATCTCGGATCGTTTCCGCAGAGTTACCCCAGACCCGACCTCATGCACCTGCCGCCGGAAGCGGTAGTCGAGGTCGGTGAACTGTGGGCCCGTGCTGCGGGCAGCGCTCGTCTTGCGCGGCAGGCCGCGCAAATCCTCGTTGGGCAACTGCAGGTTCAGGCCGTCCTGGCCTACCCGATCCTCAAACCGTGGAATCTGTCGCTGGCCTACAAGGAAGATTTTGAGTGCGCGGGCGAGCCGATCGAGTGGCCCTATATCCGTACGCTCGGGGGCGAGCGGATGTATGTGCAGGCGATGGTCAGTCAGGGCGAGAAGCTCGCGCGGATGGTGCGCGAAGCGGGCCAATGGGGTTTTCAAGCGAATGAAGACCACAGCCGGATTACCTTCATGAGCCCGTATCGTATTTGCGTGAGACCGGCGCGGCGCGAAAAGCTTCCGGTGCAAACTGCCGCCGCCTGAGATCGCGTCGGCAGCCGCCTGGCCGTGGCTGCCGACAACTTCCGATCGGTGCTGGAGCCCTCGGAGATTTCCTGGCGGCCGCTCGCCGGCCGCTATCGCAGCAGAATCGCGGTTCGTCGCCGCGAATCAGGTCCGTCGGTGTACCTAGGCCCTTTGTCACTGCGCCTGCGATCTCAAGTTCAGATTTTGTCTTACTGACATGGTCGACCGGATTCGTCCGGATTCGTCTTCCTGCGGCGTCCTCAATCTCTACCCGTTACAGCCTGTTGTCACGTCACGACGGCTCCCATCATATTTAGAGAATTTTAAACGTCAATAGGGTGGTCTACACGCTTGCCTCGATATTTCACTGCAACTAGAGTCGTGCTAACAGGATGTTAACAAGGTCACGGGGGGCTTTATGATTATCACTAAAACTCTCGCTGCTTTCGAGGATCTTGTCGTAGCTGATCGCAATGAGGAGCCAGACGACGGCTGGATAGAAGTGGAAGGGTTGGGGGTGGGGGCGGAGAATTTGGGTGGGATGGTGGTGGGGTCGGAGGGGATGCGGCGGGTGTTGAAGACGATCGCGCGGTTGGGGCCGTACAAGGCGACGGTGTTGGTGCACGGGGAATCGGGCACGGGCAAGG
>JBOHWF010000240.1:0-17267 GCA_050736455.1 Binataceae bacterium (SeqCode) | reverse complement strand
ATCCACGAGCGTGCCGCGCGCCGCCTCGGCTATCGGACCGCGCGACTCGACCAGCCGCGGCAGCATCGGCTCGGGCACGCCCAGCATCTCGATCATCTCGGGGTCCCATTGCCGCCGCTCGAGATTCATCAGCATCGTGCGCGAGGCATTGGTAAAATCGCTGACGAAGACCGCGCCGCGCGAGAGCTTGAAGAGCAGCCAGCAGTCGATCGTGCCGAAGCACAGTTCGCCGCGCACTGCTCGCCGCCTGAGCGCGCGATCGTGATCGAGCAGCCACGCGAGTTTGGTGCCGGAGAAATAGGGGTCGGCGAGCAAGCCCGTGCGGCGGCCGATTTCCGCTTCACGCTCGCGCAGCCGGTCGCAAATCCCGGCGCTGCGGCGGCATTGCCAGACGATCGCGCGATGCACGGGCCGCCCGCTCCGGCGCTCCCAGACCACGAAAGTCTCACGTTGATTGGTGAGTCCCACCGCGGCCAGATCGCGCGACTTTACTTTGGCCGCGGCGAGCGCCTCGCGCCCGCGCTGCACCACCGAGCGATAGATTTCGTCGGCATCGTGCTCGACCCATCCGGGGTGCGGATAGAACTGGCGAATCTCGCCATAGGCGCGTCCGCGAATCCGCCCGCCGCCGTCGAAGACCATCGCCGTGGTGCCGGTGGTTCCCTGATCGATCGCGAGGACGTAGCTGGGCATCGCGGGCGCCTCCGCCCCGTCAGGGCCGGGCTTTGTCGTGGATTATCTGATCGAGCGTCTTGCGCTCCTGCGGGGAGATGTTTTCGGTGGTCTCGTTGGCAGGCGCAGCGCCCGCGGCGGTCTGCGTCGAATGCGGAATCCCACCGAAGTGCGCCAGCCGGACGATGCGGCGCACTATGAACAGCCCCGCAAGGACAACCACGGCGAGCAGCACCAGCCGGTCACGGCCGCGGCGGCGCGGCCGACGTCCACCAGACGAAAGTGCGGGCCGACCGGCTCGGCGGGACCTGGCGATTCGCGACCGATCCGGATGCACGCTCATCTTCACCGATCAGCTATCCCCCTAGCGGCGGCGCAACGTTTCCGCTGCTGTCCTTGGAGGCTACGGAAAAAAACGCGGACGGAGAACCTCCGCCCGCGCTCTTACACCTTCACCGACAGCCCTGCGCTCAGCCTTCGGAATTGATCACCGTGTAGATAGTCGATTTTCCGCGTTGCACCAGCAGGCGCGACGACTTCTTCTCTTTCTGAGCGCTTTTCGCCGCGCTGGCGAACTCATCCGCCGACGTCACCTTGGCGTTATCGACCTGGAGGATCACGTCACCTGCCTGCAGTCCGGCCTCCGCCGCGGGCGAATCTTGCCGGACACTGCGCACGACCACGCCCTTGGGATGCTCGATCCCGAGCTGTTGGCCGATCTCAGGAGTGAGATCCTGTACCGTCAAGCCCCAATTGCCGCCGGCGCTTGTGTCGCCCTCGGCGCTGGCGACCTCTTTGTCCTTGAGCTCCTTGATAGTCGCGTTCAGAGTTAGGTGCTTGCCCTCGCGAATCACCTCGACCGGCACGCTCTTACCCAGCGGCGTCTGCGCCACGAGCTCCGGCAACTCATGCTCGTCGCGCACCGGCAAGCCGTCGAACCTGGTGATGATATCGCCCTGCTGGATTCCGGCTTTGCCTGCCGGACCTTGCTGATCAACACCCGCGACCAGCGCGCCGTTGGGCGTCGGCAAGCCAAACGATTTGGCCAGCGCCGGCGTCACTTCCTGGATCTCGACCCCCAGCCATCCGCGCACGACTCGGCCGTGAGCCTTAAGCTGCTCCATCACGGTCTTGACTAGATCGATCGGTATCGCAAAGCCGATTCCGGCGTTGCTGCCCGTGCTGCTGTAGATGGCGGTATTGATGCCAACCACCCGGCCCTGGGCATCGAAAAGCGGGCCGCCGGAATTACCCGGATTGATCGAGGCGTCGGTCTGGATGAAGTCATCGTAGTTGCCGCCCAGCGCCCGTCCCTTCGCACTCACAATTCCTGCGGTCACAGTCAGATTGAAACCGAACGGACTGCCGATGGCCATCACTGGATCACCAACCTCGACCTTGCTCGAGGTACCCAGCGTCGCATAGGGCAGCGGTTGCTTGGGGTCAATCTTAATCAGCGCGAGATCGGTCTTGGGATCCTTGCCGATCACTTTCGCCTTGAATTCGCGCTTGTCGTTCAACGTGACGAGGATTTCGTCGGCGTGTCCGGCAACATGATTGTTGGTCAGGATGTAACCATCAGGTGAGACAATAACGCCCGAGCCGAGACCGTGTTCTTTATAGTTGCGAGGCATTTGGCCGAAGAAATGGCGAAACTGCTCAAACGGATCGCCACCGCCGCCAAACGGATTACCTGGACCAAACTGATTGCCTCCACCCGGTCCACCCGGCCCGACGCCCGGACCGCCCGGTCCTGGACCCGGCTCCTCCTGACCGCCACCCTCGCCCGGCCCTTCCTCCTGACCACCGAGTCCGGCCTGCTTGACCTCCTCGGTAATCGCGACGTTGACAACCTCAGGCATCACTCGTTTAACCAGCGGCGCCCACGACGGTATCGCGACGCCGACTGCGGGAGCTTCATTCGGCTCTGGCGCATTGGCGGGCGCAGGCTGATGCTCCCTGACGGGCTGCGCGGCTTGCGCGGGCTGCGCGGCTTGCGCCGGCTTCGCGCCATGCAGCGGCTGACCCTCGTCTGAACCCCACGGAAACTGGAATGCGCCGGCGTTGGCGAAAGCGATCGCTATACCCAGCACCACGCCGCACGCGATCGCGGCGACCGTCTTACCCATGCATCCCTCCTGGATGGCTTGTACCGCATAGTCACTCCTGACTGCCTGCGGTTAATCTCTACTAGCTTTCAGACGATAACTGGAAGCCGAAATTCAAGCCCGCAACTACCGGCGGTTTGTGCTCCACGGTGGGCGGCCTCGTCGTCTTAGTAGAACAGAAAACGATAAAATTTGATACTCTTCGAGTCCGATCGCGGCCATGGAGCGCCGGGCCGGGCCTGGGCGCGACGGCTGTGACAGACGCTCGCGAGGCGCTAAAGTTTTAGCTGTGGTCGACGATGCGGCAATCCTCGGAGCGGGTCTGCTGGCCTGGACGCTCGTCGAATACATGATCCATGGCTGGCTGAGCCATCTATCGACGACATTCATCTCAACCCGTCACGCCGTTCATCACAGCGATCCGCATGCGGTGTTTGCCGTCCGCGCATGGCCGCCGCTGGCGATCATTTGGATGGTCGGATTGATCACGTTCGGGTGGTCTCCCGGCATGATCTTTTTCGGCGGGATGACGCTGGGGTTTGCGGCTTACGAGGTCCTGCACTACCGGCTTCACTTCTGCCGCCCGCGCGGCAGCCTCGAGAGCTGGTTGCACGCGCGGCACCTGATTCACCATCGCCACGAACCGAATCGATGCCTCGGGGTGACTTCGCCTCTGTGGGATCTGATCTTCGGAACGGAGCCAATCAGCGAGATGGACGGGCTGATAGCGTCGGTGGCGGCAACGGCGCCGTTGACCGGCCCGACCAACCTGCGCCGCCTCCTGCGCTTTCGTTAGTCCCCGGGATCGGGACGAGGGCGAGGCCGCTTTTCGGCCCCGCCCTTGCGGATACTACTTGACCTTCGGCGCTTTGCCGCTCCCCTTGACTGGTACGACGTTCTCGAGCCCGGGTTCGAGGTTGTCGAAGATATCCAGGTTGCCGGTGTACTTCACGGCCGCGGTCGGCGTGAAAGTGACTTGGACGTTACAGGTTCCCGCCTTTACGCCTTTGGACTTCGGACCCAGATCGTCCTCCGTGCAGCTCATCGTCACGGTGAAGACCGCGCTGCTGGTGGACTCCATCTCGATGAGGATCGGCACCGGATGTTTCTTTTTGGTAATCCGACCCTTGTTGGTGACCTTCACGGTTTTGGTCTTGCTGCTGCCGAGGTCGACCGTGCCGAAGTTGAGTTTCCTGGGACTGATTCTTAGGGCGCCAGCCACCGGGGTCGGCGTCGCCGTGGGGGTTGGCGTCGTCGTGGGAGTTGGCGTCGCCGTTGGCGTTGGCAGCGGAGGCGCCAGGACATTGAGGCCCTTGGTATCGCTCGAGGCGATGAATTGCGAGGGCACGCCCGTGAAGTCGGCCGCCAGCGTCTGGATGCCGCTGCCAGTCGCCGTGGTCGGACAACTCGCGTTGCCGTTGGCGTCGGTCGTCGCGCTGCACGCAGCCGCGCCGTTGAGCGAGAAGTTCACGCTCTGCCCCGCGAGCGCGGCCACGGGCTTGGCCGAAACGTCGGTGAGGTTGGCGGCGAGGGTGATCGACTGGCCCATGGTCGCGGTCACCGGGCTGGCGTTGAGCGTTAGGAAAGTGACGTCGACGCCCGGACCCCAGGTGACCACCGACTGATTCGAAGTCAGCGCGGTCTTGCCCGCGGTCGCGCTCGCGACGATGGTGTCCACTCCCTGATGCGCGCCGCTGTAGGTAAGCGCCGCATTGCCGTTCGCATCACTCAGCACCACTTGCGTCGATCGCGAATTCGCTCCGCTCACGTTGAAGATGATCGGCGTGCCCGCGGGCGCGCCAGCGTTGTGGAAGGTCGCGTTCAGGGTGATCGGGCTGCCCTGAGTGGCGTTCCCGTTGAACGTAGACGGCGCCAGCACGATTGACGCGGGCAGCGTCGGCGAGGTGTAGATGCACTTGCCGTTGCTATCGGTGATCCGCCAGATAGTCGTACCCTGCGCGGCGTAGATACAGCCGTCAGGGCCGACGATCAGATTGCTCGCGCCGCCGGCGACTACGCCGTTCGTGCTACCACTGTTAATGATGGCCGTGCCGACGGTTGGCGGTGAGACCGTCAGGTCGAAGACGGAGGTGGTGGCCGGGATGTTCGGAGTTACAGTGGTGTTGCCCGGGAAGTTGCTGACCAGATAATTCGCATCGCCATTGGGCTGCATCCCGAACGCGAGCATCCCGAGAAAGCTCTGCCCGAGGCCCGGAATCACGCTCACCACCGGCGGATTCGGACCGCTGGTACCCGTCACCTCCGCCCCTTGGCCGGCATCCCAGATGTACATATCGCCACTGGGCGCGAAGGCGATGTTGGCGTTCGTGGTATTCGGCAGAGTGGCATAGACCGTAGTCGTCGGTGACGACGGTAGTCCCGAAATCCGCCAGAGCGCCGGGTTGTTCGAGCCCCCGCCCCCACAACTATCATCGGTGAAGAGGTCGCCGCTCAATGGGTCGAGCGAGATCGCCTCGGGGCAAGTCAGGCCTGCAGAAACGGTCTGAATGATCGTCCCGTTAGTCGGATTGAGCTGCATCACTGCGCCGGTAAGAAAGCTCCCGGTGGTGGCGTTGCGGCCAACATAAAGATTGCCGCTCTTATCGAACGCGAGGCCTCCGAGCGAAGGCCCGATCGTACTCAACAGCGCGCTGCTATTCGCGACACCACCGCCGGAGGCGAACTTGTAGAGATTTCCGTTGACCTCGTCCGTGGCGAACAGATTGCCGGAGGAATCGAACGCCATGCCGTAAGCTCCGGGACACCCACTAAAGGTGATGTCGCCGAAGGAGAAGTTTTGCGCGACGAAACCGGTGACATAGGGCGTCGCGATAAAGCCCGGCCCGGCGGTGATCGTGTTCGCGCATCCAGGCTCCGGCGCACTATCGAAGGTAACCGTACCGGTGGCCGGGAACGGCAGATTGCCGTCGGTCACGTCCACCGCCGAATAGGTGACCGTCTCGTTATTGGAATCAACCGCGCTGAAGACGATTTCACCGCCGGCATTGGTTACTGCCGGCACCGGTCCACTAATTACGGAATTCCCGCCGGTCTGAGTGAGCTGAACAACCTTGCCGGGGCTGGGATGCCCAGAGAGATCCAGCAGTGTCACGGTAACGTCCGCGGCCGTCATGCCGTCGGCGGTAGCGGTAGTGGGAAACGCAAAGAGCGTCTCCGAAGCTGCGGGCGGCACGGGAAAGTCTGTAGTCGGGGTCTGCGATAGGGTTATGCCGTCGCTGGTATCAGTCGCGGTAAAGGTGGTCGCATCGTGGACGTCGTCGGTAACCGTGAAGACGGCGGCGCCATTATCGACTGTAGTGACCGCGCTCGCCGGCGTGATCGATGCGCTGCTACCCGAATTTGCCGTCAAAGTAACCGTCTTTCCGCTGACCGTGTTCCCGTTGCCGTCGCGCAATGTGACCACGACGTAAGTGGTCGACGGATCGGCGGGAATTGGATTTGCCAGAAACGACGTATTGCTGATCGCGACTTGCGATAGCGATGCGCTTACCGTTCCGATGGGGCTCGAGCTCAGCGCCACATGCAGCAAATCGACGTTCGGAGACCCGAGGCCGACGTGAGCAAAATCGCTGCTCAAGCTCGTGGCGGAATGGAACGCGTTGGTGCCTGCGAAGGGATAAATAAGTGGATTGAGAAAGCCCAGGTTCGAACCCTGCCCCTGGTTCAGCAGCGCGGTCGCGCCGGCCCATTCCGGTGCGGCCAGGCTGGTTCCGCCATACAACAGGCCCGTGGGGCAACCACCCGCATCAGCTTCACAGATGATAATGCCCTTTATGGGATCTCCATTGATGACGACGTCCGGTACCGAACGGTTTTTCGTGCTTGTGAGCCCAGTTTGATAGGTAGGCAGCGAAAAAAACTGACTTGTTCCGAAACCGCCCTGACCACCCGGTGGTACAGCGCTGGTCCCGTCCCACCAGCCCTCCGGACCATAGACCACGCCCGGCTCAGGCGTGAGCGACGAGCCGCCAACCGCAGTCGCATTTGGCGATGCTGCAGGAAGCGTAACCCCGGTGCTGCCGCCGCAAATCGCACCGCTGTCGCCCGTCGCGTTGAAGACGCTCACCCCCGCCACTGCGGCGCTCGCCATTATCGAGTCGAGAGTCTCTGCGTCCGCCAGGTCTGACTCGCTCTCGCAGTAGAACCAGCTGTTGCTGATAATGCTCACTTTGTTGTCGAGCATCTGGTTGATGACCGCTTGAAAGCTAGTGGTCGGGTTTGTAAAGGGTGCGTCGTATACCACGATGTTTGCGCCGGGTGCGTTGGTCAGCGCAGCGATGATATCGATCAGCACCTCGGGCTCTCCTGCACCGACCGCGACGCCTCCGTTCACGTCCACCTTGCTGACCTGACTGATCAGCGAAGACGGCAGGTTCACCAGTGACAGATAGTTGGCGATGTCCGAACTATTGAAGCTGTCAAACTCGACCAAGCCGATCGTTTGACCAGCCCCATTGATATTGGTCCAGGTGGGCGAAGGATCGGAACCGGCGGGCGGCCGCGTCCGCTCATGGCCACCAGAGGCGGCGGCGGCCCCGTTCAGCGGCGTGGTCACAGGGGGCGTCGCCAGCTCTACAAGTTTTGTCCAAATCGCATTCCAGGCCGGGCGGATGCCGCCATCGACGTTGCGCGGCCGGGCGAAATTGGACAATCCCGTGACCGCCTGCACCTTCGAGGCCAGTTCGGCGGGCAGCGCGGGCCCTTTATCATTCGCAAAAAGATTCTGCTTGCCGACCCTGTAGTCGTTGATTGCGAGTTCGAACGCGCGCTCAGCCTGCGCGCGCGTGCCACGCACCGTGAGCGTCAGTCGATTCTTCGAGCCGTTAACGAGCTTGAACCCATGCGCGCGAAGGTAGCTTAGCACTGCGTCATAATCGGCTTGGGAAGGGCCGAAACGATCGGCAATCTCGGGTTGGGTCAGGTAATGACGAAAATCGGCCGATTTCGGATCGTAGATTCGACGCAGATAATTCTCGAAGCCGGCTTGATGGTCGCGCTTCAGCACGACGGTCAGCGTCAGCGGCTGGGTCGCCTCCGTTGCCGTCTCGGGCTGCGCGACGGCCTTGATCAGAATCGGCAGAACGTGGCCCGGCAGCCGAACCGTTTGGGCTGTCGTCGCCCCTGCGTGCGCTGGATAAGTGAAGAGTAACGGCGCGATCAATCCAAGCAAGCCTAGGATATGACAGGCTGATACAGGTCGGATACGCATCGAGCCACACCTCCGCGGAGATCGGATGCCGACAACACACGTCATCTATCACGAGGAATCACTACCGCATAGAAGAAAAAATGTATTGTTCAATATGAGCGGTAAAGACCGGCAGATTGTGCTAAACGGGGTTACGCGCGAGCAGGCCGCGGGCGATGACCAGCGCCTGAATCTCGTTGGTCCCTTCGCCGATCATCATCAGCGGGGCGTCGCGATAGAAGCGCTCGACCGGGAATTCCGCCATGTAGCCGTAACCGCCGAGCACGCGGAGCGCGTCGAGCGTGATCTTCGCGCAGGCTTCTGAGGCGAACAGCTTGGCCATCCCGGCTTCGACGTCGCAGCGTTCGCCGGCGTCTTTTTTCTGCGCGGCGTGCTCGACCATCAGGCGGGCCGCCTGCAGGCGCGTGCCCATATCGGCAAGCATCAGTTGGACCGCCTGATGCTGTGCGATCGGCTTGCCGAAGGCGACGCGCTGCTGAGCGTAGCGAATCGCGTTGTCGAAGGCGGCCTGGCCGACGCCGACTGCGCGGGCGGCGACGTTGATCCGCCCGACTTCGAGCGCGCTCATCACCTGCTTGAAGCCCTGCCCCTCGCGCCCGCCGATCAGATTCGCGGCGGGAACGTCGAGTTCCTCGAGCTGGACTTCACAGGTATCGATCCCCTTGTAGCCGAGCTTCTTGAGCTGGCGGCTGACGGTCGGGCCGCGCTCGTTCTTCTCGACCGCAAACAGGCTGATGCCCGCGTAGGCCGGCTCGGCCTTGGGATTGGTCTTGGCGGCGACGGCGAGCATCGTGCCGTGACGCGCATTGGTGATGAACATCTTGCTGCCGTTCAAGACGTAATTGTCGCCGGCGCGGGTCGCGACCGTGCGGATTGACTGGACATCGCTGCCGGCGTGCGGCTCGGTCAGCGCGAGGCCGCCGCGCTTGTCGCCCGCGGCCATCGCGGGCAGAAAGCGGCGCTTCTGCTCGGCGGTGCCGTGGTTCGCGATCACATGCGCCATGATCAGATGGCTGTTGATGACGCCAGCGAGGCTCATCCAGCCGCGCGAGAGCTCGGTCATGATCCGCGCGTAGCTGACGAAGCTAAGGCCGAGGCCGCCGTCGGCGGCCGGAATGGTCGCACCGAAAAGCCCAAGCTCCTTCATTTTCGCGACCAGCGCGTGCGGGTACTCGTCGGCGTGTTCGAGTTCGCTCGCGACCGGGATGACGTCGCGATCGACGAAGCGGCGCACCGCTTCGACAATTTCACGATCCAGCGATTCGTCCATGGTCAACTTCCTTTCCGGGTTCCGGCTGGCAAATCCTAATCTCGACGCCGGGCGACTTTTCCAACTGACCCTCACCCTTGATCCCTCTCCCTTGGACAAGGGCGAGGGGCGAACAAATTTTAACTGCTCGGCTTCGCAGACTTGCTCCGCCTAGCCTGTACACCAATCCAGCTGATCGATGAAACGGTTGCGCGGAGTGTCACGGGACTGTTAAGGTAAGCGTCAAATTGACGCAAAGTCGGCAGGGTTGGCGTTGGAGCCGGGTTGGGATGCGGGATGCCGAAAAGCGAGGAGCGATGACTCTGTCAACCGCGATCGACGGCGCCGCACTCCAGCGCAAGCTGGAGGCGCTGCACGACCCGTCTTACACACTCGAGCTCTGCGACCATTACGCGGCGACGATCGCCGAAATCCGGCGGCTCAAGGCCGAGCGGCGGGCGGTGGTGCTCGCGCACAACTATCAGCGGCCGGAGATTTTCGAGGTCGCCGACTTCGTGGGCGACTCGCTCGAACTGGCGCGCAAGGCGCGCGCGGTGAGCGACGCCGAGGTGATCGTCTTCTGCGGCGTGCATTTCATGGCCGAGACCGCCAAGGTCTTCAACCCCGAACGCAAAGTGCTGATTCCGGACCTGCGCGCGGGATGCTCGCTGGCGGACGCGGTCACGGCCGAGGCGCTGGCCGAGCGCACGGCGGAGCTGCGCGAGCTCTATCCGGACCTGAAAGTCGTCTCGTACGTCAACTGCACCGCCGACGTGAAGGCGCTGTCCGACGCCTGCTGCACCTCGGCCAACGCGGCGCAGATCGTCAACGCGATCGATTCGGAGAACATCCTGTTCGTGCCCGATCAGAACCTCGCCAACTATGTCCAGACGCAGACGGAGAAACGGATAATTTCATGGGACGGTAACTGCTACGTCCATCATCAGATAACCCCGGAGGAGGTAGAGAAGGTGCGGCGCGGGATTCCGGGACTGGTCGTGCTGGCTCATCCGGAGTGCCGCGAGGACGTGCTCGCGCTGGCCGATGCGGTGCTCTCGACCAGCGCGATGGTGCGCTATGCGCAGGAAAGCCCGGCGGACAAATTTCTGATCGTGACCGAGTGCGGGCTGTCGGACCGGCTGCTGATGGAGATTCCGGACAAGCATTTCTACAAGGCCTGCAAGCTCTGCCGGTATATGAAGATGATCACGCTCGAGGGCACGCGCGACGCGCTCGAGCATCTGCGCTACGAAATCACGCTCTCGGAGGAAGTCCGCGCGGGCGCCCGGCGCGCGCTCGAACGGATGCTCGAGTTGAGCGCATAGGCGCGGCTGGGTCATGGACGCCGAGGTTGGTCCCAACTCGCATCGCGAAGCCGGCGCCCGGAGTGGCGCGCCGCGCCGTCAATCGCGCGAGGTGCGGCCCAAGGTGGCGGTGGACGTCGTCCTGTTCGCGATGCGGGAGTGGCGACTCAAGTGTTATCTGGTGCAGTTGCGCAGCGGTCCCGCGGCCGGCCGATGGGCGTTTCCGGGGCGGCTGATTCGGGTCGGCGAGCTGCTCGACGAAGCGGCGCGGGGTGAACTCGAGCTCTCGACCGGGATTCGTGCGTCATACCTGGAGCAACTGCGCACCTTCGGCGATCCGACGCGAGATCCGCAGGCGCACGTCGTCTCGGTCGGTTACCTCGCGCTGAGCGGGAAGCGCGAAGAGTCGGCTGGGGGCTCGCAAAAATACTCGAGTGGGCAGTGGTTCGAGATCGCGGAGCTGCCGCCGCTGGCCTACGATCACGGACTGATGGCGGCATGCGCGCTCGAACGGCTGAAATCCAAGCTCGAATACACGAATATCGCCTGCAGCCTTTTACCGCAGCGGTTCACCTTCGCGGAAGTCGAAGAGGTATACGAGACCGTGCTGGCGCGCGATCTGGATCGGCGCAACTTGCGCCGGCGGATCTTCGCGATGGGGCTGCTCCGGCAGCTGCCGGAAACACGCCGCGGGCAGGGCCGGCCGGCGGCGCTCTACGAATTCGTCCGCGGCGATGTGCAGGCTATCGAAATGCTATAACACTGGGCGGAGCGAGTACTCGAGCGAAGCCGAGCAAGCGAGTCTGCGAGCTGCGGCAAAAATCTGAAGTCAGATCGGAGCGAGCCAAGCAATTACGTTCAGGCGGAGTTCAGCGGAAGTCATGCACGAGGGATCGAAGAGGCGGCGGCGCTTGGTGGCCGGCGGCCTGGTGGTTGCGATGCTGACGCTGGCGAGCGCGGGCCTTTATCGCGTCCGGCTGGGGCACAGCGCCGCCGCGGCGACGCCGGCGCTCACGCTCGATCCCAACTTATTTCAGGACGATACGCGCGCCGCGTACAAAGTCGCGCAAGAACATCCGGAACTGCTCGCCCAACTCGACTGCTATTGCGGCTGCGAGCAACACGAGGGGCATAAGAATCTGCTCGATTGTTTTCGCACGAATCACGGCGCCGGCTGCGACACCTGCGTCGGCGAGGCGGTGGCGGCCGGCAAGCTCGCGGAGGGCGGGATGCCGGTGGGTCAGATTCGCCAGGCGCTGCACGATCGGTACGCTCACGGGAGTTGAGCTTGACCGTCCTGGTCTCCAATTACATCCAGCACTTCAGTTACGCCGGGCTGTTTCTCACCCTGATGCTGTGCGGGCTGGGTTTGCCGGTGCCCGAGGATCTGGCGCTGCTGACGGGAGGGTTCCTGGTCTATCGCGGAATCACCACTTACCCGCTGACACTGGCAGTTTCGTTCGTCGGCGTGGTGGCCGGCGATAACTGCCTGTTCTTTCTTGGCCGGCGCTTCGGGACCGGGCTGATCTCGTACTTTGAAATCTGGCCCGACTCGCAGCGGCGGGTCGAGCGGCTCAAGCGTTTCATGGATCGTCACGGCCATCTGGCGATCTTTTACGCCCGCTTCCTCGCGGGTGCGCGGGCGCTGGTCTATGTGACCGCGGGATCGCTGGGCGTCAACTTCGGCCGCTTTCTGCTCTATGACAGCCTGGGCGCGCTGATCTCGGTACCGATCGTCGTGACGATCGGGGTCCTGTTTGGCCTGCAGATCGAACGGGCGCTGGCCTATATCGGCGGGGTGCAGAGGATCATCTGGGTCGTCGCCGTGGCGGTGGCGCTGTTCATCGCGTCGCGCACCCTGATGTCGCGGGGCGCCGCGCGCGCCGGCTCCGAGCTGACGCCCTGAGCGGCCGCCTGGCGATCGCTTCGACGATGCGCATGCCCGCGCTCAACCTCAAAGCCAAGCTGATCGCCCTGATGGTGACGCTGCTCGCGTTGACCCTGGGCACGGAGATTCTGGTCAGCCTGCGCACGCAAGACACGATCGTCCGGACCACCGAGAAAAAGGTTCAGGACCTCGCCAGCGTGATCCAGATCAGCGTGCAGGAGCTGTCCTCGGTCGGCGCGACCGATCGCGATCGGCTGCAGAACTTTGTCAGCAAGCTGCACACCAACGGCCTCGAAGTCTCGATCGCTTCCAACCAGGAGCTGATCATCAACAGTTCGAACCCGCGTTTGATCGGCGCGGCGCTGAACCCCGAGGTCGTGCGCAGCCTGATGCAATTGCGCAACAAAAATCCGCATGAGCCGGTGGCGGTGCCCGGCGTCAAGCTCGGACTCGCCAGCGGCCAGAGCACGGTCTACTTTATTCCGGTCGAGGTCGAGGACCATGTGCTCGGCTACATCCAGGTGGTGGCGGACTTCAGCGACTTCGACCAGCCGTTGCGCGACTATCGCTGGCGGCTGGTGACGATCGGGTTCGCGATCTTTGCGCTGGGGCTGGTCTTCGCCTACGTGCTCGCGGAACGCTACGTCGATCCGATCCACGCGGTCGCCGACGCGGCGCAGAATATCGAAGCGCGGGGCTTCGAGCCGGTGCCGGAAGCGCGCCGGCGCGACGAGATCGGCCTGCTCACGCGCAGTTTCAACGGGATGCTCGCGCAGTTGCGCCACGCCCGCGAGCGGGAGCAGGAGTTGAACCGCCTCGAGCGCTTCACGGCGCTGGGCCAGCTCGCCGGTGCGCTCGCGCACGAAATCAAGAACCCGATGAATTTTATCAGCCTCGCGCTCGATCGGCTGCGCGCGCGCTTCGCGCCGCCGGGCGACGGCGGCCGCGAGGACTTCCTCCGTCAGATCGCGATAATGAAGGACGAGATTCGGCGGCTGTCGGAAATGGTGCAGACCTTCCTGCAATACGGCCAGCCGATCGAAATCCATCCGGCGCCGACCGATATGCGCCAGTTGGTTGACGGCGTGCTCGCGCTCAGCGACTCCAAGCTCAAGAGCCAGGCGATCGAACTGGTCGAGCGCGGCGACGCGGGTCAGGTGACGCTGAACGTCGACGCCGAGAAATTGCGCACCTGCTTCGTCAATGTCGTGGTCAACGCGGTGCAGGCGATGCCCGACGGCGGGCGGCTGACGGTGGACTTCTCGCGCAACAACGGCAACCTGGTTCTGACCTTTGCCGACAACGGCGGGGGGATCGAGGAAGAGATCGCGGGACGGGTGTTCGAGCCGTTTTTCACGACCAAGCGCGAGGGGATTGGCCTGGGGCTGTTTTTTTCCAAGGCGATCGTCGAAAAACACGGCGGCAGCGTGACGATCGGCGCCAACCAGCCGCCGCCCGGCGCGTGTGTGACTTTCACCTTCCCGCTCGGCGGCATACAACAGACAGCGTGACGCCGCAGGCCTCAGTACTCGTGGTCGAGGATAACGACCGCGAGCGTCAGATCACCGCCGAGACCCTGCGTGAGGAGGGTTTCGCGGTCGAGGAGGCGCTCAACGGCCGGCGCGCGGTCGAGCTGCTGCAGCTCAGCCGCTTCGACGTCGTCCTCACCGACCTGATGATGCCGGGGCTGCCCGGCGAAGAGTTGTTGCTCCGCGTCAAGCAGCAACATCCGGCGACGCAGGTGGTGGTGCTGACGGCGCATGGTTCGATCGACAGCGCGGTCAAGGCGACCAAGGACGGCGCTTTCAACTACCTGACCAAGCCGACCGATCGCGAGACGCTGGTGATCGCGATCACGCGCGCGGCTGAGCTCGCCAATGAAAAGCAGGAAAATCTGCTGCTGCGCCGCGAAGTGGCGGGCAAGCTGCAGCTTGAGGGGATCATCGGGCAGGATCCCGCGATCCACGAGGTCATCCGGATCGTGCAGAAGGTCGCGCCCTCCAACTCGACGGTTTTGATTCAGGGCGAGAGCGGCACCGGCAAGGAAGTCATCGCGCGCGCGATCCATCGGCTCTCGCCGCGCGGGGCGCGGCCGTTCGTCGCGATCAACTGCTCGGCGATTCCGGAGACGCTCATCGAAAACGAGTTGTTCGGCCACGAGCGCGGAGCGTTTACCGGCGCGACCGAGCGCAAGATCGGCCTGATCGAAAGCGCCGACAAGTCCACGCTGTTCCTCGACGAAATCGCCGACCTCGGCATCGGCGTGCAGGCCAAGCTGCTGCGGGTGCTGCAGGAGCGCGAAGTCCGCCGCGTCGGCGGCAATGAATCGGTGCGCGTCGATGTGCGGCTGCTCGCGGCCTCGAATCGCAACCTCGCCGACGAAGTGGGCGAAGAGCGCTTCCGCGAAGACCTTTATTACCGCGTCAACGTTGTGACGATCACGCTGCCGCCCCTGCGCGAGCGCCGTTCAGACATTCCGCTGCTCGCGAATCACACGCTGGCGCGTTTCACTCATCTGGCGGACGGCCGCGTCAAGGAGCTCAGTCGCGAGGCGATGGAAGTTCTGATCGACTACGCCTGGCCGGGCAATGTGCGGCAGCTCGAATCGGCGCTCGAGCGCGCCATCCTACTGTGCGAGGGCGACAAGATCCTGCCGCGCGATCTACCGCAGGAGGTCCTGCAGCGCCGCGCCGCGGGCAAGCCGGACAAAGCTCGGGTTTCAGACCGCTTCGAGATTCCCGCCGAGGGCATCAATTTCGAGCGCTTCGAGCGCGACCTGATCATCCAGTCGATGGAGAAAAACGACTGGGTAATCGCCAAGGCCGCGAAGATGCTCGGGATGAGTTACCGGACGCTGCAGTATCGGCTCGACAAGTTCGGGCTGGGCAAACCGGACGGCAAGGGCGGCAGGCCACCTGAGCCCGGCCCCAAAGCCTGAGCCTGACCGCGCGTTTCGGCGCGCGCAACGCGCAATTCATTGAAAGAAAATCCTGCGCCGTCGCCTCGTATCGCGCCGAATGGTTAGATTTAGGTGGTGGGGACGGAGGCGGCTCTATGGGCGACGCAGACTGGAGTTATTTTCGCATCAGGACGTTGCGCGACGGCACGAGCGTGACGATCCGATCGGTCCGTCGGGGTGACGCTGAGCTGCTCGCGCGGCACTTTGCGATGCTCAGCGCGGATTCCAGCTATCGGCGTTTCTTCGGACTGCGTCACGCGATCGGACCGCATGAGCTGGATCGGCTGACGGCGCCGGACTATCCGCATCATATCGCGCTGGTGGCGGTGGTCACGGACGCGGGCGGCGCGCCGCTGATCGCCGGCGACGCCCGCTGCGTCGCGACCGATCAAGCCGGCGAGGCGGAACTGGCGATGAGCGTGCTCGACGCGTACCAGGGTCTGGGTGTCGGCTCGCTGCTGGTGCGCCATCTCAGCCGATGCGCGCAACGCGCCGGCTTTCAGCGCATGACCACGGAGACGCTGGCGTCGAACGCCCCAGCGCTCAGGATGCTGGTGCGGGGCGGCTTCACCTCGGTGGCGCGCGCCGACGGCATCTGCACGTTTGTGCACGCGCTCACAGCCGACGGCCCGGCTGATTTCGTCGGGCCTATCCCGCCGCTGCCGGCTTCTTGAGCCCCAGCCGCTCGTAGTATTTCGCCGGAACCTTGCTGCGATCCTTGTAGATGATGAAGTTGCAATGCTGTTTGCCCAGCTCGTGGGCGGGCTCGACGACTACGAAGGGTGCGCCATGCGCCTTGATGTCCTGCAATTCCATCAGTGGCTCGTGGGCGCAATAGACCGGGAAATCTTTGCGGCCGTAGGTGAGAAGCTGCTCGCCCTTGATAGTTAGCAGGGCGTCGGGACCCTCGTACTTGCCCTCGAGCACGAGCCGTCCGCCGCTGCCGCACGGCCGCATCTGCAGCACGATCTTCTCGTCATCCTCCTCGATATGCAGCGGCATCAGATGGGCGCGCAGGCCGCCGACGAACATCTTGACCCGCGCCCTTAGCGCCGCCGCGTCCTCGCCCTGGGGCATCTTTTCAAGGTTGGGCAGCCACCACGACTTGACGCCCTCGTCCATCGCCTCTTCGAGCACCTGATTACCGTAGCGCTTGCCGATAAAGCTCAAGGTCGCGGCGGCCCAGTTGCGGTAGAGGTCGTGCATGCTCAGAACCTCGTTGTACATGCGCCGCGCGAGCTTCTTCGCGCCTTCCTTGTCGCCCGCCTCGATCGCCTCGATGACGCGATCGACGCTGAGCTTTTCCATCTCGGTGATTTCATCATTGGTCAGGATGCGATTGGTCATTGGAGCCTCCAAGTCTGCGATTACGTCCGAGTTTCCTTGAAGTGAGCCCCCGCCCGCAAGCCGATCGCGGCTGCTGCACAAGTCACAGGTCGCGCACGAGAGCCCGTTCGGGGATACTTGAGAGACGCGAGTTTCACGCTGAAACTTGTTCAAGCGCGTCTGATATTGCGATGCGTCGGCAGTTAGCGTATTTAATGCCGGATCGGCGTTTGCAGCCGGATCGGAGAACAGGGTGGAAACGTCTTCGCACGATATTTTGCTGATTGGCGGCGGGGGCGCCGGGCTGCGCGCCGCGATCGCGATCGCGGAAGCGAGTCCGCACGCCGACATCGCGATGGTCTCGAAGGTCTACCCGATGCGCAGCCATACGGTCTCGGCCGAGGGCGGCGCGGCCGGGGTGGCCGGCGACGACGACACGATCGACGAGCATATCTACGACACGGTTTCGGGCAGCGATTGGCTCGGCGATCAGGACGCGATCGAGTATTTCTGCAACGAAATCCCCAAGGA
>JBOHWF010000239.1:0-4756 GCA_050736455.1 Binataceae bacterium (SeqCode) | reverse complement strand
GCCTATACACAAGTGTTAATAAACCCTCTTTCCCCTTGCGGGGCGCTCTCTTACCGGGTGACTTGGAGGAAGTTTGTCAACTTACCCGTGCGCCGCACGATGACACCGGGGGCGGCCGCGGAGTAATGAAAGGCAACTACCTCGGCGATGGTACGCCGTGAAGAATTCTTGGTTTCCGAAGCTCATCGATCCCCCCGGACCAGCTTCAAAACGTCCCACCACTGGCGAAGCTGAATGAAATACTTGCTGCGCCGCAACGTCGTCAACAATCGCGCGCGATCAAAAGTGAAAGTGCGCGAGTTTGTTGAAACAATTTTGCAGGCGGCGTGACGCCGGATACTTTGAATTCTGCGGCGTTACCTTGTTCGCAGTCATCTTGGCTCCTGGAGCCAAGATGTATGTTATGCTTTAAGCGATCGCGCAGTCGGCTTGCGCGCCGGCGCACCGTCAGTATCTGATGAGAAAATCACCGGGCCACCTCAAGCATCTGAATTATGACGGAAATTTCGGACAGGATTTCGCGTGCGCTGTTTGCGCGGGCCGTGCGGAAAATTCCCGGCGCGGTGAATTCTCCCGTGCGCGCGTGGAACGCGGTCGGCGGCGCACCGCGATTTATCGAGCGCGCCGCGGGCGCATACGTCATCGATGCTGACCACAACCGCCTTATCGACTACGTCGGTTCCTACGGCCCGGCGATTCTCGGCCATGCTCATCCTGCCGTAGCCGCGGCGCTCGAAGAGCAATGCCGGCGCGGCTTTTCCTTCGGTGCGCCGACGGAACTCGAAGTGGAACTTGCCGAACGGATCAGCGCAGCGATTCCGCTGGCGGAAAAAGTGCGCCTGCTCAGCTCCGGCACCGAGGCCGCGATGACCGCGCTCCGGATTGCGCGCGCCGCCACCGGACGGCCTGGCTTCATCAAGTTCGACGGTTGCTATCACGGCCATAGCGACGCGCTGCTGGTGCGCGCCGGTTCCGGCGCATTGACCCTCGGTGTGCCGGACAGCGCCGGTGTGCCCGAAGCACTCGCGGCGCTCACTCAGGTCGCGCCGTGGAATGCGCTCGAAGTCGTCGAGCGTTATTTCGCAGCGGATGAAAAGCGAATCGCCGCGGTGATCGTCGAAACGGTTGCGGCGAACATGGGCGTCGTGCCGCCGGCCGCCGATTTCATTCGCGAGCTCGGCGCGATCGCGCATCGCCACGGTGCGATCCTGATCTGCGACGAAGTGATCACCGGTTTCCGCCTGCGTTATGGGGCCGCGTACGAGTTGGTTAAAGCCGCGCCAGACTTGATCATGCTGGGAAAGATAATCGGCGGCGGGTTGCCGATTGGCGCCGTGGCCGGGCCCGCCGCGCTGATGGATCTGCTCGCGCCGGTCGGCCCGGTCTATCAGGCCGGGACGCTGTCGGGTAATCCGCTGTCGGTGCGCGCGGGTTTGGAAACGTTGAAAATTCTTGAGCAGCCCAGCCAGTACGAGCGGCTCGAAAATTCCGGCGCGCGGCTCGAGCGCGGTCTGCGCGAGGCGCTGGCGGCGACCGGCGTGCGCGGATGCGTCAATCGCGCCGGCTCACTGCTCACACTTTTTCTTGGTGTCGAACAAGTGAGTAATGCGGAAGAGGCGCGCAAGGCCGATTCCGCGGCTTTCGCGCAATATTTTCGCGGAATGATCGCACGCGGAATCTATCTGCCGCCCTCGCAGTTCGAGGCGATGTTTATTTCGCTCGCGCACAGCGAGGCTGATCTCGATCATACGATCGTCGCCGCGCGTGAGTCGCTGGCCGAGCTCGAGCAGGCCAGCCGATGATGCCGGTTGACGGCGAACGGCCCAAGCTGTGGCGCTTTCTCGGTATCGGCGCCGAGTTTTTCTCGCCGATCCTGGGCGGAGCCGTCGCCGGTTATTATCTCGACGAGCACTTCCGCACTCAGCCGTGGATGGTCGTGAGTGGCGTCTTGCTCGGGGTGTTCCTCGGTTTCTACCGGTTGTTCGTCGAACTGCGGGATTTTCAAAAGAGTCTGGAAAGCGTGCGCCGATGAATTGGACCGTACCCACGATCGGCGGGATTCAACGGCTGGCGGCGATTCTCACGATTGCCGCCAGTGCAACGCTTTTCGTTTTTGTTTCACGCAGCGCCGCGCTCGGATGTATTGCCGGCGGCCTTCTGATGATCGTGAATCTTTACCTCTTGATGCTGGTTGGCAAAACCATGATCGCGCTCGCGGAAAATGGTGGCGGCGCGGTCGGCGCGATTATCGCTCCGCTGAAACTTATGCTTTTCGTCGTCGCCGCCTATCTGATAATCTCGCGCCTGCACATTGATCTGCTCGGCTTCACGCTGGGCGTCCTGACTCAGTTCGCGGCGATATTTATTGAAACTGGGCGCGTCTCCATAGCGGGCGCGATCAGTGCGGAGGAGCAAAAGGCTTGACGCCGGTTAATTTTATCGAGTTGGCTTCCAACGCCTTCGGCAAATTTCCACCGGTGCTGATTGGTGCATGGCTGGTGATGGGGCTGCTGCTGCTATTCGGCTTTGCCGCGCGGCGCGCGCTTGCCGGCGCGCCCGATCCGACGATCCCCGACGACGGCATCACGCTGCGTCACGTTGCTGAAGTGATCGCCGAGTGGCTCGACGGCTTCGTCGCGCAGGTCTCCGAGTTGCACGGCGCTCGCAAGCTGGTGCCGTTCTTCGGCAGCCTTTTCCTGTTTATTCTCACCGCGAACTTCCTCGGCTTGATCCCCGGGATGGAGCCGCCGACCAACGATATGGACCTGACCTTCGCACTCGCCGGGATCTGTTTCTTTTTCTATCTCTACCAGGGCTTCAAGGCGCACGGCGCGGGCTACCTGAAGACTTTTCTCGGCCCGGTGCTCTTTCTGTTGCCGCTGCTGATGCCGATCGAAATTGCCGATAATCTTTTCCGTCCCTTTTCGCTCGGGGTTCGTCTTTTCGCGAACATGTTTGCGGACCATCAGGTACTCGGGCTTTTTACCAGCCTGACTTATCTGGTCATTCCGATCGCTTTCTATACGCTCGGCGCGATCGTCTGTGTTGTACAGGCATTGGTCTTTACCATCCTTTCGATCAGCTATGTGCGGATGGCCGCGGGCGAGCATCATTAACTTCTGAATCGGAATTTAATAAATCGTGTAAACTCCGCGACCGCAGATCCGATCCGGCCGAGGTGTGGAAGAGGATAGAGGCGAGGTTAAATAGCTCAGGACGGAATCGACGGCGCGGCATTTCAAGGAGGAAAGGCAGGAATGATTCGTAAACTCTGGAGGACAGTTGGGACCGCGATTGCCATCCTGATGGCGTCGCCGCTTATCGCGATGGCGCAGGAGGGCGCGGCGCCCGCAGGCGGTTCGCATGGCAGTGGCCTGATCGGCCTGGGTATCGGGCTGGGTCTGGGGATCGCGGCGATGGGCTGCGGCTTGGGACAGGGCAGGCTCGGCGCCTCGGCGATGGAATCGATCGGCCGCAATCCGAACAGCACCAATCAGCTGTTCGTACCGATGATCATCGGTCTCGCGTTCATCGAGTCGCTGACGCTTTACTCGCTGGTGGTGTCATTTATCCTGATGGGGAAGATCTAGCGAAACGAGCGAAGCAGGCGAGCAGCCCGCATTAGCCGAACAAAAACGGAGCCGAGCGCGGCTCCGTTTTCTTTTGCGCTCTGTTGCTGGGCGCGGATTCTGTTTGGCGAGGATGGATGCGCATACGGAAGGCGCTGCAGTCTTTCGATTCAATAGAGCGGGAGGTCGGGTTCGAGCCCCATCAGAACGCGACCATAATTGCGCATGCCTGCCTCATGATTGAGCGCGACATGCTGGCCCATCACGTGGACATCACGCCAGAACCGCTGCATCGGATTGTCCTGGAAAATCGACCGCGAGCCCGCGAGGTCCATCAGGCTACCGACTACTTCGCGCGCCTGCCGAGCAATGTAGGCGCGGCACGCAAACAGCCTGATACGGGTCAACCGGTCAGCCTCGGCAGTCCCCCGCCCGATCTCCATTAATTCGTCGGCGTTGCGGTAAAGCATCTGCTCGAGCGTCTCGAGCCTGAGCATCGATTCGGCCAGGACTGTCTGAGAGTAAACCAGTTCGGCCTGACGATTCTGAAACAGCGGCGCGCGCAACTTAGCTGCCTCGCGAAACCGTTGCGCCACTGCCTGAGCCCCGCCCAGACTTGGAGGAACCAGCGAAATAGACAAGCCGGCTACGAAGGGAACTTGGTACAAAGGGATTATACGCCTGCCCCGGCGCATGTCCGGGTTTTCATCGTCTCTGCCAGCCGGAATGCCCGATAGCGCGGAACGAAAACATCCTCAACTTCGATGCTGGCGCTAGCCGAGCCGCGCAAGCCCACGGTGTGCCAGTCATCCACAATCCGGTAATCTCGTTTGGGAACAAAGAGCATCAGGTATTCCGGCGGAGCCCCCGCCTCAAAAGGTGTGATGGCGCCCACCGCGGACCACTCCGACCAAGGCAGTCCGCTCTGGAATCCCCATCTGCCCTTGAGGCGGAAACCCCCGTTCGCCAGCTCGGCCTTGCCGGTCGGATTGAAAGAATCCGCGAATACGCGGTTCGGATTATCGCCCCAGAGTTCGTCCTGAAGTTGCGGCTCGGCGTAGCTCCCCCACCATTGATGGATCCCCATGATGCCGTAGAGCCAAGCCACCGAGACGTCGTAATGCGCAAGGGTCTGACCCACACGAACGAATTCCGGAAAGCCGGATTCGTAACCGCCGAAGCGCACA
>JBOHWF010000238.1:0-4782 GCA_050736455.1 Binataceae bacterium (SeqCode) | reverse complement strand
ACCGAGGGCTTCGACACCGCCGACTTGATTGATGCCAAGGCACTGCTTGATGAGCTGGCGGTGTGATTAAGAATTTTGACGCAGCTCGCAGACTCGTCTGCTCGCTGCGCGCCGCAACCGCGCTCCGCTAGCGCTGATCTCAAAGACGCGAAGGCACTGCTCGATGAGCTGAGCCAGTGATAGAACCCTCACCCTTGGTCCCTCTCCCTTGGACAAGGGCGAGGGATCAGCAAAAGGCGTGCAGCTGCGCTGGCTTGGACAAGGGCGAGGGATCAGGAAAGAACGCCGTTGCTGCAAATTGACCCTCAACCGCGCGGCAGCGTCGCCGCCGCTTGCCCTCTGCCTGATTTTTGACGCAGCTCGCAGACTCGCTTGCTCGCTCTGGCGCGCAACGCGCCGCTACTAGTGGATTAGGGCGAGGCATCAGAAGAGCAGGGCGAGAGATCAGCAAAAAGGCGCGGTCCCCGCGCGCGGGGCGGGGGCGGGCAAGTCTACACTCCAGTGACCAAGAATCTTGACGCAGCTCGCAGACTCTCCTCGGGCTTCGCTTGGAGGGCAGGCTGCCTGCTCGGCTCGCGTCAAACACGGCAGCCATAACCAAGAATTTCAACGCACCTCGCAGACTCGTTATCTAAACCGCGCCTCGCAGACTCGGCCGCCCCCTGTGCTCGCGGCGCGGCAACCGCGCTCCGCTAGCGTCTAGCTCTCGGTCCAGCCCCACTTCAGCTTGTTGGCCGCGATCTGATCAGGCGTGGGATGTTCGACGGTGGTGAAGGATTTTACCTTGAACTGATCGGCCATATCGACCGTCGCGTGATTGAGCGGGATGTCGTCCTTGAAGATCTCGGGCACCGCGGGCTCCTCGAAAATCGCTTGCCACGGGCATTCGGGCTCGCAAGCGCCGCAATCGATACATTCGTCGGGATGGATGTAGAGCATGTTGGGGAACTTCGTGCGATCCTCGCCGACGTATTCGTAGATGCAATCGACCGGGCATACGCTGACACATCCGGTGTCCACGCAATCAATACAGAGGCGGGTTATCGTCCATGGCATGGCGGCAAAATCTCTCCTGCGCGTTATGAAGGCTTCAACCTTATCCTGACGGCGCGAGGCGGAAAAGGGCCGCCGGCCAAAGCGGATCAAGTCGAAGGCTCAGGCAGCTTTCTGTCACAGTGGCGCGCCGCTTTCAACGGGCGCGGCGGCCTCTACTCCTAGCCTTGATTGCTGGCGGCGCGGGTGATGGGCTAGAGCTTTTCGGCAGCGAAAAAAGTTCTTCATCTGGAGTTGAACATGGCGGACGGCGACAAACGTGTCGAGAGCGACAGCATGGGCAAAATCGAGGTCCCGGCGGAGCACTATTGGGGGGCGCAGACCGAGCGTTCGCTGATCCACTTCGCGATCGGGCACGACGTGATGCCCCGCGAGATGATCCGCGCGTTCGGGGTGCTCAAGCGGGCTGCTGCCGAGGTAAATCGCGACCTCGGCAAGCTCGCGCCGAATCTCGCCGAATTGATCGTGCAGGCGGCGGACGAGGTGATCGCGGGCCGGCTCGACGCCGAGTTTCCGCTGCGCATCTGGCAGACCGGCAGCGGCACGCAGACCAACATGAACGCGAACGAGGTGATCGCGAATCGCGCGATCGAGCTCGCCGGCGGCGAGCTCGGCAGCAAGCAGCCGATTCATCCCAACGATCACGTCAACCTGTCGCAGTCGTCGAACGACACCTTTCCCGCGGCGATGAACATCGCGGCGGCGGAAGAGTTGACCAAGCGACTGATGCCCGCGGTCAGGGCGTTGATCGATTCGCTCAGGCGCAAGCAGGCGGCGATCGGCGAGATCATCAAGATTGGCCGGACCCATCTGATGGACGCCGTGCCGCTGACCTTCGGGCAGGAGTTCTCGGGCTATATCGCGCAGCTCGAGTATGGGCTTCGACGGATCGAAGCGATCCTGCCCGAGGTGATGGAGCTTGCGATCGGCGGCACCGCGGTGGGGACCGGCCTGAATACTCATCCGGAGTTCGCCGAGCGCTGCGCCGCGCGCATCGCGCAATTAACCGGACTCAAGTTCACCTCGGCGCCGAACAAATTCGCGGCGCTGGCCGGGCATGACGCGCTGGTCGCGGCGAGCGGGATGCTCAAGGCTCTGGCCTGCGCGCTGATGAAACTCGCCAACGATCTGCGCTGGATGGGCTCGGGACCGCGCTGCGGGTTGGGCGAGCTGTCGCTGCCGGAGAACGAGCCGGGCTCTTCGATCATGCCGGGCAAGGTCAATCCGACGCAGTCGGAGGCGATGACCATGGTCTGCATCCAGGTGATGGGCAATGACGCGGCGATCGGCTTCGCCGGCTCGCAAGGCAATTTCGAGCTGAACGTCTTCAAGCCGGTGATCATCCACAACCTGCTGCACTCGATGCGCTTGCTGAGCGACGCCTGCGGCCTGTTCGCCGAGCATTGCGTCGCCGGGCTCGAGGTCAATCGCGCGCGGGTCGCGAGCTACGTCGAGAATTCGCTGATGCTGGTGACGGCGCTGAGTCCGCATATCGGCTACGACAACGCCGCCAAGGTCGCCAAGAAGGCGCATCAGGAGGGCACGACCCTGAAGGCGGCGTGCCTGGGGCTGGGCCTGCTCAAGGCTGAGGAGTTCGATCGCTACGTGGTGGCGGAGAAGATGATCGCGCCGGAGCCGTGACTTACGAGTTGCCGTATGCGCTTGTATACGAGATAATACGTTGATGTCGGAAGTGATGACGATCCGGGTGGATCGCAAGACCAAGACGCGGCTCGAAAAGCTCGCCAAGGTGACGGCGCGGACCAAGTCGTATCTCGCCGCCGAGGCGATCCGGGCTTATATCGAGCTTAACGAATGGCAGATCGCCGAGATCAAGCAGGCAATCAAGGAGGCCGACGCCGGCGACTTCGTGGATCACGAAGAGGTAGAGAAGTGGCTGGCTAGTTGGGGAAGCGCGCGCGAGCGCAAGCCACCCCGTTGAAGATCGGCTGGTTGGCTACCGCGATCGGCGACCTGATTGCGGTAAGGGAGTATATCGCACGGGATAATCCGCAATCGGCAGCCGCGGTCAGCGCGAAAATTCGCGAGTCGGTGCGAATTCTGGCAAATTTTCCCGCCGCCGGACGCGTCGGTCGGATCAGCGGAACGCGAGAACTGGTTATCGGTGGTACGCCATACGTCGTTATCTATCGAGTACGAGGGGCGGCAACCGAGATTCTGCGGGTTTTGCACGCGGCGCAGGACTGGCCGCAACAGTAAGCTCGGGCATCCGCAGACTCTCGAGCCTAACTTGGGAGGATTCGCGTGGGACGAGCATTGAGGAAGGAGAGGTTGCGTTGAAGATAATCAGCGTGGTGATGGCCGCGGCGATGACGCTGCTGCTGGCGCGCGCAGCGTGGGCGGATGCGGTCGATACCGCGCGGGCGCACGATCAGGCTTTCGACAATGCGCTCCTGGCCTGCACGCCCGAGGCAGCCCTGGATCTTTATGAGGAGCACGCGGCCGCGATTTATCCGGGCGAGGGCGAACTCGGCGGCGGCAATAGCGAAATCTTGAAGCTGATCAAGAATTTCGACTCAGCCTTTTGTCCGGACGACCAGAAAAAAGCCGCGATCAAGTCCGTCAGCCTGTCGGCGACGCCGATGGGTCCCGACTTCATCATGATCATCCGCCAGTTCGAAGTTACCGACAAGCTCGGCAATACCGCGTTGGTGCGCGCCACCGAGTTGATCCATCAGAAGGATGGGAAGTGGCGCTACGTGGTGGTGCACGCCTCGGTTGGACTGCCGCGCGCGCCGGCCGGCGGAGGCGAGAAGCCCGGCCAGTAAGCCGGCGCTTTACGCGAGTGCGGTCGGTCGGCTAAGCGTAACGCTGAGATCCTCGAGATTCCCGCGGAGGCATTTTTTATCACATGGCCGCGCAGACGCTGTTCGAGAAGATCTGGAACGAGCATATCGTGTACGAGGCGGCGGGCAGTCCGGCGCTGCTCTATGTCGATCTGCATCTGGTCCACGAGGTGACCTCGCCGGTCGCCTTCGAAGGGCTGACCAAGGCCGGACGCAAGGTGCGGCGACCCGATCTCACCTTCGCGACGCAAGACCATAACGTGCCGACGACCGATCGCGCGCTGCCCATCCTCGATCCAGAATCGAAGACTCAGATCGAGATGATGCGCAAGAACTGCCGCGATTTCGGCATCAAGCTCTTTGACCTCGGCGATCGCGAGCAGGGGATCGTGCATATTATCGGGCCCGAACTGGGGCTCTCGCAGCCCGGGATGACGATCGTCTGCGGCGACAGCCACACTGCCACCCACGGCGCGATGGGCGCGCTGGCCTTCGGCATCGGCACCAGCGAAGTCGAGCATGTTCTCGCCACGCAATGCCTGGTGCAATCGAAATCCAAGACGCTGCACATCCTCGTTCACGGCAAGCGTCCCCGCGGCGTCACTGCCAAGGACCTCATCCTCGCCATCATCGGCAAAATCGGCATCGGCGGCGGCACCGGCCACGTGGCCGAATACGGCGGCGAAGCCATTCGTTTCCTTTCCATGGACGGCCGTATGACCGTCTGCAACATGACCATCGAAGGCGGCGCCCGCGCAGGTATGGTCGCGCCTGACGAAACTACGTTCGCGTATCTCGAAGGCCGCCCGTTCGTTCCACGCGGCAAAGCCTTCCAGGAAGCTTTGGACCGCTGGAAGCAACTGAAAACGGACGAGGGCGCCAAGTTCGACATGACCGTGGAGCTGCAAGCCGAGCAAATCGC
>JBOHWF010000237.1:0-31304 GCA_050736455.1 Binataceae bacterium (SeqCode) | reverse complement strand
GCGTAGAACAGGTTTCCGGGAAGATCAGACTCATAGCAGTTCTCCGGTCGCGCGCCTGGGCAGAGGGTGATGATGCCAACCTCTCCCGGCGGGCATTTCTCATCGGGACAGTTGGCGCTTTTCGGGTGGTTCATGCTGTCTGTGTGCGCCTTGAAGTCGTAGCGTGCTCCGTGGTTCACGAGGCTCCGCCAATTGATGGCTGCCGCAGCGATCAGTGGGGCGGCCGCAATCACCCCGGTATCCCCGGCATGGCTCGCAGCAGAGCTAAGCGAAGCACTGCCTTCAGCGATCTGACTACTCGCAACAGCCGTTCGGGCCGGTGCGGCGGCGCCAAGCAATTTCTCCTGGGCCAGGACGGCCGTCGTCGCACCAGCCTCGCCGAGTTCGGCGACACTGCTTCCAGCTGAGCCGGCGAGCAAATCAGCCGTTGATAGCAACGCTTTGATGTCCACAACTTCTGTATCGCCGGTCGCGTCATTGACCTGTCGGACGAACCAATCCGTCGCGTCTGGCCCGCATTTCGGTTTCTGAGCCGGCGGTATGGGGCAAGGTGGGCACCCGGGAGTTCTTGGGTCCTCCGGGCACGGCGGGCAGGAAGGTGGCGTCGATACGTCTATTCCCACAGCGCGCAAGTTTGGATCATTTATCGTGCTGGGACCTCCAACAGTGGCGTCCACGGAGGAAATTGTCACGCTGGGAGGAGCCGACCGCTTGATCATTGCCAGGCCTAGTTGGGAACGGCTGCAGGAAAGGCGCTCGTTCAGTTCCGCCGGACCGTCGAAGCTGGCCAGGCCCACAACCCTGACCGTCGCTGTGGGAGAGATTCCCTTTGCGAACTTATCCATTGCGCCTTCTTGGCCCGGGGCAAAGTCATCGCAGTTGACGTTGAATAAAAACCTTGTGGATGGTGGCGTTATGCTTGGATCGGGCACGCACGAGGGGGTGCTGGGAACGTCAGCCAAGCACTTACGCTGTATCGCATTTCCGCCGCTTTCACTTGTCTGCTGTATCACATGCGTCAGTTCATGCGCCAACAGTTTCCTGCCGTGCACAGTGTCAGGAGAATAATGGCCCCTGGCGAAAACGATGTCCAACCCGGCGGTATAAGCGAGGGCATTCACGCTCTGCGCCGACGATTCGGCATCGCTGCTCGCATGGATGCGCACCTGACAGAAGTCGCGCCCAAACCGCGGCTCGAAGAAAGCGCGGGTGGGCTGATCGAGCGGCTGGCCGGGCGAGCGCAGCACCTCATGCACGATCGGCGGCGCCTCGCTGGCGGCTGGTCCGGCCGACCCGGTCGGCTTGGTCTGTAGCGTCTTTGCTTTTTCTTCCGCCTCGCAGGCGGCGCATTTGCGGCTGACCTGCGCGGGCGAAGCCGCGATGGAAAGATCGGAGTCTGGCATGCGCATCACCTGGTCAGCGACGCGGTCGGCCTCCTGCTCAAAAGCGTCGCCCGGCTCGTTGACCACGAGCTTTGGCTGGATAACCGGGCGCGAGCGCTCCAGCATCCGCAGCACCGCCTGATTGCCGTAAGCGCGCTGCAGACGCCTGAGCTTCTGCTTTCGCGGCGAGACAGGCGCGGGCGGCGCAAGGCTCCACCCCGCAACCGGGGGCATGCCGAGGGCACGCGATCCATCGAAGGTGGGATAGGCGTCTTGCCGCGTCGGCGGCGTATTCGTCTTCGTGGCGTCGGCTTGCTGCTTCGCATCGCTCGTTTGGGAGTGAAACATCTGAACCTCCTTATGGCCACTTTTGCAAATGCATGGCCAGTTGACTTTTCTCCGAATTATCGGCTCCTTGGTGAGCGTCGGCTGGTCATGCCAAAATAGAATTGAATGCGTCCCAAATGTTAAGCGGCGCTGGCAGTCCCGGTGGAGGAAAAGCGAATAGCTTCCCCCGCAAGACATTTCCGGTGACCGCGTCCTGCGCGGCGGCCACCGCGAGACTCCAGCGAATTTCAGAGTCTGCCTCGTTCAGGATGACATTGCCGGTGACCGCGCAGGCGAAGTAGCCCGCAATAAAATCGACGGGGATATAGCCGCTGCTCTCTGTTATAATGAACGTATTGCCTGCGAGATTGAATGCATCCTGATTGTTCGCGCCGAGGCTCAACACAAGCAGGCCGACCCCCGATAATGCCCCAGGTAATGCAGCATTCACATCGTTGCCGCTGATGAGCATGGCCACCGGACTTTTTGGCGCGGGAGCCGCAGAGAATGCTTGATTTTCAATCGCGCTAAAACTCTGGTTGAGCGAGACGGCGCTCGCCGGCACGGGCAGTATGTTTGTGAGCGGATGCTCTCTCAACCTCAACTGATCCTCGCTAAGAGGAACGCGCTCCGCGGCGGCTGTCCTCGCGGGCTCCGTTTGTGGGGTCGGATGAACGGCGGGAGACACCACCGCCGGGAGGACCCGGTCGAAGAGATCCTGAACGCGGGAAATATCGGTCGCCGCCGCCGGTCCGGGCGTAATAGTCAGCGCTTTGGTGAGATCGTAGTTAGCTGGCAGCGGAAATCCGCGCAGGGCCGCGCTGGCAATCTGAAACTGCGGGTTTGCGAGGGTGTAGTAAAGCGCATTGTGCAGCTGGACCGCCGGCACGAGATTGGCGCGGTCAACATTCACATTCGCCATGTTGAAGGTCGCGGCGATCGATGTCAGGGATAGAAACCAGAAGCCGTTCAAACTGTCGCGCACGGTGTTCGATTCGAGCTTGACCAGGCCAAAATCTGCGTAAACCAATACCGGCAGGGTTAAGGAACCGAAGAAGTTGTCGCAAAGCACTGCATCGTCCAACCAAGAGCAAAGGAATTTGGCCGAGATGGCGGCGTTCGTGCCCGCCGCAGGCAGCAATGTTGAGGAAGGAAACAGCGCGAAGCCAGTTTGAAGCCCGACCGGGACGTTAAAGGTGCTGGCCACTCCATCGAAGCGGTTACCCGTAAGGCGCAAGCCGATGCAGTCACCGCTGGCGAGAATGCCCGTAGCCACGAGCGGCCTTTCGCCCGGTAGCTTTGAGCCAAAGTAGACGAATGTGCAGTCTTCGACCGAAAATTTAGGGCAATCGACCGGGCGCAATCCAACGGAAAGGTAAATGGGAAAGACCACCCTCCCCATTCCCAGAGTAGAGGGAACGAGCGGAAGAGCGAAGGTCAGACCACGCAAGGTCACATTCGCCGCCTCACACAATGTGATGAGGCCTTGCGTGAAGGCAGTTTCGGAGCCCGCCGCCGCTTGCAGCGTCGCGCCGCCGGGGCAAGCTTCAATGGTGAAGTTCGAATGTTGCTTGCCGAGCGTGAGCGGCTTGGTGAGGTCGTATGTGCCGGGCCCCAGGCAGATTTTGACAGGACCCCGGTTGGCGTAGCTTTCGATGATCGACTGAAGCGTCTTTGTTTCCGTAAGGTCGCCTAGCGAGATCGAAACCGTGCAGCACCCGCTGCTTTTTTCGCTGCACGCCTCGACGAGATTGCAGAAATGCTTACGGCAGTCGTCGTCCACCTTCAGTATGTTGTTCGGCCACTCGATGGCCGCCAACGGGCAAGCCCACATGCGCGGCCCGTCAGGGGACCGCTGGTCATGCAGATAGCTCTCTGGGTAGACCTGTTTCGGCGTGGAAGGGCGGACCGCGATCAGCCAATAATCGCCGATGTGGAAGGGCGCGTTACTGGCGGTATTGAGGGTGACCAAGAGCCCAGTGGTTCCAAGCTCGATCGCCGCTCCCGGGGTGAAGGTCAACTGCTGCTGCCAGACGCGCAAGAAGGCCTGTGGAGTCTGATGGGGATCCATGTATTGCGGGAGCAGAGGGGTCGGCAACGCGATCTGCATGGTGTCCGGGTTGTAGGGCGCTGTGAGGGTTTGAACGTCCCCGGTGGCTGACGCGATGTATCCTTCATTGCTTAATTTAGCCGCGGATCGAAGCACTTCCACGGCCTGGTTTGCTTGCGGCTGATGAAAGGCGTCGACCGGCTGCGATTGCAGCGTGAGCGTCTGGCCACGTTTGTCGATGTCGACGCGGTAGAGGAAGGATGCGTCATCAAATCCCCAAACCAGAGTATTGGAGCCTATGATCTGAACGCGGATCAATTGATTATCGGCGCCAAGATAGCCGCCGACCGCCTCGGGCTCGCAGGGATCAGGTACCGGCGTTGTCTGAAAACTCGCTTTGAGTGTTGACTGCGGGTTCAGGCGCATCGCGGCGGGATCGAAGACCAGCCCTTTCTGGGCCCATTTTTTCTTCTCGGCCGCCGCGAGTCCGCCGGCGCAGTCCGACGAATCGACGGCGAGCCGGACGATGCGCTGAATCATCCGGGTTCGTTGGGCCGTGTCGGGTCCGCCCAGCGCGACATCGCGCAGCGCGCTATCCTCGACGGCACTGACTTCCTGCTCGCGAACAAAAAGATAAATGAATTCATTCACCGCAGGCTTGTCACTCGTCGGCATCACCCAGTCTGGATCGGCGAAGTGGTCGAGCCAGTCGGGCTGGTTGGTGTACTGGACCGGTCCGTCCATCGTGAGGCGAATTCCACCGACGTACATCGTGCCGGAGCCCATCGGACCGCCGCCGCCGACGGTGAAGTCGAATGGCGGATTGGGGACGGTGTTCGTTTGGACCACTCTGTATCCGTCGTCGGGCGTGCCCGCCGGTCCGACGATTTCGAGCGTCTCGTGGCGAAGCTCCTCTCCGGCGATCGTCTCGTCCTCGTTCCAATCGGCCTCGAGTGTAACGCGTCCCTGTTGCATCACGACCGAGCGGTAGTGCTGCTTGGGATCGTAAGATACCCGTGCTCTATCGCTTCCCATGGCTTCCTCCTCGAGATCCCTGGCGCGTCTGCTCGACAGCACTCCCCAGCGAGCTACATCCTGCCCGGTGCGGGCATTTTTTGATCGAATTGAGCCTCGTTTCAGGTGACATCGATGATCACCGGAACGAGGCCTAGCGGCATATATTCCTCGTACTTGATAAGAATGCTGCGTTCCTTGATGGGATTCTTGTCACGCGCGTAGGCACCCATCTCCGATCCGTCTTCGGCGCCCATCGAGATCGTCGCATTCTTGGCGCCCCTGATGATCGCGCTGTCCACGCTGGCGAGAAGCTGAGCATAGGCAGGCTGGCCGAACTCGCGGCTGACGAAGAGAGGCGCGCGCGCCGCAACCTCCACGCTTTCGTATTGACGGGGAAGAACGCTGCCCGAAGCATATGCAATGAAGCGCACGCACCCATCCTGGTTGTTGATCACGGCGACGACGTCGTCGAGGACGCATTCGCTCGCTTCGAGCCGATGCAGGTTCGCGGGACCGAGGATCGTGCAACGCGAAACATTCGCTAAGCCCGTGGCCATTTCGATCGCTAGAGGATTGTCCTCGAAAGCGACCGTGACTGTCGCGCCGGCGGCCAGCGCCGTCGCGAATGTTAGTGTCACGGCGCCGGTCAGGTACTTAACCGCGCCGGCGAACCCGTCGCCCTTTATTGCTCCGCCACCATCATCTGCGCCCTCCGGCCCCGTCCCGCCTGCGACGGGGACGACGAAGACTCGGACCGTACCGGGGTAGATGGGAGCCGGCGCGAGCGTGGCGCTGAAAGTTTTGCCGTCGCTTGTAGGCGCAGGTTTCTGGTAGGTGCCCCTCACCGCCTGCTGAATCGAATTTGTGAGCGTCAGAGTCTTGATTTCGCCTCCGTCGCGGGTTCGGATCGGGCCGATGACGGATCGATCGATGGTCAGCGACTTGACTGAACCTTCGACCCAGAGATGGCATGGGATTAAATTGCGGCCGTCGATCGCACTGAGATAGGGACCAGGCGCGGGGCCGGCGCTGCCCGGATCGAGCGTCACGCAGACCAGCGACACAGTGTCAAAGGCCCCCTTGAGCACGATATCGCCGCCGCTGACGAAGAGTCCGTCGAGTGTGAGCTTGGCCGTGTCGCCGCCGCCGGTAAAGACCCACTCGGTCACATCGGGCGAAGGCATGGCGGGGAGGCGGATCAACGGGCGCATCTCGTTTTCGGTGCCTACGATTACGTCGACGATCCCGATCGCGGCGCTGCCGACATCGCTGACCTTGTCGTAGGTGAGGAAATCTCCGATCGTCACGACACCTGAAGGGCCCAGAGCGCTGAGTGCCGTGGCGAGGTTGCCGTTTCCGCCTTTGACGGGAGCGGCGGTATGCGCCGGTATGTAGCCGTTCACGCGTCGATCGTACGGGCCCGCCCCGATCGTCGAGGGGAAACCGTAATGATAGGTCACGCGCAAGGCGCCCTTGGAAGTCGAGTTGCGGGTGACGAGCCGGCCGCGCGGCGGATCGATGTAAAAAGAGGCGGTGGTCGCCGTCTTCGGATCGGCGGTTAGCTGGCTTGCCGGGATGAGATTGAAGACGGCTGAGTTTTCTTGGAAAACCCCCAGGGCATTCGGAATAACGGACCCGTCGAGCGGGTTGATCGAGGAATACAGTGGATAAGCGGGAACCTCGGCGAGCGCGGGACCGAGCGTTGGCCGCGTGATCGGCGTCGGGAGCTGCCATTCGGCGGGCGAGGCCCAACTGTCGCCATAACCGCGCGCGGACACAGCAAACAAAGGGATCTCACGGCCAGTGGGATCGAAAGTGAACTGGCCGGGGCATTTCATCGATTCGACCGGTGTTGACTGTATCAATTCGACCGGTGTTGTTTGAGCGCCGCCAAAACTCTTTAGGCGCCACAGGAAAATGCCGAGCCGAGGAATGTTGTGCCACCCGACCTGCCCGACGCCACGCCGGAAATCGGCTGTGTGATGGAATTCGTCGAAAGCCTTGTGGGGGGAACCCGCGAGCCGGGCTGTCGCGGCGAGTTCCGCTTCGATCAATGTGGCTCCGTAGACATTGCGCAGATCGGCCCAGCCGCCGATGAAACTATTGGTCGTGGCACCGACCAGGCCCTCTGCGAGCTGAACCGAGCGATCGCCGCCTACCAGATACTCGTAGAAGATCGCCACGGTCTTGCCGGCATCGGGTGCTGCTATCAATGTTAGGGTCGTGTGGCCGGTCGCGTAATCAACCGTACCGGCGAGCCCGCTGCCAAAGATCTTCCCGCTGGCGTTATCTGTGCCCTTCAGGATACCGGCGACGAAGACTTGAACCGTCCCGGGCTCGACCGGAATTGGCGCCAGCGTGAAGGTGAACGTCATGTTGCCGTTTCCGCTCGCGAACACGTGCGCGGGCTTCGACGAGGTTTCCGCGCCGATGTCGATGGCGGGGTCGAGGTTGTGCCGGGTGCGCCCCAACCGGCGGAAGAACTCGACGACACGCACGTCCCAGCCGGTGATGTTGGCCGCGATCTCTTCGAGTATGGCGAGGGTGCCCTTGCGCCGGCGATAATAGATCGTCTTCGCGACATCGACGCGCTGGCCGCGCGCGCCGAGGCTGCTGATCAGATTCGTTGCAAGAAGTTCTGCGATATAAGGAATGACCCAATCGTCACAGGTCTCGATCGACTGGTCTTCCCAAAGGCGGTCGATGCTGCGCCGCAAGACTGCGGCTTGCGCCCCGATGCGTCCGACCAGTTCGAGCAGCGGCCCCCGCGCGTCGAATTGGTCGGTGTCCTCGGCGCGATAGACAGCCGGAATGAGGCTCCACAGCTTGTCAGCATAGTAGGCTTCGTAATGATCGAGGTTATCATGCATTGTCGGCGGCCTCCGGCGTGATGGCGAGGTCGGTCAGCTGAAAGAACCCGCCTACGCCGGGCGAATAGCGCTCGGTCGCATCGGAAAACCCAAAACGACGGAAGAGAGGGATGAATCGGCCGGCGATGAACCAGAGTCCGTGGATTGCGACCGCTCCCGGAACATTCAAGCAGGCTTGATAGATTTGGCTTTTGTAGATCGTTTGCCCGATGCGGAGGGACGCGCCCAGTAAACCCGTCTGAGGATCGAGCAACGCGGATCTTACCCCGGCGATCACCGCGGCGGCATCGTATTTCGGATCGATGAGTAGAGTCATGCCGAGGCGCACCGGGACCGGCGTCGCCAGCTTTACGGCCACTGGCCGATTGGGATCCTCGGCCAGCGCGATCGCGGTTTTTGCTGCGGTAACTGCGGTGGCGTCGTCGCCGACGTAGATCGTAACCAAGGCGCGTTGCTGGTCAGGATCAAAGGCCCAATAGGAGCGCGCCCTGGCCACCCCCGGGGCTTGCGCCGCGATGGTTTCGTAATCGTCGGCGGAAATCGCGCGGCCGAAAGTCAGCGCCGACTGCGGCGCGTAGCGGCGAATCTGGCCGGGGGGATCGGCGTCGGCGCCGCCTCCGACCGCGACCGGATTGCGAATCGCCTTCAGATTCGGCTGCGGCTGCAAGATGACCGTAAGCGACCCGGCCGAAGGCGACTTTGCCCCGCCGCCATAGCGGTAGGTCGCAACCACGTTATTGACCCCGCTCGGCAATCGTGCAGCGTTGACGCCATCGCCGAACATCACGTGAGTCTGGTTGTTCTCGTCCTCGCGGGTGACGAAAATTCTTGCGTCCACCGCCTGGCCATAGAAGCTCGGAACTTCCCGCCACGCGATTCCATCGACCCGAACGATCAACGTGCTGCGATAATTCTGTCCCGAAATCGAAGATGCGCCGAGCAGATAGGTCAGCGGCGCGTTTTTCAGCACGAACTCCTGACCAGCCTGGGTCGCGTCGCCGCTGCCAAGAATTTCATTAGTGACCGTCTTGCCGCGCGAGACCTGCATAAGCCCATAAAGCACGCGCAGCGGTGGCATGAGATCCATGGGCTGATCTGGAAGCCCACTGAGTTGCATGGTGGGCGGTGTGCCACCGACAGAGGCGAAAGCGCTCTCGCCGATGCCGTTCGCGTCCTCGACCATCACCGGAACATTGCTGGCGGCGGGCAAGGACGCAGGCGGCGTCGCCACCAGAGTCGGCGTTGTCGGCTCGAATCCTTGAGCCGGCGTCGGGATCAACTGCCCGACGTCGCGCCATCCGTAGCGCACCTCTAGTTGGCCGAGCAGCCAATTTTGGTCGTGCGGAGGCGCGAAGCTGATTTGTGGGGACGTGAGGGCAAACCGCAGAGGAAAGGGGATGAATTGTAGAGGCGCGAATTGGTTTGGTTGCGGGAAGGCGATCCGCGAATGCGGGATCGGAATCGGGATCGTGCGATCGCCTGGCGCAGTGCAAGGAGTCTCGCGCTCCGCATTGGCGTACCAAACGGCTTCCGTATAGGCGCTTACGCTGACCAATTGCGGCGTCGGAGCGCCGCCGGGAATTTCCAACAGCACCGGATCGCCGACCTTTATCGCCCGCACAATAGAATCGAGGTCGATCGAATTTTGCTGCAGCGTCGCGCTCGGGTCCGCGTACTGCCACGGCCTCGCAAATTGATTGCTCTGGAGCAGGCGATAGTCCGTGACCACGGCGCCGACCGGCAACGTCGGCGGGCTAGCGAAACTGATTTGGGTGTTGAAGGCGCCGTGCGCATCGTTTTGCTGGGTGACGGCGCTCGCGACCGCTAAGGACCCGTTGCCGGTTTCGCCGGCCCAATTTCGCTTGAGCAGCAGCAACTCGTCGCCCGGCTTGACCCCAGAAATGGCGCCAGCGAGAAGCACGCTCGAAGCGCCGGACGAATCCGTCTGCAACAAAGTTTGTTTCGGTGCGAAATCGACCGGTGTGGCGTCGAGCGGGCTGATCGTCGTATCGGCGTCGAGCTCGAAAATCTGCGGCTGCTCTCCTGGACCGGGCTTGCTTTGGATTTGGAAGCCTTGCGGAAGATCGAGCGGCAGCTGCTTGGTCAATAACGCCGCCAAGACGCCGGTGGCGCCGATTGATGGACGCGGACGGTAACCGAGCACGCGAATGAGCCGATTGACGCTCTCTGGCAAATCGGCCGTACGCAGATAGTCTTGGTTGGCGATGCGTTCGTTATAAAAGGTCAGGATGTCGGCAAGATAGGCCCACCATTCCGCCATCTGCACCGCGAGATCCTGCGGCGCGCTCGGCCGCCAGTTCACCAGTTCGGTCTCGTCGGCGTGCGGCAGCAAAAGCGCGTGTCTAAACGACGTGAAGTCACCGACGCGATAGGCAATTGAGCTTAGCCCCGGCGGATTGAAGATCGTCGTCGGAAAAACGAAGCGATCGCATGGGCAAATCGGCTGATTGTTCATTTGCCGCCGTTGACCTCCACATGCAATGAGCCGCGTTCGGGGCGGCTCGGGTCATTATCGACCCGGATGATCTGGTCGGGGGGGACAGTCACCGTATCGCCCATTTCGACCGGGAGCGGGATCACGCCACGCCGCCGATATTCGATCGAGGTCACGCCCCCGACTCCGACGGCGGCCTGGATTGCGGCTTCGAGATCGGAGCGCTCCAACGGCGTTCCGAAGGTGAAGCGATCGGTGTCAAAGAAGCCGGTGGTCCCATCGGCGAATTTACTGCTGCTGAGCGCTTTCAGGATCGCCGCTTCAACATCGGCGCGGAATGCGTCCGGCAAGGCGCAGACCTGGATGTAGAAATCGAGCCCCACATAGCGCGGCGCTGGCGCGTAAGATTCGTAGCCGGCCATCCGGTAGCGGTTGAGCAGATCGATCAGCTCGATGTGCTCGGCGACGGGAATCGTTTCGCTGCCACGGGGATCTGCAGTCGTGAAGATGGTCAGCCAGCTTCCTGTCCAACGGAACACTGAGCCGGCCCGGAGAACCCAAGGGAGAGTCCAGGCTGCCGCCACATAATCTTCTGGGCGGACGGCGCGGTACTGTACAGCGCGAAATGCCTGCGGCGCCAGCCGCTGTATGCGCTGGTTGGTCTCCTCATCGAGCCCGCCCGAGGCCGCGAACGGGTTGGTCACCGCCGTTATACCGGCGGAACTGCCAGGTTCGACCTTGGTGATCGACCCTGCGGCAACATTGCCGACGGCGCCGGCGCCAACGCGGTACGAAGCCGAAAAGAGGTCGCCTGAATTGGGAGCGCCGCCAAAGACGCCGTCGCCGAATCGAATAGTGCTCCCCGCATCGCCGTCATAATCCTGGACCGGCTTCGAATTGAAATCGCGCGCCGTCGGCGAGAATGTCGCCGGTTCGATCGTGAAGGAAGTCTCGTACGGCTCCGCGTCGATTAGATTACGCCGCCATTTCCATCCGGGTGCTTCCGGATTGAGCAAACATTCGGGCAGCGGCGGCGCGGCCGGATCGCTTTGCGGGAGCCAGGTCAACGGCGCGTTCTGTAGCGTGTAGAGATATTGGAGCGTGCCGTTCGCGCCGGTTCGAACGATCGCGAGCGGCGCTTGTGGATTGGCGGGCGGGGGCGTGTTGATCGCGAAGACTTCGGCCGTCATGCTGCGGCCTTGCGTCGCGGGGACGAGATTTCCGGCCAGCGTGGTTTGTGTCAGATCGTGATCGAACTGCAACGGCGCGCTGAACACGGTATGGGTGACGGGAGTCGGCGGAGGCGATCCGATCAGCGGATCAGACTGCTCGTCGAACCCGGCGATCGTGACGAGCTCGCGAACCGGCGGCTTGGTGGGATCTTGAAAATTCGTGTCAATGAGCAGTTGCTGACCAAGGAAGAAACCGAGGCTTTGGTTTAGAACCCACATTTCGGTCGCGCCGGCCATGAGGCATTGCTGGCTGTCGTCCCACCAGTACGGCTGAATGCCGGGATCGCTGTTCCATTTCGGATTGGCGGGGTAGTTCACTTTGCTCGGCAGGCCCGTCACCGGATCGACCAGCGTTCCAGTCTCGAAATAGATCGGCGCCGCTTCGGGGAGCTGCGCATTGACCAACACGCCGCGCGGAATTTCGCCAGTGTTATCCTTATCGACATCGAATTGCAGGATCACGCTGGAGGCGACGGCCGGCCGCGGTTCGTAATCGACGAGACGCGCGTGACGAACGATCGAGCGGCGTTGCGTGGCGGTGTCGAGTGTCGCTTCTCCCGCGATGCGGTCCTGCGTGTAGCTGAGATCGTCGGCGAGCCCGCTCAGAGCCTCCATGAACATCACGCCGAAATCGGCTTCGGCGCGCTCTTGCCATTCGGGGTAGCGCAGCGCCGAGAAGTCGGAGAGAGCCTTGCGGAAGCTCAAGAAGTCCTTGGCGAGATAGTCGATCGGCGGTGCGTCTCTTGCCAGCGGCGGGCATTCCAACGCTGGCAGCTCGCAATCGAGATCCGAAGGGCACTTGGCCTTGAACGAAAAAGTGACATGGTCGAAATACTCGTCGAGCAACGGGCTCGTCAGGGTCAGCGTGTAAAAGGAGAAGTCGCCGGGTGCCGGAACGGTGAGCTTGAGCAGCGACCGCTGGGGAGTGTTGGTGTCGAGTGACCAGTCTGTCGCGTCGTTGATGGGACTAACGGCGACGATCGGCACGCTCTCGCCGCCGGTAATCGTGACTGCCATGACGTGTCCATACATCAGGACGGCGTTCAGGAAATGCACGCGCAAGGTCGTTTGATCGTTCGTGACGATCTCGACGAAGTCGATCCCGTTGTAGGTCGACTGGTTGAGCAACGCGCGCAGCCGATCTCTTGAATCGTTCGCCATATCAAATCACCTTCACCGCAAGACTTCGCTGCGCTTGCGTTTCGATCAGCACGTAATCGATTTCGATGAGGAGTTGGGCCGGATCGAAGGGTTGGGTCGGATCGGGCTGCTTCACGCTGACGTTCTGGACCTGAATCTGATTGCCAAGCCATTTGCTCAACGATTGCAGCACGAGGATCTGGGTCGTAGCCGCAAGCGCGTCGGAGTTGGGGGCGAACAGGAGTTTGCGCAGGCCGCATCCGAAGTCCGGCAGATCGATCCGCTCGCCGGGGCTGGTCAGGAGCAATTGGCGAATCATCTGTTCCACATGCGTCTCGTAGCCGGTGCGGGCGGCTTGCCCGGAAGCCGGATCGATGCGGAACGGAAATGCGTAATCGTGTCGCGCCATGGCCGCCTCCGCTAGAGTCCTGAAACCCGAGGTTGGGTGAAGGTGATGAGAACAGTGCCCTGGACCGCCTGATTGGCGGCGACGCAGAGCCCGACGCTCGCTTCGCTTAGCGTGAAATCGCCCATCACCTGGCTTTGCGTGTCGGGCTGAACCCAGTTGACCGTGACGCAGGGTTGCGGCGGTGTCGCGGCGGAGAGCGCGCAGCCGGCGATGATGAAAGTGTCGGACGAGCGCAGGACGGGTCCGCCGGCGGCTTGGACGCGCGTGTTGGAGCTGATGGCCGTCACGAGTCCGCCGTGCGGGCACATCATGATGCTTGAGGTGTTGAGTAGTGCGGGCACAGTGCCATCCTGACTTACGTTGGATCAGGGCAGAGGTCGAGGCGCTGCTCGCCGATATCAACTCCGCCAATAACCTGGGCGAATCGGACGTAGCATTCAGCGATGTTTTCGCCGCGCCCGATTTCGCCGGCCGAGCCAATGAATTCGGCGAAGTTGTGCGATGTTTCGTGGATTATGGTGGCCGCCTGGTCGGCATCGCTCCCTCGCCAGAATGGCTCGCAGAAATTGGTGATGAAAGACCCCGCGCAGCTAGCAGCCTCAGCACCTTGACAGATTGGTCCCGAACAGTCACTGATTGTTCCCGCGGGTGGGCCGAGGCAGACGAAGAAGAAATCTCCCTTGCCAATCGGGCCGCGGATGAAGCGCAGGCGCCGCAACAGCAAGGCGGCGGTAAAGTTCCCGACCCCGCCGTGCTGTGTCCAGACTCTTTCGCTGTCGGGATCGAGCCCCATCAGTTGAAGACCAAGTGCGAGAGCATCTGAAATCGTCGGAAAGGCGATCGGAGCGCCGCCGCCAATCTGATCGATGGTGAAGCTCAACTCCGCGATTGCATTATCCAGCAGCAGATTGGCCTCATTCTCGGCCGCGGTGATAACCGCCACTGGATCGTCAATCGTCGTCCCGTCCGGAAGCGTAAGCGGCAGATGGGTCGCGCAACTCACCTTACGCGCGGGTGTGCGCTGAAGCGCCGCCGGGCTTCGGGGAGAGACGCGGGCGATGACGGTCTTGGCTCGTGCGCCAATGGTCTCATCAGCCGCTTGGCTCGCCTCGCGCTCGGCTGCGTTATTCGCATCACCGATTCGTTGTGGCTGAAAGTTGTCGATGCTGCCTTGCTGTACAACGTGGGCGAGTTCATGCGCTATCAAATGGCGTCCGTCGCTGGTATAGGGTGCATATTGGTTGGCATCGAACACAACATGGCGGCCCGCCGTATACGCCAAGGCGCTCACCGCTCGCGTCGATTCCGCCGCTTTGCTATCCGTGTGCACGCGAACCGAGCTGAAATCACTGCCAAAGCGCTGTTCCATGAACGCCTGCGTCGGGCGGTCAAGCGGCTGGCCGCGCGAACGAAGCACTTCGCCGACGATTGGCGGCACGGCATCGGCCGAGCCGGGACCGTTCGTCGAAGGCCGGAGCAGAGCCTCGCGCTTGCCGGCACAGGCGGCACACTCGCCGCCAGGTGTCAACCCGCCGCAAGCGCATTTGCGTTGCAAGACGCCGGCTCGCGAGCGCTCATTCGCGAGCATCCGCAAGACCGCCTGATTGCCAATCGTCCGCTGCAGGGTTCTCATCCTCTCGCCGCGCTGGCGCGTCGTAGTTTGACCGGCGAGGCTGTTCGGACCAAACGAAACCGGAGCAGCGCCGAGCGCGAAACTCGCATCCCACGTTGGGGCGATCGAAGGCTCCGCAGGCGTCTGGCTCGATTGAGCCTTGTTTTTCGTCTCCGTCGTCATCGCGTGAAGCATGGCTAAATGACCTCCAAAGCGCCGTCGTTGACATTAACTTCGGCGTCGCCGATCTCGACCTTGTTCGCGCCGCGCTCCAGCGTGATCCCGGAAGCGTCGAGCGTGATTTTGTTTTGATTGTTGTCGGTGATTGTCATCGAGCCGGCGTCGTCGTCGATGAGGATTTTGAATTTTCCCGCGGTGACGATCGCCTTGACCTTTTGTGACGCATTGGATGGCGTCTCGCCGTCGCGCCAATAGCAGCCGGTCCAGATCGGATAGGAGACGTCGCCGCCTTCAAACTCGATCCACACACCCGAGCCGGTCTCCGGCAAGAACGCGATGCCGACGTCCTTGCCGGCGTAAGGCACGCAATGCCGGCACCAGCCGGTGGTCTGCGCGCCGAGCACGGCGGGAGCCTTGGCCTTGATCCGCAGCGTCGCGGCGTCGACCTCGGTGACGACGCCGCGATACTTGCCGTAGAAACGGTTGCGGACCCGCTCGAGGATTTCATTGACGAGATGCGCGTCCATGGCGGCTAGATCAAACCTCCCAGAATCCCAGTGCCCGGGCCGGAAGGCGGCGCCCCGACGGCGTTGCGCACGAGGACGAACTTCATCCGATGCGACTCCGCGCTGATCGAATGGCGCACGCTCCAGACGTAATACTTGCCGGAGTGCAGCGCGCCGAGGCCGCCGAGTTGCACGACGGTGCCCGCACGCAGAATTGCGTTCAGCCGTGCGACATCGGCTTCGCCTTCGCAGCGAACGAACCATCCGGCCTCGCGCAACAAGGAGCGCGCGCGCATTCCGAGCTCGCCGCCATGATCGACCGGCGCGGTCAAGATGACTTTCATGACCTTGCCAGTGAATACAGCCAGTCCGCGCTTGTCGAGCAGAGCCAGCCCGGAGTCGGCCGTATCGGCGCCGACGCCATCCTGGTCATTGTCGGTGAAGAGCGCTTGGCGCGCCGCCACGGTGGTCGGGCGCATGGCGTCCCATTCGATGTCGAGCGTGGTGACGTTCCACGTGTCGGGATCGTTGAGCGTGAGCGTCGAAACAGGATCGCCATCGAGTTTGGGCTTGGCGAAATAGCCTGTGCGCTGTCCGGGCTGGTCCGCGCAGGCGACGCGGCAGAGCTTGCCGTTGCGCCGCGCTAGAGTGCGAAGAAACTGGATGTCGGTGGCGCGCTGCATCAGGCTGTGGCCGTCCTCGGTGTGCGAAGGCGAGTCGTCGTCGGCATTGTCGCGCGACGGCGTGACGCCGTAATCGCCAAACACCGCCTTGGCGACATCGGCGTCGGTCACATCGACCCATTCGCGGGCCTTCTCCTCGAGGTTCATCAACCAGGAGGCATCCTGGCCCCACACCTCTAGTGTCGATCCGGTCGTTCCGGTCTCGAGGTGTAGCTTGTGCGAGAGCACGTAGCCGTCGAATATGCATTGCGCCGAGCCGCCGTCGGGCGTCGCGACGACGGCGATATTGGCGAAGGGAGCAAAACGGCGGTCGCCGACATAGGTCAGATCGCCATCATCGGTGGCGTCGACCGGCACGCGCAGCTGGATGGCGCCGGGCAAATCGGCGTTTTCCTCGACCTCCAACAGCGACAGCGCCGTCAGGAGCTTGTCGTCGGCGGGCGCGCCATTCAGCAGCAGGCTAAAGGTGCTGGGCACTGCTCAAGTCCCCCTGCTCGGGATGCCGATCAGATCTTTCGCCGCCAGCGAGTCCGGCACGATCGCGTCATTGGCGTCGCACAATCGCCAAAACGTAGTCGCATCGAAGAGATAATGGGACGCGATCAGGTCGAGCCGCTGAGCAAGCTGGCGGCGATAAAATCCGATCACCGGGTTGGTCTGCGGTTGCGGCAGACGCGCCACACTGACGACCGCGCCATTGGCGCGCGTGAGCGTGTAGATTCCTGTGTTCGCGTAACGGCTGCCGGGAAAGAACATAGCGCGCCTCTCTAAACTGGAAGCATTCCGAGGATCGAATCCGCCGCATTGGTCAGGTTGGCAGACGCCAAGCCCTGCCGCAGGTTTTGTGAATAGGCGTAGGCGACCTTGGCGACGTCGGCGAGCGGGCCGACGACCGCGTTCAACTCAGCTGGCGTTAGCACTTGCAGGCCGAGCTGTGCTTCGGCATGGGTCGGGTTCAATGTCGCGTCGTACAGCTTCTCGCTGATTGTCAGGGTGGTGACGCGAACCGGCAGGATGCGGCCCCGACCCCAGACAAACAACACGGTCGGGAGTTGCGCCTTGGGCACCGTCGCGCCTTTCGCGCCCGCCGACGCGCTTACCGAGACGCCGCCCGCGCTGACCGAGACGCTGACCGAAGCGCTGACCGTGCCGAGCAGCCCGCCGGCCGGCGAGGGGACCGGATACAGGAGCATCTCCAACGCCGCGAGCCGCGTGTAAACGCCGCTCTGCGAGGCGATATCAGCAACGGCGGGACTGCCGCTGGCGATCACGTCCCCCGCATCCATCGCCAAGTTGAAAGAGAAGGACTCGCCCGGCCCACCTTTAACCGCGAGGGGATTGGATTGTTCGCCTTGGCGCGACGCGGATGTGTCTGGTGCAGCCTGAGTCCAGGTGTGGGTCATGGTTTCCGGGTTGAACTGGAAAACGATCACATTCGGCAACGGCGCGATGAAGGCCTGCATGAACTCAACCAAGGCGCCTTTGATGAATTTTCCCGCCATCTCGATCAGCTCCTCATGCGATCCGGTCTAGTTGTCGGATCAGCTCTGCGACGATCCGATCGGCGAGAGCGTCGTCGCTTTCGTTCGGCGCACCGCGCAGGTTCAAATCGAGGCTGGAGACGTCGTCAGGTGAACCTCGCGATAGCGAAGCGTTCGCAAGGCCATTGGCAATGTCTCGAATGAGCCGCTCGCCCCGCTCTCGGGACCTCGGCACGTTGATCGATATCCGATCGACGCTTATGTTAGCCATCGTTCATCCCTTCCATTCGCCTGGAGGCGGCACGACGCCGCGCTTGATCATCTCTCGCCGCGCAGCGTAGAGAACCTGTTGCATGCCGATCCGCGTGCCTGCGGCGCAGGCAAGAAACGCTGCGCCAAGCGCTGCAGATTTGATATCGGCGCCGGTCATGGGGAGTTTGTTGGCGAGGAAATCCCAATCGATTTCGTTGAGCAGCGGGTCGCCGCCAGGTGTGGCCACCAACAGCGAGAGCCGCCAGAGCGCAAGGCGCTCGGCTGACCCGGGTGGAAGAAAATCAATTACAAAACGGATCCTGCGCAAAAATGCCGGATCGATGTCGTTCTTGCGATTGGTGGCGAGGATCGCCAGGCCATCAAACTGCTCCATACGCTGCAGTAAATAGTCGATCTCGATATTGGCGTAGCGGTCGTGCGCGTCCTTGACGCGAGTGCGCTGGCCAAAGAGCGCATCTGCCTCGTCGAAGAAGAGCACGATGTTGGCACGCTCACAGACGGCGAAGACTTGCTTGAGGCGCTTTTCCGTCTCACCAATGTATTTATTGACGACTCCAGCAAGATCGATGCGGTAAAGTTCCATGCCAAGCGACGCCGCAAGCACCTGGGCTGCCATCGTCTTCCCCGTGCCGCTGGGCCCCGCAAACATCGCGGTAATTCCCTTGCCAAGAGGACAAAGCTTGCCAAACCCCCATTCCTCGTAAACCTGCCATCGCAGCCGCGCCTGCGCCTCGAGCTCCGCAAGATGCCAGCGGACGCTCGGCGCAAGGACAATGTCGTCCCACGTGTAAGGGCGAGCCAATGGTGCAAAGAGTTCGCCGGCGGCGCTTTGTAACGTGTGGCGGAACGCGTGAGCGACGGCTTTCAGTCCGGCTGGCGCGACCCAAGCTGCCTCCACGATCTCGGCCGGTGTAAGAATGCGATTCGCCACTGCCTCAGACACGGGGACCGCCGTATGTTGCGCCCAGACGGCGATGCGCTGCGCGCGGTCCAGAGGGGGAAGGCCAAACGACCGCCACACCGCGCTCCCATGCGCATGCGCGGCGAAGGGCGATGTCGCGCTGAAGAATGTCAGATCGTCGGCGCAATGCCTCGGCCACATTGACCACAGTTGCGCGCCGATCCGCTCGGAGTTGCGCCAGTGCAGCGTAGCGGCTGAGAGACGCGAGAGCCGTACGACACGGACCACGTTGTCGATAGCGGTTTGAAGCGGAGTTTCGGGACCAAGTAGAAGGCCGGCGTCGGCCACGATCAGCTGGCGTCCCAGCGCTTTGCACAGCTGCGCGACGAGGGTTTGTTTGCCTGAACCTTCCGCTCCGATGAGGTCGATCTCGAGGCGGGGCCGCGATCCGTCGGCGCTAGGTTCCAGTCGGAAATTTAGCGCCTCGACGAAGTCACGCATCGCGGCGAACTCGGCGGGATATAGACAGAGTGATGGTAGGCCCCGTCCGGCGGGCGCCGACATTGCGCCCGCGAGGAACGGATCGAGCAGCTGGGTGTCGGCGATCCATCCGACGATGAAGGCGTCGGCGATCCAAGGCGAATTGAGTCCCCAAGGGTTGGGTGTACCATCCGCCGGCCGCGCGAAGCGCCAGAATACGATCGGAGACTGCGGTGTGAAACGGATTGTCGACGGCCATTCAAACAGACAGGCGGCTAGCCAGGGCGTCGGATGACATGCCGTCGTATCGTCATTGAGATATCCGTAAGCGCGGCGCAACGTCGGATGGATCTCCACGGCGACGTTCAGCGAAAGCAAATCGAGTTCGTATTGCGAGAGCGAGAACTCGCGGGCCAAGCGAAGCCACAATTCATCGCCGCGAAATCGCAGGTCCGCCAGGTGAATCGCATTTGTGAGCTGGCGCGCGGCGGGATCTTTTCCATAGAAGGTGCCCTCGGCTTCGGCGAGAACGGCACCGCCGGCCAGGATGCGCTCGACCTCGGTGTGAGCGATTGCCTCACCGTCGTAGACACGGTTCGACGCAGACGTGTCTTGCGTGCGGATCCACAAGGCGCGCCGTTGGGCGCGGAGCCGAATCCTATTGATGAACGCCGGCTCGATTGCGTCCACGCGCGCCCGCTTTGTCATTTCGAGGGCGTCAATCATATCGAGACCCACCATGAGGGATCGGATTCGACGTTGTTCACACGCACCCGTAGGACGTAAAGGCCCGTCGAAAGTCCAACCGGTGGCTGAAAGTCGATCGTGGCGCCTCCCGTGATCTGGAAATTTCCGGGTTGCGGCGGGCCTTCGGCGAGCGGAATGATCTCGAGCAAAACTTCAGTCTTGCCCGAAATGAACCCGCTCCCACTGAATGTGCCCGCGCGGAGAATCGGCGGGAGGGGCGGCAATGGCATCCCGATCACCGCTGGTGCGATGCCGATCGGAACGGCGTTGCTGCGATAGGTCGTGGCGTCCCCGGAGGCGATATCGCTGCCGACCCTCAATTGATACACGCCGGGATCGAGCGCCGCGGCCGGCAACCGGATCGTGAGCCGCGAATCGAGGACGATGGTTGCGGGTGGGGGATTGGGATTTGCGTCCGGCGTGATCCAAGTTGTCACGTCTTGTTCACTCCCGGCCGGGGTCAATAGGTAGAGCCGCTTGGCAGTCTGATTCGCCCCGCCGTGTCCGTCGCTAAAGCCCGCGCCGTACAGAATCAGCGTCTGGCCCGCCGCAACAGTCGGCGCGGAGGAATCATAGCTTAGTGTCGGCTGGCTGGCGGCCGCGCTGGACGGTGAAATATATCTGACCTTTCTGTAGGCGCCGATCAGCTGCCCGTTTGCGGCGAATGGCAATGCGGCGGGGTCAACCCCGAGATTGATTTGCTGGACCGCTTTGGCAAGCGCGGTGACGGGAACCGGCGGCGTCATGAAGACTATGCTGGCCTTGTAGACCGCAGCCAGACGCATCGAGGACGTGACGGATTGCCAGAGCCGCGACAGGCTGTCGACGGTCTCGACTTCCATCGTTAGCGTGAACTCTTCAGGCTGGAATTGTAGCGGCGCCGGCGGCGGCGCCACAGGTATCGGGACGGGCATGCGTACAATCGGGTGCTCATGGAAGCATCGCATCGCAATGCTCATCGCCTGCTGTTCCTGGTGGTAGTCATCCGGCGCGAATGCACTCAGAAGGTAGTAGAGGTCGAGACTTAAAGGTTGCGCCGGAATGGGTTGGGCGCGCGGACCAACCACGGGTGAATTGCGCTGGTAGGAGTCCGGCGTCACGTGGAACAGGTAGAGGCTGAGTTGGCATCCGCCGACAGACCGAACCGTGTCTGGCGCCGCGCCCGTTACATTGATGTGGAACTTAGGGATTTCACCGCTGCTGCCACCCCCCGGCGGTGTCGGTGCCCAAAAGGGCCATTTGTCGACGCAGCCGTTGAGAAGATCGGTCAGCCTGTCCGTCACGAATGAGAGGTCCAGCACCCCGAGCGTGTTGAGTGCCATTGTGAGACCTCCTCATCCCTGCCGCAACCCGAACGAGGAGACAAACCCGCGCGCCAGCGTAGAAGTCACCGGCTGCGGCGGAGCAACGCGATGCGCTGGCTGCGGGTGCGGCGGTGGGGATTGGATGCGAATGTCGATGGAGCCGATGCGGATACCCCTTTCCTGGCGCGGCCGGGGTTCGGCGCGCTGTACGGGCGGAATTGCGAGCGCTTTCGGCTCGATGATCGTCGGGAAAGGTGATGCAGAGATTTCGGGCGGTCGCCGGGGCAAAGCCTGCGGGGAACCAGGAGATGACGCTTCGCGAGTCGAGGATGGGTCCCGCAATTGAACGCGTTGCGTCAGTGCGATGTTCGGCGGGCGCGGCTCGCGCGCCCGGGCGCCGGGCGCGTTATCCGAGACCTGCGGCCGGTCCAGTGGCCTGGTCCGGCCGACCGGCGTGATGGACAGCGTGTTCGAATCGATATCGGCAGGAGGACCCCGCTCTGATGATGGATTCCAAGCGTCGAAATCCGCGGCGCGACGCGGCGGCGCCCTAAGCGGATTGCTCTGGGAAATCCGCAGTGGCACTAATGGCGCTAATAATGTCTTCCGAGCATCCAGATCCGTAGCTTGACGCCGCGATGCTTCAAACGCATCGCGTGGCGGGGCCGATTGCGGAGGACTGGCAGCTTGCGAGGCTGGCCGCGCTGGCGCGAGGCGCTGATTTCGAACAGATGAACTCCGCATCTCGACCGGTGGCGGCGAGGACGTCGTCTCAAAGCTGGAATGCCGGCCTGAGGCAATGACTCCGGGGGCCAAGGGCGGCGCCGCTTGGGTGACCGCTTGCGCCGCTGCAGCGACGCCAGCCGTTCTTCCGGCCGGCTCCGGCGCGGACGCAAGTTGCCACCGACTCAGCAACGGATGCGCCGGCTTTACGGTCGCATCCCGGGCGGGCAGGCTCCCCAACGTTCGAGCGAGATAGGAGAAGCGGGCCATCTCAAGACCCTCTTTCCGGCTGCCTCAACATTTCAACGTAGTGGATGCGCCGGTCGCGTGGCAGGGCAAGGATGTCGGCTTCGGGCCAATGGTAATGGTGAGCGAGTAGGTGCGTGTCGCCATAAATGAACGCTGCGTGACCTTGCAATTCGCGCAGCGCGAAGCTTCGTGCATCGAAGTAAATCCTGACGGCCGCGCCGCATTCCGCGCATTCGGCGGCCAACTCGTCCGACAGGCTCGGCGCCATCGTTTCGATGGCTCGCAAGGCGCGACGTAACAGCGTGGTGCGAAGCCCGGCCGGCCGGATGCATCTGCGAATCAGCTCGCGCTCGGGGCTGCGTTCAATTGCAGCCGCGATGATGTCCTCTCCGGTCGGCAAGCGGAACATCGCCGATCCATCGGCCAGACGAAACCAGCCGGGATTGTCGGCGCCGGCGGGGCCGACACCGCGGACTCGGCTCGGTGCATGATGGGCGAGGAACTCGCCGATGCTGAATTTCACGTCAATGCGTTTGCCGCATAATGGGGCGGGGCAAAGTAAATCGGTGCATATCAGATCACCGAGGAGGTTTTGGCGGATGCGAAGCAAGGCCGCGTCAACATCCGTCACTGGGAGCGCCGCCCAATCGGCAACGCCTTCATCGGATCGCGACGCGACGTTTTCGAGGAGGGCGATCGCCAGCGCCATATCGAGCGCAGAGGCTTCGAGCAACATCAGGTCCTCACGGCCGCCGGCTTGTCGCAGATGAATGTCGAATCCACTGACCGGCAGCCGGTACGGGTTCATTACGAGAATTCCCTAAAATAGACGCGCTGCGATCCGCTTCACCTCACAACAATCCGTCGCGACTCCGCCATCGCGCCCTGCCTATGTCTGCGTCGGTTCGGTCAGGCTCAGATCGTGCTCCCAGCCCTCGTTCTCGAGCTTGATGTGCTCGATTGCGACGGCATTGCCGCCGGCGTCGAGATCCGGCAACGCCTGATATTCCGAGACCCAGCAGGCATGGACGATGTAACGGTGGACCGGCTGCGCCGCCTCGTTGAGCAGCTCGATGTGAATTTCCTTGCGCAGATTCTTGAGCGACTGCGAGGCCGCACCCTTGTCGAGAACCTGCGCCGCGTTGGCCCAGGCCTCGAAATCCGTGTCGTGCGTCACGCCACGCTCGAGGGTGATCGCATCATACTTCGTCCGTCCGAGGCCCTTGCGGATGATCGCGTTGCCGCCTTCCTTGTATTCGATCGGGTCGGAGGATCGCTTGAGGCCGCCGACCTTGCTCACCGCCGCAACCGGTGTGGTCGATTGCTCGAAGTAGACAAGAAAGCGGAAGCTCTTGTAAGGATCGAATCGATTGGTATTGACCGAGAACGGTTTGCCCATGTCGGCTCTCCTATTGCTGGACTTGGCCGGCGAGCTGCGCGATCTTGATGATGACGAACTCGGCCGGCTTCAGGGGAGCAAACGCGACGATGATGTTGACGATGCCATTATTGATGTCGTCCTGCGTCGTGGTCGTCGAGTCGCATTTGACCTGGAAAGCCTTGCTCGGCGTGTCGCCTTGGAAGGCGCCTTGGTTGAACTGCGACAGCATGAAATTGTTGATAGTCGTGCGGATCGCAGTCCAAAGGGGATCATCGTTCGGCTCGAAGATGACCCACTTGAGATTCTCGTAAAGCGTCTGCTCGATGAACAGCGCCATGCGACGGACAGGAACATATTTCCATTGCTGGAAGGGAGTATTGTCGTCCGCGCCAACCAGCGTCCGCGCGCCGAAAACCACGGTGCCGGTCGGGAACGAGCGTAGGCAGTTCACACCAATGATATTGAGGGCGCCTTGGCCTGGGTCGGTCATTCGGCCACGATCCACGACTCCGGTCGTATTCAGGACGTTTGTCTCCAAACCGGCGGGCGCCTTCCAGACACCGCGATTTAGGTCGGTGCGCGAATAGATCCCGCTCACGAAGCCGCTGGGGGGCAATTCGATGATGTTGCCCGTAAGGGGATCCTCCGATTTCAGGTAAGGAAAGTATATCGCGCCGTTGGTGCTCTTTGGAACCGGAGCGAGACCATTGTTTCCTTGCATTTCGTCCGCCATCAGCGGCAACCCCGTGAGGCTCGCGGTCGCCTGGTCCGCAACGGCTTGTCTTGGAGGATCCATGATGACGAAGGCTTGCTTCCGTTCGCAGAAAGCAAGCGCATCGCTCCATATTCCGCTGTCCGCGATGCCAGGCAGAAGCAACAGATTGAAAATCGGGATTTTGTCCAACGTGCTATCCTGCTGAAAAACATTGGCGAAGTCCAACGTGCTGAAGGTTGTCGCGAAGTTCGCCGGCGTCCCCGGCGGGAAGGCCCCTTTGACCTCCGTTGACGACACGATTGGAAGCGTGTAGCTCATGCCGCTGGGGGCGACTGTCACCAACTGGGAAATGCCGTTGATACGTTTGTCGATGTAGTTGAGGCCATTGACAGACCCGGCGATCGTCACCTTGCGGAAGGTTTCGACTCGGCTGCTATAGGTGATTGTCACGTCGGCGGTGTCTCCGGCCGAGTTAACGTTGTTTATGGTCACCGACAAGGTCGCGGCGTCAGTAGGTTCAAGGGCGACAAAGACCAAGCTCGAAAATGTAAGACTTGGTGGCGTGGCGCCGAGAGGCGTCCCATTGATATCCCTGTAAAAAGGCTTTAGCCCGATAACATATGCGATCGACCCGCCATTGAGAAAGAATTGGTCTACCGCGTAAGCGACGTTCGAATCGAAGACGTCGCTGGCAAAGAGGCCGCCGAACAGGTTCTCGTAATCGGTGAAGCTGAAGAGTTCGACTGCCTGATTGAAATTCTTGGTTTTGAGCGGATGCGTATAGCCGACGAACACCGTGATTGATGTCGGGGCAGCGGTAATCGTGTGTGCGCTGCTCGGCAATTCTTGGATGTATATGCCTGGATAGGTTGGCGAGATGCCCATTGTTTTCGCTCCGGTTCAACGGCGTTGCCGCCCACTTCTCGAGGATCTAGCCTGCAGGAACCGTGGCTGCTGCGGCAGACGCCGCTGCGGCGTCCGCGCCGCCAGCAAGGCTAATGCTGCCGGCGGTTGGAACCGCAAACCCGCTGGACGGAGGCGCCACCGATATCTCGTAGCCAGACTGCGCCAATTTACTTGGAAGATCCCCAAGCTTTAATCCGGAAATTGGCTGCGAAGACCAGACAATGACCACTGAAAAGGTCTTTCCCGTTGCGTCGACGTTCGAAATCGTCGCCTTGGTCTTGTCGCCATCTGTGCCGACTTTCTTTGCTTCGAGATTGAAGGCGGTTCCTGTGGGATCGCCGTTGATTGGCGCCGCCGATTTGGCTGCCGCGCTGCCACCGCCGAGCTGGAAACTTCCTGGCTTTGGCTGGCTCGGGCTATCGGCATCCAGAATATGCGCCAACCCGCGTTGCGATCCGGCGATCGTCTGTGTGCCGAGGATTTTCCTGATGAAATTCGGCGAAGCGGGATCAAAGCTCAGGCTGGCATAAGTATCAGTTTCGACCACGATCGCATCGAAAGTGGTCTTGGTAGGGTCGCTCGGATTAGCCGGATCGGGTGTAATGTTGCTGAATGTGACGACAATATTATTGCCCGACTGACCCGCATCTGCTGCGCTGATCATGATCGCGGGGACTGGCGCAGGCTGGGCGCTGGGCGTTAGCTCGCCTTTCGTAACCAGATAGCTCAGCCAAGGATCGACGTCCGCCTTGAATTTCTTGTAAAGCGGCCATCGGTCGGCCTTTACATTACCGGCATCGAAGTAGAGCGCTGTGAGCGGAATCGACAGTTGTCGGCCGACCGATGTGGTGAGTGTTACAGGCCCGCTTCCTACCACTGCAACTTGCGCCATCTCGGTTCTCCGCCAGATCCTTGAGTTTAATCACGCGCAAAGCACATGCTTCGGCCGGGCTGACCCGGCAACCAGAGTATCGCCAACCCGTCAGCGGAACTATCCACCTCTGGATCCAGAAGAGGGTGGAGCGAGGACCTAAATCCTCAGGGCCACGGGATCTAAGTCCCGGCGGATCGTCAGAATCCCATGATGGTATCGATCAGCGCTTGGGCCGAAACGTCACGCAATGCGGTACGCTGCGATTGCATGCGGTAGACGAACGCGTCGCGCCGGTCGCTTGCGAACGCGATCACTTTCGCATTGGGCAGTAGCCGCGCGAGCGAAAGCCCGATTTCATCCCCTTCATTCCTGCCGAGCCCGATCAAAATGAGATCCGGGGCGAGTACCCGCAGCCGTTCCTCGAGTGCGTCGCGAGTACTAAATTCCCCGATCACGTTGAGGATCCTGCGCCCCGCCATCAATTCCGCAATAAGATCGCGAAATATCGGCGACATTGTAATTATCACCGTTCGGATCGCGGTCACTGCGAGCTCCTCAGCAGGAAACGTACGCCAGTGTGCGCGCATTGTGCAGTCGTCCGAAATCCACTTTTTGGTGGAGAAAAGATGGAGGAGCGGAATAAAAACTTATCGACCCGTGACTGAGCTGAAGACACGGATGAATTGCCCGGGTAATGCTGGAACCCAGAGGCTACTAAAGGTCCATGTAACGGTCGCGATGCCCGCGCATCCGGCTCGCTGCTTGGCCACGGCGCTGCAGGTTCAGCTTTCCAAGAAGATGGTGAACATGCGTTTTTGCGGTTGCCAGCCCTATGTTGAGGCAACGAGCAATGTCCTTGTTACTCATTCCCGCAGCAATCATCTGGGCGATCTGCGCTTCGCGTGCCGTGAGCGTCGGTGAATAGGTTATGTCGTGATGTTCGGCGTTGGTATTGCCAACATTGGAAAGCCGGCGCAGCAAACCAGCGGCCACGCGCGCTGAGCAAGCTTGCTCGCCTCGCATAGTGTTTAGCAGTAGCGGAACAATGTCGGAGAGACCAGCGGTTCTTGGAATATAGCCTGCAACACCAGCTTCAGCCCAGGCAATGATTTTCTCTGCAGTTTCGGCCACGGCAATCACGACAACGAGAATTTGAGGGGCAACATCTCGGATTCGTCCGATCGCTGCAGGGCCCTCTGGGAATGCTTCGTCAAGGAGGACGATATCGGGTTGATTATCGACAATTCCAAGTAAGGCCTCCTGCAAGTCGGCGGCGAGGCCAGAGATGAATAGTGTCCCTTCGCGCGGTAGAACCTCCGCTAGACTTTCACGGAGAAATCGTACGTCGGAGATAATCAAAATCCGAATGGCGTTCGGTTGCGCACTCGCAGCTTCTCGCGAGGAATCATTTACCCCATGTCGTATCCCCCCCTTTGCAAAAGCACTGGCGGAAGCCGGCTATTTACAGCTCAGGCGAGTTTTCACTCAGGAGTTAAAGTTACCATTTCCCGCGACCGGAGCATGTCACTCGGTCATAGCAATATCCAAACGCTGCATCGTTCACGGTTGAACATAATCGAAAGAAGGTCTCTGTTCCAGTCGCAAATCGGCACGCTCAAGCGTAAGCTTCAAGGGAAGATCAGGCTACTGGTCGAAACGTTTGTCCGGATCGAGTCGCACAGGAATAAACCGGGTCTCGTGTCGTCGTCGCCCTCCGCGCCTACTTGGTTCCTGCCAAGCCGCTGCTCGAGCAACTTGACGGTGCCTCATATTGTGCCGAATTCAGCATTGAAGCGCACCCCCTAAACAGGGGGCGCGCTAAGCTGATTCTTGGATAAAGTGTCGACGTTTGCCGCGACGACCGTCTTACCCGCCGAAGTTCTCGCGGGCTTCCGGAAGCTTCGACGCCAGCTGACGTCGTCCTAGGCACGATCGACTTACATTCGCAGCCTCGCGGCAGGACGCATTAACCTGATCATACCGAACAGAAGACGGAGGATAAAATGCCTGAGAATCCTGACCAATTCTTTACTGAACGCGGGGATACCCCAGACATCCTGAAGGTAGCGGAAGGAAATGTCTTGCTCCTGCGAGCAGACGGCAGAGGGGTCCAAAAATATGCCTGTCCAGTCAGCGCCACCTCGAAAGCGGTGCCGCATGCGATCCTGCTTGCAGTCGACGGAGATGAGGGAGATCTGGTGGCTATTCATTTCGAGGGACCAACCTGGGAGGCTTTGGATGGTAGCTCGGTCGTGGGTGATGCCCTAAACGCGAAGCATTTTACAGCTCCAGACCCGGATGGCATTGACTGGTTGTTGGCCCCCGCCAAATCGACGGCAGGCAACTGCTAATTTAGTAGGGTCACCTACATCCAACGGCTCTTTACAGACGGCGGGAAGCCTCCTGCGGAGGGCTGCGACCAGGCGCACAATCAGAGCGAGGCACTTGTTGAGCACACTGCGCAGTACTTTTTCTACGTGCCTGCAGCTGTACAGCAGTAGCGTCGTGGCAACTGCTGTCAATGGCGGAAATAGATTGTGCCAAATGGCGGCGAGAAAGTGTACCAGTCGGGATAAGAGAAAAGGGCTGTGAAGCGCCAATTCATTTTCGTGCTTCCGCGCCGATTTATATTTTGGTGGCGGGGTGTCCTTCGTTTGGCGTTTTCTAGTTTTGGCTCTGCCCCTGAGCCGATCGCCGCTTCACCTTCTTGCTGGTGGCGAGCCGGTAGCTTTCGCCGTTCAGTGCGCTCCGATGGCGCGTATCATCGGTGGAGGAATGTTCCATCCAGATAGTTGTCGATAGGTCTGGTAGCTGACGAGCGGCGGGTCGGGTAACTGGCCGGATCGAAGCCGCGTGACAAAGGCTGCCTTGGGCGGTCGAGCAGCCCGATAGGTCATTGCGTGAGTGAAGCCTGAGTAGGTCTCGAAAGTGAAATTGCGGATGCCGACCCGGCTGAACGACGGGGAAGACAGTACGGATAGGCAAGTAATCGACGCCCGCTCCCATCCGAATCCCCGGGGGTAATGGACATGACACGCTGGGAAGGTGTTGCGGGCAATGGGGGAGACCCGTTCCGGCCGAAGCCATCGCCCGCCGCTCTGGTCAACGGAGCGCGAACCATGACCCTGGTATCGCAAACCAATCGTAAATCTACCAAAATAGTGCTAATCATTCATTCAGGATTTTGTGTCCGTTCTTTTGCGATCTCAGATTTTGAGAAGCCGGGGGATTTTGATATCCAATGACACTTCCCGGATGAAACCCGGCCCCTTGGCAAGCCGGCGGCCTAGCGCTTGAAGGAAACCCTCATAACGCTCTTGACCCTTGGCGCGGGCTGCCGCTTGCGTTTGCTCCGGCAGGAAGGCGTCGCCATCAGCCAGAAGCGGATGAACAGCGCAACGGTCTCGACGGAGATTCCCACATCGCGTTCCAGCCGTTCCATTTGACGGGAGATCCGGTCGAGGCGCCACGTCAACGTTGCCTCTTGCCGTTCGGCGGCGTCCGGCGACAGGGACGAGGCGATGGCCGCTTCGGCGACGAGGGATTTTGGCGTTCCGCGCCGCTCCGCGTATTCGATGAGCGTGCGCATCAGATCCGGTTCGAGATAGACAGTGAATTGCTCCTTCATGGCATCTCACAGATCGAGACCATCGCCGGGGCCGAGGGCGGCTTGCCTCGCGGCTGTCCGCATCCGCTGCCGGAACACCTTTGCTTGCACGGGTTCATCATCAGCCTCGTCCGCCAATGCGTCGAAGGGATCTAACGGTGACGGAGTTTCCGGCACGATCGCCTCGTGCTCGGGAAAGGCCGGTTCTCGCCGCATCCTCGTAACGCCGCGGCTCGACGATCGAGCCGGGGGCGGAATCCCCAGCCGCCGCCAAATCAGGCAAGCGGATACGATGCGCACGGCCGTCAACGCCGCCGATGACGGCAAAAGCCGGGCTTTTCAGCTCATCATCCAGCCCGCGCGCGGCCAGACGGCCAATCACGGGCGTGGTTTCCGCCTCACCCCTCAATACGAAATCAGCGGCAGCCCGCTCCCATCCTTTCCCGGTGAGGCCTTGATGAATGCGCTTGATGATGTCGTCCGCTCGCCGGGCTCACGCAGCACCACCTCCGCGTTCATGTGGCGGCCCTGCCAAACCGGCAGCGGCCGGCCGCGATGATCGCGTTCGCGAGCTGTGGCCATCACGACTCCATCAATCATGACGGCGAGACGGATGCGGCAAACAGTCTGTCCCGGAAGCGCGAGAACCTGCTTTAAAAGCGGTACCCCGCGCGGCAAATAATTGCGATCCGCGAGAAACTTCGCGATGGGCTCTGGCGGCATGAGGACGGCGAGACCGGTCCCGGCCAGATGATTTTCCGGCAGGATACGGTAGAGACCGATCGGCACGCTGGCCGAAGCATTCCAGATGAATGTTGGTGGGCGATCGATTGCCGCGGGAGCAATTGGTAAGAGTCGCGCTCGCGAGCATCGTGCCAAGAATTACGGTGCACGCGCTCCTCGTTCGATTGTCCGCCGAAGGAGCCAGGCGCGATGACGGGCGCGGCTATAGGCGCGCGGAATCTTGCCTGCGGAGATACGGTTATGGAGATGGCTCAAATGGGCCGGCGCCACATCCTTGGGAGCGGCGCCGGGCGCCTCGATCGCATCGATCGCTTTCAGCACCCGTTCAACTTTCGGCCAGCCGGCGAGCCGGAGAAGGATCTCGCCGCCAGGCTTCACGCCGGGGATCGTCGAGATCGCCGTGCCGGACGCGGCCGCGCGCAGAACGTCGATACGAGAGGTGATCGTTCCATGCTCATTCGCGGCCCACCGGACGAAGGCAAAGGTGCTTCCTGGCGAAAACGAAACAATGCGCCGGCGGCGGTCGATGATGCGTTCCTCGGTGAGACCGTCCATCGAACCAAGCTCCGTGACATTTGACAAAATTTGAGCCCAGTTCGCGCGAAGTCTCGGCGGCCATCAGCTCGCGCTGGGACGCTGTGACCTTGATGCGACTGGGCAGCCCAGGCGTGATGCCGATCGTCAGGGATGCGGTGAACCGTTGCGTTCTCCCGGCGCTTTCGACGGCGCGGTCTTCCGCTTTGCGAATCCAAGCCTCTGGATCGCCCGGGCTGAGGTGCTTAGTCCCGTGTTGTGCTGGGGTAGGATGCGCCACGCTGCAACGGAGGGATTTGCGGGGCAAGCTTTGCCCGGCTGCGCCCGCCCGGCAGAGGCAGTGCGCCGCGCAATCCAACATAGTCAAAAGTGCCTGAACGGGAGGCGGAGCAGCACGGGATCAACCCGAAGACCGCCGCCAACTGGAGGAAGCGCGGCTTCGCCAACGATGCTCCGGTGGGGCCGAAGGAAGCGCGCTCGACAGTTCTGGCTCCGGCCGAGGAAGAAGCCGTTGTGGCTTTT
>JBOHWF010000236.1:0-12836 GCA_050736455.1 Binataceae bacterium (SeqCode) | reverse complement strand
AACGCGAACAGCGCGTCAAGGTCGAAGAGGGTGACGTGCTTTTCGTCCGCACCGGACGGGCAAAAATGCGCAAGGCCAAGGGCGGATGGAACGCGTTTCAGGATGGGATGGCGGGACTCGATACCTCGTGTCTGCCGTGGCTCCACGAGCGCCGCATCGCGGTGCTCGGTTCCGACGGCGTGAGCGACGTGTTCCCGAGCGGGATTGAGAAGTTCGCCCTGCCGATTCACGTCTGCACCCTCGTGATGATGGGGCTGCATCTGATCGACAACGCCGATCTCGACGCGCTCGCGACGGCCTGTGCACGCCTCGGGCGCTACGAATTCCAGTTCCTGATGGCGCCGCTGATCCTCGAACGCGGCACCGCCTCGCCGGTCAATCCGCTCGCACTATTCTGAGCTGTTGTCGCACCACGCGACTTGAGGATGCGAAGCACTCTGACGATAATTTTGGGCGCGCTGCTAGCGCTGGCTTGGCCGCATCGGCGCCGTCGCGCGTGAGGTCCGGTCAGTCGGTTCGCGTCCGACCGCGAAATCGATAGCGTGAGATCGCTTTCCGTTCGGCTACGCCTTGGGCGCTGCTGCGACCAGCGGCTCGATCTTGAGCGGGATCGCGAACGCTACCGACTGCGGAATCTTGCACTCGTTATCATTGCATTCCTGAAACTCGAGCGTGCCGGACAGTTTGTAGTCATCCGGCTTGAGCTGCTGCTTGAGTAGTATATTTCCGACCGCGGCGAACTTGCCCTCATAGACCGGAAAGGTCTGTCCCAGCGCCTCGAACTTGCGCGGCGTCGGCGGCGGGAACTTGAGCGCCTGACTCTGTACCAGGTCGCCGCCGAAGGTCACTTTCGTCACCGTATATTCGGGCGGCAGCGGCGCGCCGTAGATATGCCATCCCGCTCCGACCTCGAAAGCCACGCGGACGCCGAGTTGATGGCCGCTGTAGCTCTTGTCATCTGATACCGTGATTTTCGCCGTCACATCCTCCGCCTTCACCACGACCGCGTTGCCGCCGACGCCGAAGTCCGTCAGCAGAATCTCCGAGGCGGTCGGACGCTCCTGATAGTCCGGCAGAAACAGCTTGTCCTTGACCGTGCCATCGGGAGCGATCAGATACTGGCCCGGGAACGGGATCCCGTAAAACCGCGTGACGTCCTGGGGCACGTTGGTGTTAAGAATTCCGAATTTACGGATTGTCACGCTGCCCTTGTCCGACAGCATCGGATAGCCGACCTTGTAGGCGGCCGCGAAACGGCTCAGCACGTCCTGCGAATCGTAGGTTACCGACGCAACGTTGATGCCGTTGCGCTTGAGGGCCTCCGAGGATTCCTGCAGCTCGACGAGCTGCGAACGGCAGTAGGGTCACCAATCCGCGCTGCGGGAAAAAACCAGCAGCAGGCCTTTGGGACCCATCAGCTCGTGCAGCGACCGCGACTTGCCGTTCTGATCGGGCAGGGTAAAGTCGGGAACCTTGTCGCCGATTTTTGGCCCGGTCTTGAGGCCGTCGTTCTGCGCCGCGACGAAAGTACTCCAAAGTTTGGGTTCGGGCTTTTGCCCGGCGCCCATCTGCTTGAGAACTTCGCGAAAGGCGTTGGACTTGGTCTCGGTGTCCATCGTTGCGGCGTGGTCGCCCGAAGAAGTTGTACTCACTGAATCACTCCCGTTTTGCCCTCCGTCGGCGGCGAACAGCGGCCGCCTACAGAAGGTTGACGCCGCCAACAGCGCGACGCCGGTTACGAGCAGTTTGCGCAGTTCCATCCGCTTTCCGATCGGCATCCGCTTCGACCCCCCTCAACGTCCCGCTTTTATCGCATCAATGGCGCGGGCCTCGCAATCACCAAACCGCATACGATTCCGCTTTCTTGTGACCGCCGGCGCGCCTGGAGTATGAACCGATCTCGTGTCCTTACGTTTGGAGCCGATAACCATGAACGATTTGCATTGGCGTTCCGCCTTCGATCTGGCCGCGATGATCCGCCGGCGCGAGCTCAAGCCGAGCGAGCTGATGACAACCGCGATCGCGCGCATCGAGCAACTCAACCCCCGCCTCAACGCCTTCTCCGCGACCCGTTTCGACCGCGCGCTCGCCGAAGCACGTTCAATGGACGATCAGCTCGCGCGCGGCGACGACCTCGGGCCGCTCGCCGGTCTGCCGCTCGGCGTCAAGGACCTCGAAGACGTCGCCGGGATGGTGACGAGCTTTGGCTCGGTTCCATTCAAAAACCATCTCGCGCTGACCGACTCAATCGAGGTGGCGCGGCTCAAGGCCGCCGGCGCGATCGTCGTCGGCAAGACCAACACCCCGGAGTTCGGTCACACCGCCTTCACCAGAAATCGTCTCTTCGGCGTCAGCCGCAATCCGTGGAATCCCGCGCGCACGCCCGGCGGCTCGTCGGGCGGCAGTTCGGCGGCGATCGCGGCCGGGATGACGCCGCTCGCGACCGCCTCCGACTGGGGTGGCTCGATTCGGATTCCCGCCGCCTTCACCGGCGCGTTCGGGATCAAGCCGACGCAAGGCCGGATTCCGGTTGGGCCGCGGCTCGGGATGACCCAGTGGGTGGACCTCGCGACGGTTGGTCCGATCACGCGCACCGTGCGCGACGCCGCGCTCTATCTCGACGCCGTCGCCGGCTACCATCCCTCTGACCCGGCTTCAATGCCGCATCCGGGCATCTCCTACGCGGCGGTCCTCGAACGGATGCCGCCACGGATGCGCATCGCATTTCATCCTGACTTCGGGCATCCAGTTGAATCCGACGTGAGGCGGGAGACCGCGCGCGCCGCGACGGTCTTCAAGGAGCTCGGCCACGAAGTCGCGATCCTCGACGAGCCGGTCATCGAAACCGCGCAGGCCTGGCGAACGATTAGCGCACCGCAGTCGCTCGCCGGCCTAAGCGGCTACCTGGCGGATCATCGCGAAGAGTACGGCCGCGCATTTCTCGCCAGCGTCGAGAGCGCCACGAACGTCAGTTGGCGCGATTACGGCGAGGCCTATCGCATGCGTACCCAGTTCAACGAATGGCTCCGCGGTATCTTCGAGCGTTTCGATCTGTTGCTGACGCCGACGCTACCGACCGCGGCTTTCAACGCCTCGGGACCGCCGCCGATGCAAATCGACGGGCAGCCACTCGGCGACCTGATGCATGCGCTGGTCTTTACCTACCCGTTCAATCTGAGCGGCCATCCTGCCGCCTCAGTAAGGGCGGGAATGACCGATGAAGGGTTGCCTTGCGGCTTGCAGATCGTCGCCGAACGCCATCGCGACGATCTGGTGCTACAAGCCGCCCACGCTTACGAGCAAGCCCGCCCCTGGAACGATCATTGGCCGGCTATCCTGCCGTAAGTCGTCTGTCAGTTCGCTCAGTGCGTGGCGGCGACGCGCGAGGGGGTCTCGCCCGGCGCCAGCTTGCCGATCCGAATCAACTCCTCGCGCAGACTCGCCCGCGAGAGCGGCTTGCACAGCACCGCCGACGCGCCCATCTGATAACTCTGCGCGATATCATGATCGTAGAGCGAGCTGGTAATCACGAAGGCCGGCACGCGGGAACAAGCCTCGTGCGAGCGCGCCGCAGCCAGGACTGCGAAGCCGCCGTTTTTCGGCAGCCGCAGATCGATCAGAATCAAGTCCGGACGGTCATGCACGGTGAATTGCGCGATCAGGCCCACCGCCTCGTCAGCGGTTTCTGCGACAATTATCTCGCTCGCCTCACCCAGCAACTGACGGATCACCGTGAGCGCGATAAACGCATGTTCGGAGTTGTCTTCGACCAGAAAGATCCTAACCCCGAATTCAGGCAGGAAACGATCTTCGTTATCCATGTGTCCCCGATGACGCCGCGTTCAGACTCTTCTGCGAAACCGATTTTCGGTTGAAATCGTGAACTCCTCGCCATCGACTTCTTATCCAACAGCCGTGCCAGCGGGCCGCTGCCGCCCTCGTCTGCGCGCGAAAGCCACGATCAGGCAGTTTGACCGCGCGATAATGCGAAAGTCCGGAGCGTCGAGGCGAAGAAGGTCATCAAAGCCCAAATTCCGGCGAATTGAGGGAAGCGCTCGAATTCCTGCCTATAATCTGGCCTATTTGCCGGAGTCGCGACCATGGCACACGAAAGATACAGTACCAAGCACGATCGTTTCATTTTCGATACGCTCAATTGCAGACGGGACACTGCGACTGACCGTCCGAGGCCACGCGTTTGGAATTGGTCAGTCTGAAGCGAGGTAGTCAAACACGATGAGTCAAGAAACCGACGAGCGCGCCGCCGAGACGTCTGCTGCGCCACCGCTTCCGGACGCCGCCGCACCAACTCCTGCCGCCCCGAGCGCAGCGCGCGACGAGTTCGATCCGGCCGGCTGGGCCGTCCCGGTTGTCTGCAAGGACTGCAGCAAGGATTTCAGCGCGCCCTATCGGCACTTCAAGGCGGGCGTGGTGTTCCACTGCCCGCACTGTCACGGCTCGTTCGTCCCACTGCTCAAGATGTATCACGCGGTCCGCGACGTATTCGAAACTTTCTATACGAAGCGCAAGCGGGAGCGTGAGGAATTCGCGCGGACCGGCGGCGATCAGATTCGCTTCGACCGCAAGCAGGCCGCCGAACTCGAGGAGTTCCGCAAAGCCCTCGCCACGCTCGCGCAGACCATGCGCCCGGCGGGGAAAATGGTGAAGCCCAAGGGCTTCCGCGCGATGTTCACCTAGCTATTTCTATACCCATGACCCGCGAGCCGTTGGCGCAAATCGCGCAGATGCTCCGGCCCCCGCGTCTCCAACTCGACGACCACGCGCGCCCCGCCAATCGCGATCTCCGAGCGGTCGCGATCGTGCGCGATCGCGCGGATGTTGGCGCCGCTCTCGCCGATCAGCGCCAGCAACTTATGCAGCTCGCCGGGGCGATCGTGCAGATCGATCTCGAGTCGCGCGCGGCGACCCGCCTTGACCAGGCCGTAGCCGATGATCCGGTCGAGCAGATTGATGTCGATATTGCCGCCGCTCACGACAATCACGACCCGTTTCCCCCGCAGTTCGCCCTTGAGCTTGAGCGCGCCGGCCAGCGCCGCGGCGCCGGCCCCTTCGGTCAGCAGCTTGAGCCGCTCGAGCAGGAGCAGCACCGCTTCGCCGATCTCGAAATCATCGACCGACACGACGCGCGTGACTCGTTCGCGAAGCAACGCGAACGGCAGCTTGCCGATCCGGCCGGTGGCGAGCCCGTCAGCGATCGTATCGACCGGCCGCGCGATCGCGCTGGCCGTGCCCGCGGCGAGACTCGCGCTGAGCTGCGGCGACCCGGCGGCTTCGACGCCAATCACTTCGGCCTGCGGCGCGCGCCTCGCCAGCGCGACGGCGATTCCGGCGATCAGTCCGCCGCCGCCGACCGGAACCATCACCACGTCTGGAGTTAACTCGTCGGCGATCTCGAGCCCGATCGTGCCCTGACCGGCAATCACCGCGGGATCGTCATACGCGTCGACAAAGGTTGCGCCGGTGCTCGCGCGGAGCGCCTCGGCCGCCGTGCGCGCGGCCTGATAGTCGGCGCCGGCGAGCACCACCTTCTGTCCGTAGCCGCGGGTCGCGTCGATCTTGGCGATGGCCGCCGTCTCAGGCATCACGATGGTGGCGCGCGCGCCGGCGCGGGTCGCCGCGTAGGCCAGCGCCTGGCCGTGGTTGCCCGCCGATGCCGTGATCAAGCCGCGCGTGGCGTCCTCAGGCGCGAGCGTCACGATCCGGTTATACGCCCCGCGAATTTTGAACGACCCGGTCTTTTGCAGATTCTCCGGCTTGAGATAAACCTCCGCCCCGATCAGCCGATCGAGCGTCGCGCTGCGGATCAGCGGCGTCGGCTTGAGAATCCCCTGCAGCCGCCCCCGCGCCTGCTCGATCTCCGCGAACGCCAACTCCGCCGCGTCCCCCGGCCTCGGGACGAGCTCTGCGTCTTCGCCGGTGCGGTTCTCCGCCACTTAACCCGCGGCCTAGCGATGCGGCTGGCGCGCGGTGAATTGCCGCGGCGTCACCGCGCCGAAGCCCGTGCCGTCGAACTCGACCTGCCGGCACGCCCCGCTCGCGTAATCGAGATCCAATAGCAGATAACGAATCGGCCGCTTTTTCATCGCCGCGATCAGACCAGCGACGCTCGCCCGATCGTCCGCAGCGATCGCAGCGACCTCGGCGACTTCCAGATGGCTCGTGGCGATAAAGTGGCGGGCCGCCGCTTCGCTCGAGAACGCCAGCGCCCCGGCCCACGACTGCTCCTTTTCCTGAAACGCGATGATCGCCCCGGCGGCGTCGATCAGGAAATGCAGCTCCGCGCATTCGAGCGCGTTCACGCCGCTTCGACCTTGAGTTCGCCCCGGCGAATCGCCTCGGCGCGCTCGCGCACCAGCGCCGGATAAGTGTAGTAATGCTCGCCGCTCAGGTGCAGAAACGAATCCGTATCGACCTCGTCGAGCTCGAGCTCTCCGATCTGGCTCTCGGCCGCCGCCCGGCTCGGTGCGCGCAGGATGAGCTCGTAGAGCGCCCGCCCCTGCACCGATTGGAAGTCCTCGCGCGGCGGCAACGCCGCCGGCTCGAGTCTGCCCGCGTGGTAGTTGTCCAGGATGAAGCGCAGCGCCTTGAGTTCATGGCGCAGGATGTCGATCGCTTTCAGCGGGCGGGAACTCATGCTGGCCGCGATCTTATCGCCGCTGGCGGCGCAAGCCAACCGCGCGCTCGTTACCGGTAGTTGCCGGGCCTAGTGGTCGCGACGCAGCCGATGCAGCGTGCTGAGATGGCGCAGCGCGTCGCGCTTGCGGCCGACCCGCTCGTAGAGCTCGACCAGATTGCGATGCGCCTCCGCGGCCAGCGGATCACACTCCGTGGCGCGTTGAAAACTCTGCGTCGCGAGCTCGAATTCCTCGCGCCGGCGCTGAATCAGGCCCAGCCGCAGATGCACTTCGGCGTTGCCCGGCGCGATCATCGCCGCGCCCTGCAGATGGCGCATCGCACCCGCAAAGTCGCCCTCGCGCTCGAGCAGCGCCGCGGTCCGCAGATGCAGCTCGAAGTTCCGCGGCTCGCGCTCGATCAGCTCGTTGTAGAGCATCAGCGCCCGCAGCGGATCGGACTCGGCCAGCCGCCGCGCCTCCTCGAAGCGCGCCCGCACGCGCGCCGGCCCGAAGCCATCCTCGACCTTGCCCGCCGGCCGCTCGCGCTCGTGCCAGAGCAGCAGTTGTCCGCTCTCCGCCTCGAACACGAGGTCGCCGTCGCGCACCAAGATTTGCCCGTCCTGACTTTCCAAATTGAGCGAGGTGACCGGACGCCGCGCGCCGAAGTAACGCGCGATGCCGTCGAAGCGCCGGCGAAATGACTTGAGATGGCCGCGGCTCGGAAGCAGCTCCTTGGCCATCCGCATCAGCAGCAGGTCGTTGAAAGCGAAGCGATGGCGCCGGCCGCGTGGCGCCGCCGGACTCAGCAGCCGGTGCTTGACCCAATAGCGGATGCGATCCGGAGAAACCGCCAGAATCCGCGCCGCCGCGCGCGTTGAAAAAGTCTGCGCCCGCGCCATCCCGCCCTCGCCCGTCTTCACCGCCACGCGACCGAGTATAGAAACCGCCGTCGCGATCCTCAATCCGCGCGCGCGCGTTTTTGCACAGGCGCGATCGCTTAACGCGATCGCGCGTGCGGTTATTCGCCGATCTCCTTGACCAGCTTGCCCATGCGCACCACAGACTCGACCGCGTTCTTCGCATTGTCGATGCGATCGAGCGCCTGCATCCGATCCATCCCCGGACCGGTGATCCCGAGCCCAATCGGCTTGTCGAACTGGATCGCGAGATTCACCGCCGCACTCGCCACCGGCGCCGTGATCAGCTCGTCGTGATTGGTGTCGCCCTTGATCACCGCGCCCAGGATGGCGACGCCGTCAACGTCACGCCGCTTGAGCAGCTTCTTGACCGCCAGCGGCATGTCGAACACCCCGGGCACGTGAATCACGTGGCTGACCTCCGCCCCCAGGAATTCCGCGTGGCGCCGCGCGCGTTCGAGCATCAAGGAGGTGACGTCGAAGTTGAAGTCCGAAACCACCAATGCGATTTTCACTGTGCGCTCCTTGCGATCGTCACCGCGTCGCGGATCTCGACGCCATGGCCCTTCAGAAACCGTTTGAGTTCCGCGATCGGATGCTCACCGTAGTGCACGATCGAGGCGACGATCGCCGCGTCCGCCGCGCCGCGCGTAAACGCTTCGAGCAGATGGCGCGGCTCGCCCGCGCCGCCCGACGCGATCACTGGAATCGGCACGCGCTCGCTGACCAGCCGCGTCAGCTCGAGGTCGTAGCCGAGTTTGGTGCCGTCGCGATCGATCGAATTGAGGCAGAGCTCGCCCGCGCCCAACTCGGCTCCCTCCTGCGCCCAGCGCAGCGCGTCACGGCCGCTCGGCGTGCGCCCGCCGTCGATCACGACCTCGCATCCGGAGGGGAAGGCTTCGCTCGCCGCGCGCCGCCGCACCTGCATCGAGAGCACGATGCACTGGCTGCCGAAGGCGCGCGCCCCCTCTGCGATGAGCGTCGGATTGCGCACTGCGCCCGAGTCGATCGAAACTTTCTCCGCCCCCGCCAGGATCACCGCGCGCATATCTTCGACGCTGCGCAAGCCCCCGCCGACGCTGAACGGAATGAAAATCTCGCGCGCCACCGCGCGCACCACTTCGAGCATAATCCCGCGCCGCTCGTTCGACGCCGTGATGTCGTAGAAGACAATCTCATCCGCGCCCTGCTCATAGTAATGGCGCGCCATCGCGACCGGGTCGCCGACGTCGATATTTTCGAGAAACTGCACGCCCTTGGTCACCTTGCCCGCGCGTACATCGAGGCAGGGAATGATGCGTTTAGCGATCATCTGAGTATTCGCAAAACCTCAGAACTGCTCGCGCCCGAGCCGGCAAAAATTATCCAGCAGCCTGAGCCCGGCCGCGCCGCTCTTCTCCAGATGGAATTGCGTCGCGATCACGTTGTCGCGCGCGAGCGCCGCAGTGAACTGCACGCCATAGTCACTGGTCGCGATCGTCACCGCAGGCTCAGCCGGAAGCGGATAGTAGGAATTGACAAAATAAAAGTGAGTATTGTCGGGCACCCCCGCAAACACCGGATGCGCCCGCGTCTGCGTGACGCGATTCCAGCCGATCTGCGGCACCTTCAGCGCGCGGCCCTCCACCGACCCCGGGTAGCGCCCGACCGTCCCCGCGATCACGCCGAGGCACTCTGCATGGTCCTCCTCACTGCGTTCGAGCAGCACCTGAATACCGATGCAGATGCCGAGAAAGGGCTTGCCCGCGCGCGCCACCTCGTCGCGCAAAACCCGGTCGAGGCCGCGCGCGCGCAGATTGTCCATCGTCGCCCCCGCGGCGCCGACCCCCGGCAAGATCACACGGTCGGCCGCCCGGATCGTCTCTGCGCGATCAGTGATCTCGCAGCGATGCCCCAGATGCTCGAGCGCGCGCGCCACGCTCGTCAGATTCCCTGCCCGATAGTCAACGATCGCGATCATGATGGCCTGCCAGAGGCCGGATCATAACGATAATCCGCGCCACGTAACAGCCGCTTCGATTTGCTGAGCGGTTGCGCCGCACCGCGCTTGGGATTATCAGAAACCCTAACCGTGCATGCCCCTACGATGCGCCCAGAGGAAAAGGAATCGTCATGGCGAAAATCGCGCTGGCTTTCGCGCTGATGCCCGATAGCCCCTTGAAAACTATCGTCGAATGGACGAAGACCGCCGAGGACGCCGGTTTCGACGGCGTGTTTCTCACCGAAGCCAACAACGACTCGCTCGCCTGCTCGCTTGGGCTGGGGCTCAACACCAGCCGCATCAAGCTCGGCACCGCGATTACCAACATTTATCTGCGCCACCCGCTGCTGCTCGCCAATGAGGTCGCCGCCCTGCACGAATTCACCGGCGGCCGTTTTATTCTCGGGCTGGGTACCGGCCATCGCGAGGCCAACGGCGCAATCGGGATCGACATGGGCGGCCCGGCCGATCCGATGAAGAAGATGCGCGAGACCGTCGCGACGCTGCGCAAGGCGCTCGACGGCGGCCGCACCAATCCTAAGGTCGCAGGCAAGCAGCCGATCTACCTGGCCGGGGTCTCGCGCCCGATGGTCCGCCTCGCGGGCGAGATCGCCGACGGCGTCATCTTTAATTTTTTTCCGCCGGCGCGGGTCAAGGAGGCGCTCGGCGAGATCGCCGAAGGCGCGCAAACGGCCGGGCGCAATCCGAGGGAAATTGAAACAACCCTCTTCGCCACCGCTTTCATCTCCGACGACCTCGAGGCCGCACGGCGTCCGGCGCGCACGCTGCTCTCGCGTTACGGCGCGATGCGCTTTTACGGCAACATGTTCGTGCACGCCGGATTCGATCGCGAGATGGAGGGGATTCGCGCCGCCGGCCGCGACGGCAAGGCCGCGATCGCCGCGGTCAGCAATCGCATGATCGACGCGACCCTGTTGGTCGGCTCCGAAGCGCGCGTCCGCGAGCGTCTCGGCGAGTTGACCGCGCCCGGCGTCGGCTGGGCGATCGTCTTCGTCAATCCGGTCGGCGAAGATCGTGCGAATGCAGTCAAGCGCGCGATGCTCGCGCTCCATCCCTAAATTACCCCGCGCGCTCTCAGCCCTGCGATCGCCGCCGCGTCATAGCCGAGTTCGCCGAGCACCGCGTCAGTATGCTCGCCCTTCGCCGGCGTCGGGTTGCGCAGCGCCCACGGCGTCCGGCTGAGCTCGACCGCCTGCCCCACCAGCTCCTGGCGTCCCAACTGCGGATGTGCGATTGCCCGCGCGATCCCCATCTGCCGGACCTGCGGATCGGCGAAGACCTCGTTGATTTTGTAGATCGGCCCGCACGGCACTCCCGCGCGATTGAGCAGCTCGATCCATTCCGCCGACGATTTCGTCCGCGTGATACTCTCGATGACGCCGTTGAGCTGATCGCGATGCTTGAGCCGCGCGCGCCCGCTCGCATAGTCCGCGTCACTCACTAACTGCTCAGCGCTGAGCGCCTTGCACAAGCGCGCGAAGAGTTCCGGCCCGGCCGCCGCAATATTGATATGGCCGTCGGCCGTCGCAAAAACTCCCGTCGGAATCGCCGTCGGATGATTGTTGCCGGCCTGCCCGGCCACCTCGCCCGCGAGCAGCCAGCGCGCCGCCTGAAAATCCAGCATCGCGATCTGCGCCGCCAGCAGCGACGACTGCACCCACTGCCCCTCGCCCGATTCCTCGCGCTCGAGCAGCGCGACCAGGATGCCCATCGCGCAGAAAATCCCCGCGGTCAGATCCGCGATCGCGATCCCAGCGCGCACCGGTCCCTGCCCCGCCATCCCGGTGATCGACATCAGCCCGCCCATCCCCTGCGCAATTTGATCCAGCCCCGGCCGCTCGCGATACGGCCCCTCCTGCCCGAAGCCCGAGATACTCGCGTAGACCAGCCGCGGATTGATCGCGCGCAGGGTCGCATAATCGATCCCGAGCCGATACTTGACGTCGGGTCGGTAATTTTCGACCAGCACGTCGGCGCGCGCGACCAACCGGCGCAGGATCTCGACGCCCTCCGGGTCCTTCAAATCGAGCGTCAGGCTGCGCTTGTTGCGATGCAGGTTCTGGAAGTCGAAGCCGTGACGCGAGCCGACTTCCGTCGCCGCCTCACCCGGCTCCTCGACCTTGAGCACCTCGGCGCCCCAGTCGGCCAACTGCCGCACCGCGGTCGGACCGGCGCGCGCCCGCGTCAGATCGATCACCTTGAAGCGCGCCAGCGGCAGCCGATTCGTCATGCGAGTCCTTTACAATACACTAGCGGAGCGCGGTTGCCGCGCGTAGCGAGCAGGCGAGTCTGCGAGCTGCGTCAAAAATCTGACGTCAGCGGAGCTGCATCAGTGGAGCGCAGCACACGGGACGGCCGGGTCCGCGCGCAACATTTGGAACAAGCGGGCCGGCGGGAGCAACGCGGTGAGGCTCAGGTGAAGCTCAAGCACGCGATCAATATCGACGACCTGCGCAGCCTGGCGCAGCGCCGCCTGCCGCGCATCGCCTTCGATTTTATCGAGGGCGGCGTCGAAGACGAACTGGGCATCGCACGCAATCAGGCCGCCTTCGCCCGCGCGCGCCTGATGCCGCGCTATCTCGTCGACGTCTCCACCCGCGATCAGTCGTGTGATCTCTTCGACCGCAGGTACGCGAGTCCGTTCGGCGTCTCTGCCACTGGCCTCGCCGCGCTCTTCCGCCCCGGCGCCGATCTGATGCTCGCGCAAAGCGCCGCCGCCGCGAACCTCCCCTTCATGATGTCCGGCATGAGCACCGCCACGATCGAGGCCGCGGCCAAAGTCGCGCCGGCTCATAGCTGGTATCAATTGTATGTCGCGCGCAAGCGCGAAATCACCCTCGACCTCATCCGCCGCGCCCGCGAAGCCGGCTTCGGCACGCTGGTGCTGACCGTCGACGTGCCGGTCGCCTCCAAACGCGAGCGCAACCTGCGCAATGGCTTTGGCCTGCCGCCCCGTTTGAGCGCGGCCACGATGCTCGAGGCGCTCACCCATCCCGGATGGATCGCCGGTTATCTCCGCCACGGGATGCCGCGTTTCGAAAACTGGGCGCCCTACGCGCTGCCCAACTCGGCCACTCCCGCAATCAACGCCTTCGCCTCAGCGCAGACCCACAACGCCGCCGTGACCTGGAAGGACCTCGAGGAGTTTCGCCGGCTGTGGCCGCGTCATCTGGTCGTTAAAGGCATCCTGCGCGCGGACGACGCCATCCGCGCCGCGGCGCTCGGCGTCGACGGCATCATCGTCTCGAATCATGGCGGCCGCCAACTCGACCACGCCCCGGC
>JBOHWF010000235.1:0-5737 GCA_050736455.1 Binataceae bacterium (SeqCode) | reverse complement strand
CGCTTGGATCCCGCCGTCAGGTCTGCATTGGAAAACGACGGTCGACGGACTCAAGCGTCTTGGCGAGCAAGGCAGGATCATCGTCGAAGGGCCCTCTCTCAGGTTCGTTCGATTCCTCGACGACTTTCCTGTTTTCCCCATATCCAACATATGGAGCGACGTAGGTGGAATACAGAATCGCTCCGAGGGCAAGCTATACGTAGTTCAGACTGCGACCCTTGCTATTGAACGCTGTGTGCTGATGACAACAGACCCCGGTGACCTCGTGCTCGATCCAACCTGCGGCAGCGGTACGACCGGCTACGTCGCGGAGCAATGGGGGCGGCGCTGGATTACGATCGACACCAGCCGGGTTCCGCTCGCACTCGCGCGTCAGCGCTTGCTCACCGCAACATTTCCCTACTACCAACTAAAGGACGAACCGCGTGGACCCGCAGCTGGCTTTGTTTACGTTCACAAGCAAAACCAGAAGGGCGAAGAAGTTGGCGGAATTGTTCCGCACGTGACCCTCAAATCAATCGCTAACGATGAGCCGCCGGACGAGGAAGTATTGGTCGATCGCCCCGAGGTAACGAATAGCGTCACGAGAGTCACCGGTCCCTTCTGCGTCGAGGCGACGATCCCGACGCCAGTTGACTACGAAGCTGCCGCAAATTCACAAAGCGACAGTAACGAAGATCATGGCTCGTTCGTTGATCGAATGCTCGAAGTTCTACGCAAATCGCCGGTGCTCCAAGTCGGCGGCAACAAGAAAGTGACCCTCAAGAACGTGCGCGCGCCGGCGAAGACGCTCGCGCTCTCGGCGGAGGCGATGGTCGCCAATGGCGCGGACAAAAACGTTGCATTCGTTTTCGGCCCTGAGAATGGCGCGGTGACCGAAAAGCTCGTCCATGACGCCGCTTTCGAGGCCCATGGCAAGGGTTACGCGCATCTTTACGTCATCGGCTTCGCGATTCAGCCCAACGCGCGCAACCTGATCGACAATTGCGAGGCGGTCATGAGTATCGCGGCGACCTACGTCCAGGCGACGCCCGATCTGATGATGGGCGATCTGCTCAAGACCATGCGCTCAAGTCAGATTTTCAGTGTCTGCGGCCTGCCGGAAGTGAAGCTGCACAAGATGAAGGCGAAGGGCGAAGGCGCGGCGCAATATCAGGCCGAGCTCGCGGGGCTCGACGTCTTCGACCCGATCGCGATGCAATCGCATCATGAGTCAGGCGACAACGTTCCGGCGTGGCTCCTCGATACCGATTACAACGGGCTCTGCTTCCACGTCTCGCAGGCGTTTTTCCCGCGCACAAGTGCCTGGGACAGCCTCAAAAAGGCTCTTCGTGGAACGTACGATGAGGCAGTCTGGGACCATCTTGCCGGAACAATGAGCGCGCCGTTCGAGGCAGGCGAGCATGGCCAGATCGCCGTCAAGGTTATCGACGACCGCGGCAACGAACTGATGGTCGTGAAGGATTTGAAAGAGGCTTAAGTGCCGAACTTCAAATCGATAAGCGCGAGGAGAATCTGAGTAATGCCCGACTACGAAGTTCCGGAACCGATTCTCAACTCGCCCTACGACGAACCGGCTGAGCATTGGAACATCGAAGAAGGCGCGTCGCCGGAGAGACGACCTGGTCGTCGACCAGCGGGGTACTTCTATCGCGATCCAAAAGCACCGCTGAACGATGATGAGCATGCTGCTCGCGGTACGTGGCAAGACCTCAAGCTTGTCAATCTAATTCGCGAGCGCGTCAAGCAGTGGCGCGACCAGGGCTATCCGGGAGTGACCCGGACGACGCTCGACTTGCTCAACTATTGGCGTCGCGAGGGTCGCCAGCATCGATTGTTCTTCGCGCAGCTTGAAGCGGCAGAGGCGATCATCTTTCTGGTCGAGGCGCGCGCCGACTTTCGCCAAGGCGTCGAAATCCCGCTCGACGAACCGAGCGACGAGAGCAAGGCACGCGGCCTCAAGGCCTTCCGGCGCTATGCCTGCAAGATGGCGACCGGCGGCGGCAAGACCACCGTAATGGGCATGCTGGCGGCCTGGAGCATCCTGAACAAGGTCAACGACCGCAGTGACGGCCGCTTCTCGGACACGGTGTTGATCGTCTGCCCGAACGTCACGATCAGAAACCGCCTCAACGAACTCGATCCCAAGAACGGCGAGGCGAGCCTCTATCGACAGCGCGACCTGGTTCCGGAGCATCTGATGGCGGACCTTACCAAGGGTCGCGTCATCGTAACCAACTGGCACGTCTTCGAGCCGCAGACCGTGCAGAGCGGGGGAACCAGCAGCCGGGTTATCAAGGCAGGTGTGCGCGTCCGCGTCGAAGAAACGATTACTATCGGCGCAAAAACGACCACCGCGCGAGGCAAACGTTACCTCACTCCAGATGAATTGGAACGACAGGTCGCAGCCGGGCTGCTCAAAGTTCTCGGCGAAGAAAAGGACAAGGACGGCAGCCTCAAGCGCGTACGCATCGAGTCGTACAAATACGTCCAGAGCGACGCCGCGGTAGTTAATCGCGTGATCGGTCAGGAAGTCGGCGGGAAGCAGAACATTCTCGTCTTCAACGACGAGGCACATCACGCCTACCGCATCCGCCAGCCAGAGGACGGCGACGACGAAGACGACAATGAGAGCGAAGAGTTCTTCAAGGAAGCGACGGTATGGGTCGATGGGCTGGACCGGATTCACAAGCAACGCGGAGTGAACTTCTGCGTCGACCTGTCGGCGACGCCCTACTTTCTCGGCCGCGTGGGTCAGGAAACGAACCGAACTTTCCCCTGGGTCGTCTCTGATTTTGGTCTGACGGATGCGATCGAGTCGGGGCTGACCAAGATTCCGCAGCTAGTGGTCCGCGACACCTCGGGTCAGCCAGTGCCGAGCTACTTCAACATCTGGCGCTGGATCCTGAAGCAGATGACCGCGAGCGAGCGCGGTGGCAGGAAAGCCAATCCCAAACCCGAAGCAGTGCTGAAGTACGCGGCAACACCGATCCTGATGCTGGCGGGACTGTGGCAGGATTTGCGCGCGGAATGGGTACGCGATCGTTCAGGGGACCCACGACCACCTGTCTTCATCATCGTGTGCAAGAACGTCAGGATTGCTGACGTGATCTACAGATGGCTCGGCGAGAACGACGCGCCCTCGGGAATTCCGCCCGCGAAGATCGCCGGTTTCTTGAACACGAAAGAAAGGAAGAACACGATCCGAGTGGACTCGAAAGTGGTCGCAGAGACCGATACGGGCGAGGCAAAAAACGACGAGAACGCATGGATGCGCCTCACGCTCGACATGGTAGGCAAGACAGACTGGCCGCGAGATCGGCAGGGACGGACGATCTATCCTGAAGGCTTCGAGGAACTCGCGAAAAAATTGGGGCGCCCTCTTCATCCTCCCGGGCGCGACGTGCGATGCATCGTTAGCGTCGGCATGCTGACGGAGGGATGGGACTGCAATACGGTCACGCACATCGTCGGTTTGCGGCCGTTTATGTCGCAGTTACTGTGCGAGCAGGTCGTCGGTCGGGGACTACGCCGTTCGAGCTACGAGGTTGGCGACGATGGAAAGCTAACCGAGGAGGTCGCGAAGGTATTCGGCGTGCCGTTCGAGATAATTCCTTTCAAGGAAAATAAAGGCGGTGCGCGGCCCTCTGTAAAGCGTCATCACATCCATGCACTACCGGAGAAGGCCGCTTTCGAAATCAAGTATCCCCGTGTCGATGGATATCGTCAGGCGATCCGAAACCACGTCACGATCGATTGGAGCGCCGCGCCGACGCTGACTATCGACCCGATGAAGATACCGCCTGAAGTCGAGGTCAAAGCGAGCGTGCCGAGCAACAAGGGAAGGCCTTCGCTTTCAGGACCCGGCAAGCTTGAGAAAGTCGATCTCAATCCGTATCGCTCCGGGCGAAGGTTTCAGGAACTGGTTTTCGATATGGCAGCCGAGCTGACGCGCGAATACGTGAATCGTCGCGAGTGCGAGGCTCCGGCGCATGTTTTGTTTCCGCAGCTGCGCCAAATCGTCGACCGATATCTTCGGGAACGAGTCCGGCCGCTTCCGCCGGCCGAGACCATAGATGTCTTCTGCTCCCCTTACTACGGATGGGTGATCGAGCACTTGAGGGACGCGATCAAGCCCGACATTTCGCAGGGCGAAGCGCCAATCGTGCCGATATACGAAGCGCGACGAGGACCAGGTTCAACAACCGAAGTGGACTTTTGGACCAGCCGAGAAGTTCGTGAGGTCGTGAAGAGCCATATCAACTACGTAGTTGCCGACACAAAGACTTGGGAGGAATCCGCAGCGTACCTCATCGATACAAACGACGCCGTTGATGCGTTCGTAAAAAACGCCGGACTCGGCTTCGCGATTCCGTATTTCCACAACGGCGAAGCGCACGACTACATTCCAGATTTCATCGTGCGGCTCAAGACGGAGCCGCCGCTGCATCTCATCATCGAGGTGAAAGGCTACGACGAACGCGCCGATATCAAGGCTCAAGCCGCCCAGAAGTGGGTTGATGCGGTCAGCGCCGACGGCGCATACGGTCGATGGGCGTATGCCCTCGCGAGAAAACCCACAGAGGTAAGCGCGGTAATCAACCGTGGTACCGTCCCTCTCTGACCGAACTCTCAGGCGGGCGGCTTCACGCATATCTTCCTAAGCGCTTCAATGTGGCCGCGCTCACGTGGGCGCGGAGTGCGTACCGTTGTCTCGGGGTGTCCCGGATCCGGCGCGGCGCGAGTTGCGGCCGTGCCAGAGCGAAGCGGCCCGTAGGGCTGGCGCGGGTGCGCGAGCGCGCAGGCGCCGATAATGTGCAGAGCGAAGCGCAGCGCCGACGCCACGCAGCGGAGGCCGGGAGGCCGGAGCCCGCGCCTTGGAGACGTGCTACCTAGAAACTTCTGTGCAATTGATGAAATCTTCTAAGTAGTTGATTTCATTGGTGGGCCGTTGGAGACTCGAACTCCAGACCCGCTGATTAAGAGTCAGCTGCTCTACCAACTGAGCTAACGGCCCACCGCGCGAAGTCCATCTACCTAGCAAGACCAAAGGGGCGGGACAAATGGGGTGAGTGAAGGGATTTGAACCCTCGACCGCCGAGGCCACAACCCGGTGCTCTGCCAACTGAGCTACACTCACCACCTCACCCGCGACCGCCGCCGCGGTCGCATCACGAATCTCACCGCGGCCGCGGTGTTGTCCAACTCCGACCGCCGCGGGCTCGATGACCGCGGCGACGCGCTCATGTGGCGCGCCAGAAGGGACTCGAACCCCTGACCCGCGGCTTAGAAGGCCGCTGCTCTTGTCCACCTGAGCTACTGGCGCGAATCGGGGCGAGCCGATTTGAACGGCCGACCCCCTGCTCCCAAGGCAGGTGCGCTACCATGCTGCGCTACGCCCCGAGCGTCGTATGGAATTAACACACGCCAGCGCGGCTCTCAACCATGAAGCTCCATTGATGCGCCCGCAGCCGCGATTCTCGACCGTTACCGGATGCGCGCGTACGCGATCACATCGCCGGCCGCGCCCGAGATTGCAAGCGTCCCGGCGGCGGGGGCACATCGCACGGCGCTGACCGAGGTCGTGTCAGTGCACAAGACGACGTTATCGGGCGCAGTGAAACAGGCGTCCTGCACGGTTGCGGCGCCGCGGCTGAGAGTAGCCTGTCCCGCGCAATTCGCCCCGGAGGACATCGTGAAACCACCCATCGGTCCCCACGAGCTCATGGTGGTGGGC
>JBOHWF010000234.1:0-2513 GCA_050736455.1 Binataceae bacterium (SeqCode) | reverse complement strand
CTTCCGGACCCAGGCTGGATCCTCCCATCCCCAGCAGGACAACGTCGGTGAACCCGCGCTGCTTCACCTCCTCGGCAAAGCCGCGCAGCCGGTCAACATCAGCCAGCTCCCGCTCAACGACGCGCAGCCAGCCGACCCACTTGTCCTCGTCAGTCCCGGCCCAAAGCGACTTGTCGCCGGCCCAAAGCCGCCGAATGCGTCCGTCCTTGCGCCAGACGTCCATCTCCGCCTCGTAGGCGGTCGTCATCTCCGGGGAGCCCGGAGCGATCTCCAGGCGGGCGCGATCGCCCTCGATCAGCGTGCGGCGGCGCCGCGCGATGGCGCCGAACAGCTTGTCGAACGCGTCCGCGAACTGCTGCACGCCCTCCGCGACTAGCTCCTCCGTGACCTCCTTCAGCGAGACGCCGTGCTGCTCCAGCTCAGCGAGCATCGCGCGGGCGCCCGCTACATCTTGCTCTATGACGTCGGACTTCGCCTCACCATGATCGCGGAACGCGTCCATCGTCGCCGGCGGGATGGTGTCCACGGTGTCGCGACCGATGAGCGCCTCGACATACATGGTATCCTTGTAGGCCGGATTCTTGGTGCTGGTCGAAGCCCAAAGGAGGCGTTGCGTCTTCGCGCCCGACGAGGCCAGAAGCTGCCAGCGCGGGCCTGAGAACAGCGCCTTGTAGCGCACGTAGGCGAGCTTCGCGTTGGCGATCGCCGCCTTGCCGCGCAACCGATCCGCCAGCTTTTTGTCACCGAGCTTGTCCAGCCGCTTGTCGATTGCGGTATCGATGCGGCTGACGAAGAAGCTGGCGACGCTGCCGATCTTGGCGACGTCGCCGCCGGCCCGCTTCAATTCCTCGAGCCCCGAGATATAGGCTTCGACCACCCGCTCGTAGACGCTCACGGAGAAGAGCAGAGTGATGTTGATGTTCAGCCCGCGACCGATGAGCTGGCGAATGGCAGGAATGCCGGCTGGCGTAGCCGGCACCTTCACCATCAGATTGGGACGCCCCACCGCGCCCCACAGCCGCAGCGCCTCGGCCACGGTGGCTCCGGTATCGTCGGCCAGGTAGGGCGAGCATTCCAGGCTGATATAGCCGTCCTGGCCCCGCGTCTGCTCGTAGACCGGGCGCAGCAGGTCGGCGGCGGCACGGATATCGGCGATCGCCAGGTGCTCGTAGATCGCGGAGATGCCGTGGTCGGCCAGTCCTTGGAACTGTTTCAGCGCATTCGCATATTCGTCGGTCTCGGCGATCGCCTTCTCGAAGATCGAAGGGTTCGAGGTTACGCCCTTCAGCCCGTCGCGCTCGATCAAAGTGCGTAACTCGCCCTTCTCGATCAGGCTGCGCTTCAGATAGTCCAGCCAGGGCGATTGGCCGCACGCTTCGAGTTGCTTCAGCGGATTCATGCCACCTTCTCCTTGGCTTGGGCCGCTGCTTCGCCGCGACGGCCGGCCGCCGGTGGTTCGCAACGGTCGACTCGGAAACTACTGAGATCCGGCCGCGGTTCCATTTCCTGAGTAAGTTGAACCCGCCGCTCTGACGTGCAGCGCCCGAATCTCGATCTACTTAATCGTGCTAGGAAACAAAGACGTACCGGAAAATCTTCGATCCCAATCAATGATCGATGCCCTGCTGGGAAGCGTTCTCACCAAGCGGCGCTGCCCGGCTTCGCTTCTCGATACGCATCAAAGCGTGACGCCGCGCGGCTTGCAACTTGCAATCGCTCCACTCACGCTTTCCATGACCTATTTGCGTGACCGATGCCACGGCGGCACAGGAACAGGGTGATCCAACGCAGCCTAAGAGAAGGACTGCGCTTCATCCTTTATCATCAAGCGATTCGCCGTGACGAAGGAACGCGATGCGACCGATTTGGGATCGCCCTTGAGAACCTCCCAACGGGGTACATCTCCCTCTCGCCAGAATCGAAGGTCGAATCTTTGCTCCCCAACCCGCATACCAATAATCTCGATGTCTGGCAACCAATCTGGAAGCGCGGGGTCCACATAAAGCTTGTGGCGCGGGGCATCCGGCTGCAAACCAAGGATTGCCTGGAGGAAGGCGAACGCCGAACCAGCGGCCCAGGCTTGCGGCACATTGGCGCCAAGATACTGCACCGGGAAGTTTGTTTTGGTGCACTCGATGCCGGAATAGAGTTCGGGCATCCGGTGTTGCGAGAAGTAGCTGCCAGCACCGCTGACTTCGCGCGCGATGCGTGCTGTCTCCGTTGAAAAGCCATACCGCCGGAAGCCAAGCGCGATAAAGCCGTTGTCGTGTGGCCAGACCGAGCCGTTCTGGTAGGAATAGGGGTTGTACGCCGGGTGATCCGCGGAAAGGGTACGAATGCCCCAGCCGCTGCACATATCTGGTGCGAGCAGTCTTGTGACGACTCGTTCGGCGCGCTCGGGCGGCACGATGCCCGACCACAGGCAAAGGCCAGGATTCGAAGCGACGCTCATGACCTGCCTCTTATCGCCATCGAGCGTATAAGCGTAAAAGCCAGTCTCCTCGTCCCAGAAG
>JBOHWF010000233.1:0-2807 GCA_050736455.1 Binataceae bacterium (SeqCode) | reverse complement strand
AATAGGAGCTGCACCATCCGGTGAGCGGAATGATGATCCCGTTTGCGACGATGTAAGACGTGAGGACCCAAGTCGCCTCGTCCACATCTGCAGAGAGGCTGCCTCGGATATGTATCAGCGAAACATTGGCGATCGTGGTGTCGAGGACCTCCATCACCGTCGCGAGCATCACGGCGACGGCCACCAGCCACTTGCCGGACGAGCCCGCGCCGGTCGTCTGGGGCGCAGAACTTTGCTCCAGAGCGGCAGCCATAGGGCTAGGCGAGTTCCCGTGACGAGGTCTTGAAGGTCATCCAGTGCGACTTCCGGCATCCGTAAAAGATGTCCAGAGTCAAGTGTTCCAGAGTGAATGGAATCACGATGGAAAGCAACTCTATTCCGGCGGCGGAAAATCGGCTCGGTGGCCCTCATGCGATCGTAATGCGTGCGCGCTAAAATGACCTGCCATGAGTGGCATGAACGCGTTGGATTACGCGATTATCGGGATCGTCGTCTTGGGCGGACTCTATGGCCTGGGTCGCGGCGTGATCCGGATGGCGACCTCGATTCTGTCGATTGTTCTGGGAGTGGCGGCGGCCTCAGCCTGGTACGGACGAGTCGGCGCGCTGGTCCACGAGCATCTCAATGCGAGTCCAGCCGTCAGCGCGGTGGTCGGCTACGCCGTGACGTTCCTGGCCGTGGCGGCGATGGTCGGGTTTGCCGGCCAGCGCGTCGTCCGGCTCGCGCACATAATCAACCTCAACCTGATCGACCGTCTCGGCGGCGCCGTGCTGGGCGCGGCGCTGGCCGCGGTTTTCGCTGGCGTTGATCTGGTGATCCTGGCCTCGGTCCTCCCTCCCGATTCGACCTTAATCCGCGATTCCCGGCTCGCGCCCGCCGTCCTGTCTTACAACCAGTCGCTGCTGGCATACGTACCGCCCGAAATGAAGGAAAGCTATCAGCGGAAACGCGAGGATTTGATGCGCTATTGGAGTGGGCAAAATCCAAGTCCCGCCGTTGCGCCCAACAGCGCACCCGGCGGGACTTGAGTCTCGCTCGAATTGCCGAAAGTTCTCAGGCGATCGCGCTATCGACCGCCTTGACCAGATGCGCTTTCGGCACCGCGCCGATAATCTGATCCTTAACCTGGCCGTCGCGGACAATCACCAGATTCGGGATGCCGCGCACGCCAAACCGCGAAGGCGTCTGCGGGTTATCGTCAACGTTGATTTTCACGACCTTCAGCCGTCCCGCGTACTCGCCCGCGAGCTCGTCTACGATCGGCCCGATCGCCTTGCACGGGCCGCACCATGGCGCCCAAAAATCGATCAGCACCGCGGTCGGCGCTTTCATCACTTCCTGCTCGAAATTGGCGTCGGTCACGTGATGCACGTTATCAGCAGCCATCAAATTTCTCCTCGATCCGCTCTGTTTTCAACATAGGGACGCCCCGGCAGGCAGTCAAGGTTCCGCTCGCCTGGGTGGTCCGGCGTCAAGGTTGACCCGGCAAACTTTGCGGGGCTAAGCTTTGTCGGCTTTTCGCCGACATTCCGCTCATCGATCCGTCGTCATGCCGCACCTCAACGAAGTTCAGGTTCTCCGTCTGCTCGTCCAGTTCACCTTGCTGTTCGGGGGCGCACGCGTGCTCGCAGACATCACGAGACGGCTGGGTCAGGCGACGGTTATCGGCGAGCTGCTCGCCGGCATCGTCCTGGGACCGTCGCTACTTGGGCACGTCGCCCCAATCGCCTATCGCCTGATTTTTCCGGCGGATCCGCTAAGCGACCATCTGCTCGAAGCGCTCGCGTGGATCGGCGTGATCATGTTGCTGCTCTCCACCGGGCTCGAAACCGATCTCGAAATTATCCGCCGGGTCGGCCGCAGCGCCGCGACCGTCTCGGCGCTCGGCATTCTGATCCCCTGGATCAGCGGCTTCATGCTGGGATGGGAAATACCCGCGGCCTACCTGGCCGCGCCCGATCAGCGCCTGCTATTTTCGCTCTTCGTGGCGGTCGCGATGTCGGTTTCGGCCGTGCCGGTTATCGCCAAAATCCTGATTGATCTCGACCTGATGCGCCGCGATCTGGGGATGATGATCCTCGCGGCCGGCATCCTCGACGATACCGTCGGCTGGCTGATGCTGTCGATCGTCGCCGGACTCGCCGCCCACGGGACGGTGAACTTGAGGACGATCGGTTCCATCGGAGTCGCCGTCACGCTGTTTATCGGGTTCTGTTACTTTGTCGGGGCCAATCTGGTGGTGCGGATCATGCGCTGGACCGACGATCGCGCTCTCGCCGAGCACGCCGGCATGAGCGCGATGGTGGGGATTGCGATGGTCTGTGCGATTGTCACACAAGCCATCGGAATCCACGCGGTTTTCGGGGCATTCATTGCGGGAGTGATGCTCGGACGCTCCGCCCGCGTGCGTAAATCGGATCGCGCCGAGCTCGAAGCCACGACCGTCGGGGTGTTCGGCCCGGTTTTTTTCGCCTATTCGGGCCTCAAGGTCGATTTGTTCGCGATCCACGGACTGAGCGTGCTGGCGATTTTTCTCGGCGTCGCGATCGCCGGCAAGCTGATCGGCTGTGCCGGCGGCGCGCTGATCGCGGGTCGCGGATGGCGCGAGTCTTTCGCGGTCGCGGTCGGCATGAACGCGCGCGGTGGGATGGGAATTATTGTCGCGCTGCTCGGGCTCAGTCTGGGCATCCTGACCCGCGAAATGTACGCGATCATAATCGTGATTGCAATGATTACCTCGCTGCTGACGCCGCCGCTGCTGGGATATCTGCTCGCCGGCGTCGCGCCGCGGCCGCAAGAGACCGAGC
>JBOHWF010000232.1:0-4357 GCA_050736455.1 Binataceae bacterium (SeqCode) | reverse complement strand
GGCTGAGCGCGTACTCGCGCACCGCGTCTGGACGCGGCGCCTGCAGTCGCGCGCCGCAGCGCGAACAGAAGGCCGCGCCCGCAGCCGCTTCAGTTCCGCATTGTGCGCAGCGCATCCTCGCCAACTCTCAGCTTGACGGTCAGCACGCGCGCTCAAGTTTCGTGACGCCGCTCCAGGGGGCGGCGGAGTCTGCGACGCGCGGTAAAAGACCAGACTCGCCTGCCCGGCTCCGCGCCTCGCTCCGCCCAGCGTCATGTGTTACTTCTCGGCGCATGAAATTCGGACTTTTCGGCATTAACTTCGGTCCCTGTGCCAATCCCTCAACCGCGGCGACCGTCGCGCGCGCCGCCGAGGCGGCCGGCTTCGAGAGCCTCTGGACCGGCGAGCATATCGTTCTGCCCGAGCCGCAGGCGCCACCGTCGCCGGTCCCAGCCAACACCCCTTTCATCGATTCCGCGGTCGCCCTGGCGTTCATCGCGGCCCACACCAAACGCGTAAAGCTTGGCACCGGCATCATCATATTGCCACAGCGAAATCCGGTCGTGCTCGCGAAGGAGCTGGCGTCCGTCGACGTGCTGTCGAACGGTCGCCTCATTTTCGGCATCGGCATCGGTTATCTCAAGCCCGAGTTCGACGCGATTGGCGCGCCCTTCGATCGCAAGGGTCCGCGCAGCGAGGAGTTCCTCGCCGCGATGATCGCGTTATGGAGCATGGAGCAGCCGGAGTATCGCGGCCGTTTCGTCAACTTTGGCGGGATCAATGCGATGCCCCGTCCGCTGCAGAAACCCCATCCCGAGATTGTCTTCGGCGGCCACACCCAGGCCGCTTACGCCCGCAGCGCGCGACTCGCCCAGGGATGGTTCGGCTTCGCGCTCGACCTCGCGGCGACCATGGCCTGTATCGAGGGATTGAAGTCCGCGTGTAACGCTGCCGGTCGAGCTTTTGCCGAGCTCGAGATCAGCGTATGCCCGCGCGGGCGCGTCGATCGCGACAACGCCAAACGATTCGCCGACGCCGGCGTCCATCGCCTGATTCTGCTCCACGGCGCGCGCGATGAGGCCGGCATCCTTAAAGCCGTTGCGGCGAGCGCGCGCGACCTGATCGGCCAAGTCTGATCGGTCAAGTCTGATCAGCAAGCTCTTGGCGACGCAATCCTAAATCCGCGAGACCGTCAGCCATTGTTACAATCGATCGGGCCTTCGGCTTTCGCCCTCGTCGATTGAATGAAGCTCAACTGATTCCTGTTCCTCCACCTTGAGCCAGGACGGCCAATTTTCTGACAATAGCGCCAAATTCTTGGCGTTGTCCCAGCTTCCCTAGACTGCTCGCGCCTTACATTACAACGCTTTTGGTCGTTTTGACCGATGGCATATCGTTTGCTGCTCTGAGCCGCAGTTCCAAACGGAACAACGCCTAAGCGAGAGGAGAAGGAGAGGATGGAGATGGATAGCAGCCATGTAATGACCGTCAAGGAGCTCTCGGATTACCTCAAGGTTCATCCTTCGACGGTCTACCGCCAGTTGAAGCGGGGTCAGCTGCCGGCCTTCAAGATGGGCAGTGACTGGCGTTTCAACGTCGAATCGATTGACCGCTGGCGGTTGGAACAGGATAGCTTCAAGAGCAATCGCGAACTGCGCTGAAGATCGCGCGGCGGCGCAAGAGGGGGAGGAAGGCTCCTCATCCGGGGCCTTCCTCCGCCGCCGTTAGTGTCTCCAGGTAATTCAGCGTCAGCCCGCCACGCAGCGGATCGACCTTTCTGATCATCACCTTAACTCGCGCGCCGGCGGCAAGATTCGGCGCGCCGCGCAAACCGCCGCGTATGGCGTAGGCGGCCAATTCGGCGCTGGCGCCGTCCCGCTCGACCGTCGCCTCGAGCTCCCGCTCGAGCGCATGCCGCCGAAGGTAGGTCAGCGTCCAGTAGCGTTTGGCTCGACGTTCGAGCTGGCGTCCTTCGCTTTCGCCGGCTTCGGCCGCCGCCATGATCGTCATCAATTCGTCGCGCGCATAAGCCGGCGCACCGTCCAGCATCGCCATCAGCTGCCGCTGCAGCACCAGATCCAGATAGCGCCGGATCGGCGAGCTCGCCTGCACGTAGCATTCGCGTCCGACTCCGGCGTGGAACTCGGGATAGAGCGAGAGCCGCGCGCGCTGCGCCAACGCGTCGTCCATCGGGTTGGGCTGCACCCGATAGATCATGGGCACTCCGCGCTCGGCCCCGGCGCGCGCCGCAACATAGTTGCTCAAGACCATCAGTTCGGCGACCAACTCGCGGCTCGGCGACGCCGGATCGATAATCTGGATGTCGATCTGATCGCCGACCACCGACACCTTCGCTTCGCGGCGCTGCATCAGGCGCGCACCGGCCGCGCGCCGGCGTTCACGCAGCCGCGCCGTCGCTTGGCGCAACTGCTTCAGCAGCTCGGCGTTCTCCCCCGCGCCAGCGACGCCTGCGATGACGGCGTCGGCATCCTCGTAGGTCATACGCGCATCGACGCGAATCAGCTCCGGGTAGAGTGCGTAGCTCAGCACTTCACCGGTGTCCGTCAGGGCAACGTCTGTGGTGAGCACGTGGCGCTCGGCGCCGGCGCGCAGACTCGCGCGGTCGGTCGCGACCGCATCGGGCAGCATCCGCACGGTGGTTTCCGGCAGATAGACGGTCGTGCCACGCGACCCGGCCTCGAGGTCCATCGGACCGCCCTTAACCACGAAGTCGGCGACCAGCGCGATATGCACGCGCACGCGAAAGCCGCCGCCGGCCGTCGCTTCGCAGGCGATCGCGTCGTCAATTTCGACGGTCTCCGCGTCGTCGATCGTGATCGTCCGACGCTTGCCGGCGGGCGGGCGCGCGGGCGCGACACTCGCGAGCGCTTCCGCGAGGGACGCGGCATTGAAACTGGCGCGCAGGCCGCCGATCAGGGCGTAGCGCGGGCCGGCCGGCGGCGCGCCCAGCCGCTCGAGGATTTCGTAGGCGGCCTCGCCTGGCGTCAGTTCGCCGGCCACCGCTTCGAGCAGCGCCGCGCTCTCGCGATTGCGGGTGAACGGATTCTCGAGGTAGCGGGTCAATTCCTCGATCAGCGGCGCGGCTTCGTCCGACGATGGCCGCGGACCATCTTCAAGCAGGCCGGCGAGCAGCCGGCGCTTTTGCCGGCCGCTTTCGCTGCGCAGGCGCGTTCGCTGATCCTGCGTGCGCAGCCGCTCGACCTGCTCCGCGCTGCGCGGGACGAATTCCATGTGCCGGCGCACAAAATAGAGCCGGTCGTTGAGCAGCGCCTCGAGCATCACGGCGATCTCGACGGGTGCGGCGTGGCCAAAAAAGATTTCGGCGAGCGCCGCCGCGCTGCGCCCGCGCTGCTCTTCCTGCACGATCTCCCAGAGCAGATTGAGATCGAGTTCGCCCGCCAGCCGCGCGCGTTCGAGCTGCAGCGCGGCTATCAGTTCGCGCGCATTCTCGCGCGTGGCCTGGCGATCAGAATACCGCACGAGCACCAGATCGCGGGCGATCTTGCGCTCCGCCCAGGACGCATCCGCCACGACGACCTGATCGGCATACTCGCGCAGCGCCACCGCCGCGCGCAGCCGTCCGTCGTCGAGGTACTCGACGATAATTCCCGAATCCTTCCCGACCGCCGCCAACTTCGCTCGCGCCTCGCCTGCCATTCTACCTTTGGGCGCTCTGCGACGCCGCTGCGGCTCGCCGGAGCTTTGATCCTGCTGCGCGGACGTGACTATATGGGTCGAGCGTCATGGAGGAAAGGAAGGCGAAGGCGCTGATTGGGAAATTCGTAGAAACCCGGAAAAAATAAAATAAATGCGCTGTCCAGACTGCGGTGCGGAAAATCCGGAGGGACTCAAGTTCTGCAACGCGTGCGCCACCCCGCTCCGGCGGCGCTGCGCTGCCTGCGGTTTCGAGAACGCGCCGGCCGCCAAGTACTGCGGCGAGTGCGGAGCCGCGCTCGAGGCCCCGATGGGCGCGGCGGCCGCGCCGGTTGAAACGCGACTCGCCGCCGAGCGGCGGCATCTGACGATCCTGTTCTGCGATCTGGTGGGCTCGACCGCGATTGCGGCGCAGCCCGATCCCGAGGAGTGGCGGGAGACCGTGGCGGGATATCAGCTTGCCGCGGCGGAGGCGATCACCGGCTTCGAGGGTTACGTCGCCCGCTACGTGGGCGACGGCGTCCTGGCCTTCTTCGGCTATCCGGCGGCGCACGACAACGACGCCGAGCGGGCGGTGCGCGCGAGTCTCGCACTGCTCGACGCGCTCGAGCGGCTCAATCAAGCGCCGGGGCACGCCAAACTCTCCGCGCGCATCGGCGTCAACTCCGGTCCAGTGGTGGTGGGTGGCGGAACGGGTCAGGAG
>JBOHWF010000231.1:0-18343 GCA_050736455.1 Binataceae bacterium (SeqCode) | reverse complement strand
ACGGCATCGGAAACTCGATAGAGATTAAGAGCGACCGGCTCGACGCCGTCGTCGCGCTCTCGACCGATCGATGTTTCCCCGGGCATGAGATCGCCATCTCGCTGGACCTGCGGGTTAAGCCCGGGTGGCATGTCTATGGCAAGCCGCTGGCGAGCAACTATCAGGCGATCGAGCTGGAATTGCAGGGACCGCTAATCGGCGAACAGTCGCTCGAACTGCCAGCGCCGCAACAGATGCATCTCAAGGCCTTGAACGAGACGCTGCCGGTTTACAGCGGTGAGGTGCGGGCGGTGGGCAAAGTCGGGATCAAATGGAGTCCGCCGATGCCGGCGAAGTTTCTTGAGCCGCTGGGCGATCTTATCAAGCCCGGGTCATACAGCATCCGCGGCACGCTGCGCTTTCAGGCCTGCAGCGACACCGTTTGCGAGAGCCCGCAAGCGATTACCTTCGACTTGCCCTTAACGATCACACCGCGAGTTCCGCCGGCACCCAAGAAGTCGGGATAAGCGCCAAACTCTTGCCGGCGAGGTCATCGGCGAGCGCAACGCCTCCGGCCTCGTCGGCTCCAAAAGAAAGGTGGTCCAAGGTGCTTGTTGCAACCCCGCCGGAGCCGCGCGCGCCGCGGTTCGCGCCCAGATTGGCGCTGATCAAAGTTGTTTTCGCGTTCTTCGTTGGATTCGGCACGGCCAGCGTGCAAGCGCAGGTCACATCGGGCAGCGCAGCGAGCTCGGTTCCGGCGACGGGCAGCAAGATCACGATGCAGAACTGGCAACAGTATCGTGACTACATGCCGGACGGGATGGCGATGCTCTTCGAGGGAAAATACTTCTGGAAGATGCCGCCCGACGTAGAAATGGATATCGGTCCAACCGTGGTGCCGCCGCTGCCCAAAAACTACCGCGACGCGACTGAACAATACTCCGGGCAGGTCAAACTGATCGAGCTGCCGGACGGCCGCTTGACGCTCTCGAATTATACTGGCGGTACGCCGTTTCCCGATCCCGCTGAGCCGCACAAAGGCTGGAAAATCCTCGCCAATCTGTGGTTTCGTTACCAGCCGCATTTGAGCGTGAACACCAACGGCGTCGTCTGCACCATCGATGGTGGCAACCGGATCAGTTGCAAAGCCGGGATGAAAGTTTATCGGCAACTGGCTTTCAACACGGATCCGGGAATGCCACGCAACATTCCAGGCGCGGAAGGCAAATATTTCACGCAATATGAATCGGTCAAGGAGCCGGAAGAGGAGCGCTATACCACGGTGCTCACGATTTCCTACGCGGATTTGACCCGTAACGAGGACGCCTACGTCTTTATTCCTGCGCTGCGGCGCTATCAACCGCTCTCGCCGTCAGCTCGATGCAGCGCAGATTTAGGAACCGACGAAACTCCCGACGACCGCCGGTACGGATTTAACCTGAATCTCACGCACCTCAGCGCGGATCTGATCGGCGAGAAAAAGATTCTCGCTCTGGTCGATTATGCCATGCCCGCCGGCAGATTTCCGGCCAACTACGATATGCCGCTGGGTTGGCCGAAGCCGTCTTGGGGTAAATGGCAACTGCGGGATGTCTATGTCGTCAACGTCACCAAGCTCGCCGGCGGCGGTGCGCGTTGCGTCGGAAAGAGAGTGGTCTATCTGGATAAAGCGACCTACGCACCGCTATGGGAAGATCTTTACGATGAGGACCTGCAGCCGTGGCGCTTCTTCGCGATTTTCCCGAGGACGTTGGACGTCCCGGGCGTCGGCGCGGTCCTCACATCCAACTCGATGGTCTATGCTTTCTGGGACGTGAAATACTCCCACGCCACAATCTTCGCGGAGCCCGGTGAAGGAGAGCCGTTTTACCTCAACGAGCAGGCGCCAAAGGAATTCCTCGACGTCGAGCGATTTACGACGCCCGGTGGTCTCAGCCAGATCATGCGCTAGCGCGGAGGTGTGTTTCTTGCCTCCCTGGTCTTATACCGGGAATGACAAAAGCAGCAAAGGCCGATCGGCCCGAGCCGGCCGACGTTAGTGACGCTCCCGAGGAATGCCAGACTCAGTGCTTGAGCTTTTTGATCTCCTCGGTCATCTCGGGGACCGCTTTGAAGAGATCCGCGACCAGGCCGAAGTCGGCGACGCTGAAAATTGGCGCCTCCTCGTCCTTGTTGATCGCCACGATGGTCTTGGAATCCTTCATGCCCGCCAGATGCTGAATCGCGCCCGAGATACCCACCGCCACATAAAGCTCCGGCGCGACGACCTTGCCGGTCTGGCCGACCTGCAGGTCGTTGGGCACGAAGCCCGCATCGACTGCGGCGCGGCTCGCGCCCATCGCGGCGCCGAGCTCGTCGACCAGCGGTTCGAGCACGGTCTTGAAGTTCTCGCCCGATTTGAGGCCGCGCCCGCCCGAGACGATGATCTTGGCTTCGGTGAGCTGCGGGCGATCGCTCTTGATCTCGTTGAAACTGACGAATTCCATCTTGAGTGAGGCGGCGTCGAGTTCCGCCTTGATCTTTTCGATCGGCGCGGCGCTGCCGCTCGCCGCCGCGGCGTCAAAGGCGGTGCCGCGCACGCTGACGACGCGCACCTGTCCTTCGAGCTCGACCGTCGCGAGCACGTTGCCGGCGTACATCGGGCGGACCAGCGTGCCGTCATCGTTGATCGCGATGATTTCAGAGGCCATCGGCGCGTTGAGGCGCGCGGCGAGACGCGGTAGCAGATCCTTGCCCATCGCGGTCGCGGTCGCGAGCACGGTCTCGGCGCCGCTACTCTTGACCAGCGCCGCGAGCGCCTGCGTGGCGGCGTCGGCCAGATGATGGGCGAGGCGCGGGTCCTCGACCGCGATCACCTTGCTCACGCCGTATTTGGCGATTTCCGCCGCCGGCGCGTCGCAGTTGTCGCCAGTGACGACCGCGACACAGACGCCGCCGCGCTTGCGCGCCAACTCGAGCCCGGCGTTGATCGCCACCAGGGTGGTCTTCGGAAAGTGGCCGCCCTTATGCTCGGCGAAAACCAGTACGTCACCCATTCTGTATGACCCTTGCTAAATGACTTTGGCTTCGGTGTGCAGCGCCGCGACCAGCTCGGCGACCGAGCCGAGCTTGCGGCCGGCCTGACGCTTCGCCGGCGCTTGCAGCGTCTTGATCTTGAGTTTCGGCGCGAGGTCCACGCCGAGGCTCTCGACGGCGATCTCGGCGAGCGGCTTCTTGCGCGCCTTCATGATCCCCGGCAGTGACGCGTAGCGCGGCTCGTTGAGCCGCAGGTCGGTCGTGATGACCGCGGGCAGCGGGAAGGCCACCGTTTCGAGACCACCGTCAGCCTCGCGCACCACCGTGCATTTCTCGCCGTCGAACTCGATCTTCGAGGCGAAGGTCGCCTGCGGCCACCCGAGCATCTCGGCGATCATCTGGCCGGCCTGATTCGAGTCGTCGTCGATCGCCTGCTTGCCAATAATAATGACCTCGGGCTTTTCGGTCTCGGCGACCTTGGCGATCACGCGGGCGATCGCCAGCGGATCGAGCGGACTCTCCACGCGCACCAGAATCGCGCGGTCGGCGCCCATCGCGAGGCCGGTGCGGAGCTGTTCCTGCCAGCTCTGCTGCCCGACCGAGATCAGCACGACCTCGCCTGAACCCTGCTTCTCCTTGATCCGCAGCGCCTCCTCCAGCGCGATTTCATCGAACGGGTTGATTACCCATTTCACATTGTCGGTGGCGATTCCCGAGCCGTCCGGCATCACGCGGATGGTGGTCGCCGGGTCGGGTACGCGTTTGACGGGAACTAAAATCTTCACGGTGAATTGCTCCAGATGGAGAAATATAAGGGCTGGCCCGGCCGAAGGATAGAGGCGGCCACTAGGCGAAGCGTGGAGCCGAGCAGGCGGGTCTGGTCTCTGCCCGCGCCTCGCGGACTCGGCCGCCCCCTGGAGCTGCGTCGAGGAATGACAATTCGCGAAAACTCAAATTCCTGCGACCCGCCTGGAGCATCACTCGTTGAAGCCGAGCCGATGCGACAGCTCGCGGCCAGCTTCGAGGACCAGCGGCGCGAGCTCGGCGCCGATGCGATCGCCCGCCAGCCGATACGACGGACCGACCACGGCGAGCGATCCGACCACCGAGCGGGTGTAGTCGCGAATCGGCACCGCGAGCGACGTCACATCTTCGAAAAATTCTCCGCGATCGACCGAGTAGCCCTGGCGCGCGACCGCCTCCAGTTGCGCCAGCAGTGCCCCGCGTTCGACGATGGTTTGCGCCGTATAGCGGTCGAGACTCTCAGGCAGCAGCGCGCGGAACTGCTCGTCGAGGTCGAAAGCCAGATGCGCCTTGCCAATCGCGGTGCAATGCAGCGGCAGCGTCTGTCCGATCGGCGGGGTCGTCCGCACCATCCGATCCTCAGGCTCGGCGGCCTCGAGCGGCACCACGCCGTCGCGTCGCGCGACCGCCACGAAGGCGCTCTCGCGGCAGCGTTTGGCGACATCGGCGAGGATCGGTCGCGCCTGACGCACCAACCCCATATGATGGATATAACGGCGTCCCAGATGCAGGCACTTGATCCCGAGGCGATAATTCTCGCTGGATTTGTTCTGCTCGATATAGCCGCGCGCTTCCAGCGTCGCGAGCAGGCGAAAGACGTTGTTCTTGTGCAGCTTGAGCCGCTTCGAGAGTTCGGTAACGCCCAACTCGTCGACTTCGCCGAAGAACTGCTCGAGCACGTCGAGCGAATGCGTCACCGACTGAATAACGTAGTTTGTCTTTTCTCGGCGCAATTTTTCTCGATGCTTTCCGACGGACTCCGCGAGTCGCGCGACGAGTTCGGCAGCGAGAGTGGAAAGCCGTTTTACTTTAGATAAGGCTGTGGAACGATGTCAATGTTGTCTGGTCTCTCGTCGGATTTCTTGTAAGCTCTTGTTTTTATTGACTTTTTTAGATGACCCGGGGCAGGTAGTGTAATGTCCGATCCGCTCAAGCCCAATTTTTTCCGCCGCGTCGACGAAACCGACGACGAGGAGTTTTATCGTTCGCCGCGTCGCGTCGTGCATATCGATGACGGCGCGATTGCCACAATCGGCGAAATTTTCGCGAGCCGCGTCGCGCCCGGCGGCGAAATCCTCGATTTGATGAGCAGTTGGCGCTCCCATATTCCAACGCCGCTCGCGCCCGCGCGCGTCACCGGGCTTGGGCTCAATCGCGAGGAGATGAGCGACAATCCCGCGCTTAGCGAAATCGTCGTGCATAACGTCAACCGCGAGCCGCGACTCCCCTTCGCCGACGATTCCTTCGACGCCGCCCTGATGACGGTGTCGGTGCAGTATCTGACCCGCCCGCTCGAGGTGTTCGCGGAAGCCGGCCGCGTGCTGCGCGCGGGCAAACCTTTTATCGTGACCTTTTCGAACCGGATGTTCCCGACTAAGGCGGTCGCGCTGTGGCAGGCTTGCGGTAATCAGGACCGCGTCGCCATCGTGACGCGCTACTTTAAGGAAAGCGGCGCCTTTGAGAAGATCGAGGTGATCGACCGGAGCGCACGCGAAGGGCCGCCGTCCGATCCGATCTGGGCAGTCATCGGATATCGGCGCTAGGAGGGTCGTTGCGGCCACGTCACTTCAAACGAGGTTCGAGACGATGATTGCACATCGCGGACTGCGCCATCTGGCCCTGCGGGTGGCTGATGTCGCGCGAGCGCGCGAGTTTTACGCGCGCGTCTTCGGGATGCGGATGGTATGGCAGCCCGACGCCGACAACGCCTATATGAGTTCCGGGTGCGACAATCTCGCGCTCCATCGCGGCGCGCGTGGCGACTCGGCCGCGCAGACGCTTGATCATCTGGGCTTTATCGCCGGCTCGATCGCCGAGGTCGAGAGCGGATACGCCTGGGCCGCAGCCAGCAGTCTCGACATCGCCAAGCCGCTCGCGCATCATCGCGACGGCTCGGTCTCCTTCTATCTCCGCGATCCCGACGGCAACGTCATCCAGGTGCTGTACGAACCCTCGATTAGTCCGCTTAACTTCGCGGCGAACAAACCATGAGCATCGCGCGGCTATCCGGCGGATTTTGATTCGGATATTTTAGGGTCGTGGCGGTCAAGAGCATCAAGGATACCGAGAAAGTCGCGGTCGGTGCGATTCGAGCGGCGATCCAGACTTGGCTCGCCCCGCAACTGACCACTATCAGCGAGCGGCTGATACGCGTCGAAGAGCGACTGGACGGCATCGATCGCCGCCTCGACGGCGTCGATAAACGTCTCGACGCTATGGATCGCCGTTTCGACGGCATCGACCAACGCCTTGACGGCATCGAGCAGCGCCTGACAGTCCTCAGTGAGCGGCAAGTGCGCGTCGAGGGGCGATTGGACAGCGTCGATCAGCGCTTGCAAACCGTAGAACAGCGCCTGCAAAAACTACCTGAGATCACCGAGCGGCTGGTGCGGGTCGAAGAAGGCGTGGCCCGCACGGACGAGCGCTTGCAAAGCTTCCGCAATGAGGCACATTCCGAATTCGCCACAGTGCATAGCGAGATCAAGCGCTTCGAGATTGTCGCTGAGCTTCGCGAACGCCTTGCTACAGTCGAAGCCAAGCTTGCTGCCCAGCCGAGCTGACTCAGCCGCGATCACGACGCCGCCATCATGTTGAAGAGTCGTGCGACCGCCGAGGCTACTGCCGCTTATGCCCAGCGCTTCAGCGCGCTCGACGGCAATTTCCGTCCGATGCGCGGGATGGCGGTCTCGTCGCTCGGGCTTGGCACCTACCTCGGCGAGAGCGACGCGGCGACCGACGCGGCCTACGCCCAAGCGCTGCGGGCCGCCCTGAGTAGCGGCATCAACCTGATCGACACGGCGGTCAACTATCGCGATCAGCGCAGCGAGCGCGTGATCGGTGCGGTCTTGGCCGAGATGAGCGCGGCCGGCCAAATCCGCCGCGAGGAGATCGTCGTCGCGACCAAGGGCGGTTATCTCGCGTTCGACGGCGGGATGCCGCCGGATCCGCGCGTCTGGTTCGACGAGCACTTTATCCGGACCGGGATTATCCAGGCCGGCGACGTCGTCAATGGCTCGCACTGCATGACGCCGCGCTATCTCGACGCCATGATCGAGACCAGCCGTAAAAATCTTGGGCTCGAGACCATCGACATCTATTACCTGCACAACCCCGAAGCCCAACTCGCCGCGGTCAACCGCGAGCAGTTCCGCGCGCGCCTCGCCGACGCCTTCACGGCGCTGGAACGCGCGGTGAGCGACGGCCGGATCGCGATTTACGGCGCGGCCACCTGGAATGGCTATCGCGCCGCGATGAACGATCCGGGCTATCTCTCGCTGACCGAAATGGCGGGCGTCGCGCGCGCGGTTGGCGGCGACGGCCATCATTTCCGCGTCGTGCAACTGCCCTACAATCTCGCGATGACCGAGGCGCTGACGGCGCGCAACCAGCCGCTGCCCGACAACAAGCCCGGCAGTCTGCTCGCTTGCAGCGACATGCTCGGTATCGCGGTCTGCGCCAGCGCGTCGCTGCTGCAGGGCCAGCTCACGCGCCAACTGCCGGGGGTTCTGCACGAGACCTTCCCCGGCATGGACTCCGACGCCCAGCGCGCGCTCCAGTTCGTCCGTTCGACCCCCGGGGTCAACGTCGCGCTCGCCGGTATGAGCTCCGCGGCGCACGTCGCCGACAACCTTGGCGTCGCGCGACATCCGCCCGCCTCCTTCGAGACGCTCCTGAAGCTCTTCCAGCCCGCGAATAGTTGATTCGTGCGGCCATCCCCGATGAAGATCGATTTTCATGCCCATGCTTTTCCGGCTGAATTTTTTATCGAGCTGGCGCGGTTCTATCCTGGAATTATCGAGCTCAAGCGCGACCCCGAGGGACAGTTGATCGCGGTCTGGGCCAATACTCCGCTGCCCGCCTGGGACCACGGCGCGCGGCTTGCAGACCTCGATCGCGCGGGCATCGACTTGCAGATTCTCTCCAATCCGCCGATCTACAATCGCGTTGACGAGCACGCCCCCGAGCTCTGCCGGATGGTCAACGACGCCTTGGCGGCTTCATGCCGGCGCGACCCCGAGCGGCTCAAGGCCCTTGCTCACATCCCGTTCAACGACGTTGACCTGGCGCTCAAGGAAATGACGCGGGCGCTCGACGAACTCGGCTGCGTGGGCGTGCTGATCAACTCGAATATCGGCGGCCGCTATCTCGACGGCCCGGAGTTTTATCCGTTCTGGGCCGAGGTCAACCGTCGGCGCGTCTGCGTCTTTATGCATCCGTCGATCTCGCCGTCTTATCGCGACGATCAGCCGGCGACGATGCTCTCGTTCCCGTTCGACACGACGCTGGCCGCGCACAAGCTGGTTGCCGGTGGCTTGTTCGAGCGCTTTCCCGAGGTCGTGCTGGTGCTGGCTCATCTCGGCGGGACGCTGCCCTACCTGGCCCGCCGCATCGATCTCGCGCACGACGCGCCGGGCTTTTACGGCAGCTATGCACCTCCGCCGCGGCGGCCCAGCGAGGATATGCGCAAGCTATACGTCGATACCGCGCTCGGCTGGAATCGCAGCGCCTTCGACTGCGCGCGCGAGCTGGTCGGAATCGAGCACATCGTTTTTGGCTCCGATTACTTCATCCGCACCACGCGCTTCATGGATTGGACCCAGGAGTTTATCGACGGGCTGGGGCTCGAATCCGTCGAGCGCGAGCTGGTTTACTCCGGCAATGCGGCGCGCATTCTGAAACTAAACGGCTGAGCGTCATCGCTTAGGCGTTTTTCGGCTGGATAGATTTTTCGCGAGGCGCGTAATGAAGATTGGATTCATGGCCGACACCCACAGCGGGGCTTACGATCAGCCGATTCCGGCGCGCGACAAAGTCGCCGATTTCTGCGATCAGCTAATCGAGGAGGGCGAGTAGGCCGAGCGTTTCGGCTTCGACGGCGTGTTTTTCCCCGAGCGTCACGCTCGCACCGAATGCGTCTTTCCGCCGCCCCTGATCATCATGGCGGCGCTGGCGGCGCGCACCCGGCGAGTGGATATCGGCCCGATGGTCCTGCAGCCGCCGCTCTACAACCCGATGCATCTGGCCGAGGACGTCGCGATGATCGATCAGCTCTCGCGCGGGCGCGTCCGGCTGGGCGTCGGGATGGGCTACCATCCGGATTACTTCAAGCTCTTTAACGAGCCGCACAAGCAACGCTTCTCGCGTTTCGAGGAGGCCGTCGAAATTCTGCGCGGGGCCTGGTCGGCCGGAACCAAGTACTCGTTTCATGGCAAGCGCTACAACTTCGACGAGATAACGCTGTCGCCGAAACCGTTTCAGACCGGCGGCCCGCCGCTCTGGATTGGCGCGGCCTATCCGGAGGCGATTAAGCGGGCCGGCCGCCTCGGCGACGGCTGGGTGATACTGCCGTTCTGGGATTCATTCGAGACCCTGCGGGCACAGGCCGAGCTCTATCGCGAGGAGGCGGCAAAGCACGGCCGTCCAGGCAAAATCATCCTGATGCGCGACGGTTGGGTGGCGCGAAGCCAGGAGCAGGCAGAGCGCACCTTCGGCGAGCTCTGGGTCCAGGACATGCTTTACTATTTCCGCTACGGCCTGCTGACGGCGAGTCCCGAATTCCGCAGCGAGGCGGATTTCACCGTCGCGAAGATGCGTAAGTTTCTCGTCATGGGCGATCCGGCGACCTGCGTCGAGCAGGCCAGGAAATGGAGTGAGGCGCTGGGCGCGGACTACCTGGTTATTCGCAGCCGGGTGCCGCTGGGGCCCGGTCGCGTCGCCACGATGGAGAATATTCAACTCTTCGGCGAGGAAGTCCTGCCCCAGTTGCGTTAAGTTCACGGCTGAGGCCGGCCGCGATTCGCGCCGGCGGCGGCGCGATCAACCGGATCGCGTGAACCTTGGCTAATCGGCTCGACCAGCCCGAGTGAAGAGTGAGAAGCACAACGACTGCGCCCATCGCGCATGGCGTGTCCGCTACGCTTTGTGCGAAGCTTGCGGCAGAGGGTGAGAAAAATGGCGCTCGAAGTGACGTGGGACAGCAAGGTCTGCATTCATTCCGGCAACTGCGTGAAGACGCTGCCGGAGGTCTTCAAAGTCGAGAACGGCAAGTTCGTCATCGAGCCCGCCGGCGCGGACGAGACGCGGCTGCGCGGCGCGATCGCGGCCTGCCCGTCGGGAGCGCTCCGGCTCAAAGAATAGCAGCGTCCGGAGCGGAAGCCGGGCGCAAGCGCTATTTCTTCCGGCCGCCGTTGCGGGTGGTGAAGCGCTTGAGTGCGGCCTCGGTAGCGCGACTGGCGGCCACCGCCTCGAGCTGCGCGCGGATCCGGTTGGCGAGTTGGCGGCGGAAGACCGGCTTGGCGAGAAAATCGCTGACCCCCAGACGCATGCCCTCGGCCCGCGCGTCGAGGTCGTCGCGCGCAGTAATCATGATGATCGGGATTTCCGCGGTCTTGGGATTTTCCTTGATCGCGCGACAGACGGCGAAGCCGTCCATCCCGGGCATCATCAGGTCGAGGAGAATGACGTCGGCCGGACGATCGCGCAGGAGGCGGAGGCAATCCGCGCCGGAAACCGCCTCGATCGCGGCGTAACCTTCACGCTGCAGATGGCGGGCAAGAATTGAAACCGTATCAGGGTCGTCGTCGACGACCATGATTTGTGCAATTCGTTGTTCCACGGGCCTGTCCTCAGCTTTCATCAATGCCATTGGAATTGGAAGGGACAATCACGCCACAGCGCCGTAATTTGGCGGCGAAGGTCGTTCGCTTAAGTCCCAGCAGGCGGGCAGCCGCCTGTTTGTTGCCGCCGCTCTGCTTGAGCGCTTCGTTGATCATGCGCCCCTCGAGCTCGCGCACCATTGCATTGAGATTCACGCCTTTTTCGCCCAGCGCCGGCGCAACCGCGGGCGGCGTCAGGCGATTGCTGCTGAGGAGGTTGGCCGGCAGGATCGAGGGGTCAATGACCGAGTTCTCGCTCAGAATAACCAGGCGCTCGACCATGTTTTCAAGCTCGCGGACGTTGCCGGGCCAATCGTAGGACCACAGATGGACCATCGCCTCCTGGGTCACGACCCAGGCGTGATCCGGTTGGCGCTCACGCTGGCGCACGAGAAAATGCTCGATCAGCAGGGGGATGTCGGAGCGGCGCTCGCGCAGCGGCGGGATCGCAATCGGCAGGACGTCGAGACGATAGAACAGGTCTTCGCGAAAGCCGCCCTTCTTAACTGCGGCGCGCAAGTCGGTGTTGCTCGCCGCAATCACCCGCACATCGACTTTGGCGGAACGATCCGAACCCACCGGACGCACGACGCCATCTTCGAGCACGCGGAGGAACTTCGCCTGCAGCATCAGCGGCATCTCGCCGATCTCGTCCAGAAAGATCGTGCCGCCATCGGCCGTGCTGAATTGACCGGGGCGCGAGCCGGCCGCGCCAGTGAAGGCGCCGCGCTCATGCCCAAACATCTCGGATTCGAGCAACTCGTTCGGGATTGCCGCGCAGTTGACCGGTACGAAGCGCCCGCGCCGTGTTGACAGTGTGTGAATCGCCTGCGCCACGACCTCCTTGCCGCTGCCGCTTTCGCCGGTGATCAGCACGGTCGCGTCGGTCGCGGCGATCCGCTCGAGCAGCGCGCGCAACTTGACAATCGTGGGGTGATTGCCGATGAGGGTTTGTTCTACCGGCGTGTGGCGCATCGGTTCTTGCAACTTGGGCACAGCCATCGCGGCGTAGCTCTCCTCGCCCGCACTCAGGCCTGATTGAAGCCCCAAAATCCTTTCACGTTACCCACGCACTAGACAAGCCTAAGATTCACGCAGAGCGTGATTCCGGCAGATAATAGCTGCGCGCAACCGCTTTCATCTCAGACGTCATCAGGCTTGACGGTGGATCGATAGTGCGCCGCCTGGCCGGGGCCTTCAGCGACCGACACCTCCAGCGCGATCACCGCGGTGAGCGCGTCGCGCGCCCGCAAAGCCTCACAGAGCTGATTCCAGAGGAAACGCGCCAGCTCCTCGGCCGAGCTGTGCGCGATCGCGAGCAGGACGACGTCGGCGGCGGGAAAGACAAACTCGTCGCGTTCGTAGCGGACGCGCACCAGATTCCCGTCACGCCTGATTTCAAGGCAATCACTGTTGGCCGGAATGATCGTCCGCTCGTCGAGCCGATCAACGATCTCCTTGAGCAAGCGCTTGACCAAGCCGAAATCGAGCACGTAGCCCATCGCGCCGAGGAAGCCTTCGACCTTCACGCCGACCTGGTAATTATGCCCGTGCAGCGGCTCGCGGAAGCCGGGATAGGCGATAAAATGCGCCGCCGAGAATTTAAGATTCTCCTTCGTCACCTGGATGGCAAAGCCCGACGACATCGGCGCCACCCGTTCAGCCGTGCCCGTTCGCGGCAAAAAAGGGTCGCAGCCGCGGGTCGCCGAGCTCACGGAACGCGGCGCGATAACGCGCGGCGTCGAGCGAAGTGGCAGACAGGAAGCGGGCGCGTTCGCCGGCCACCGCCGCCGTGATGCGCCGAGTCACCTCGCGGCCCAGCGCGCTCTCAGGCGCGAGATTTTCCACCAGGTCCCTCACCCCAAGCCCGTGCACTGCGCCAAGCAGACATTCAACGAAATAGCCGATCTGACCCGCGCGCTCGAGCTTGAGGCTGGGCCGGTTGAGCGCCAGGGCTTCGGGCAGGGAGAGCAGGCGATCCATGCCGCACTGGTTGCGCCTGGAACGCACCGCCGGGTCGCCGCTGCCGTCGAAGCCGGAGCCGATCGCGGCGACGCCGACGCGGCCGTCAGCGAACGGGATCGGATGGAAAACATAGCCCTCCGAGGTGTAGCCAAGCAGCTCGCGCAAGGCCGTGCGGTACGCCAGGAGATCGAAACGGCTGCGCTCCGCGATCGCGAGCAGGTATTCGCCGAGCGGCTTATGCGCGCGATCGGCCAGCGCTATCAGCTCGCAGAATTTCTCGGGTGAATATTCCTCGCGGCGCGCGATCATCGGCGCCCACGTGCGCTCAAACTCGAGGCCGAGCACGCCGAGGCCGTCCCCAACGGCGCCGGCGCGGCGGGCAATGATCGGCTGATCTACCGCGATCGGCTCGAGATCCATCGCCAGGTAGTCGCCGTGACTCGAGGGTTTGGCGAGACCTCGCCGGGCGTTCGCGAGCGTCACCGGGAAGGCGTCCCGCGCGACCAGCTTGCTGCCGCCGCCGCGGCGTTCGGCGAGAATCCCGTAGCCACTCAGCAACGAGCCGTAGGCGACCATCAGGATGGTGCGATTCTCTTCTCCCGGCAAACTTGAACCTCTCTTTGGCCGCGCCTCGCAGACTCGGCCGCAACTTCTTTGGCCGCGCCTCGCAGACTCGGCCGCAACTTCTTTGTCCGCGCCTTGCAGACTCGGCCTCCCGCCGGCGCAGGCGACCGCGACCACAAAATTTTATCTGGACGGAAACTGGAGATCGATGGCGGCGCTGGGGTCAAAGCCATAGCAGCACGCCGCGGGCGGGCGTCGCGGTCGTGCGGGCGATCGCGCGCAGATAAAACGCGAGCTGCGCGCGATACGCTTCGAGCCGTCCGCCGATCTCCGCGTCGGTCTTGTAGTCAACGACGGTCCAATGTCGCTCGCCCACCGCGTCGACTTCCATAAAGGCGAGGTCGGCGACGCCTTCGACCAGGCTGCCGTCATCGAGCGCGACCGCAAGCGGCGCCTCGCGACGGCTTTCGCTCGCTGCGCCCGCCCGGCGCATCAACGGCGAGTTCAGGGCTCTCGCGACCGCTTCCGTCGCCGCCGCGACTTCGTCTTCGGGAGCGCCGAGGATCCGACCAAAGAAGATCGCCGCCGCCGCGATTCGATCGCGGTCCGCGTCGAGCGCAACGCGCGACAGGATCGCATGGACCAGCGTGCCGAAGCGCGCGCCGTGTGGCCGAACGCCGACCCGCGGCACTTCGATCAGAGTGATCGCCGCAGCTTCGCTAAGGATTGCTTCACCTTCGGTCGCGATCGCTACGCGCATCGACGGGGTTGCGCCGGCTTCGAGCGTCGCGGCGCGTGACGCGCGCCAAGCCTGGTATTCCTGCCGGCCCGCCTCCGATCGCCCGCCCATCGCCTCGTCCGCCTCGAGCAGACGGGTCTGGCGCAAACCCATGCTCTCGCGCGCGTCGAGTTTGAGTATCGCCGGGTCCCACCATACTACCCGATGGTCGCCGGTCTCGGGCCGATGGAGCCCCGGCGCCACCCCGGCGCCGTTCAAATGCACGTCCGGCGGACGAGCGCCAACGAAGGCTGCGCGAAAGTCAGGGCATCCGGCCGGCGCGCGTTCGATTGGGTTTAGCGCATCTTCCCGATCAGGATAGAGCGCCGGCGAGAGCTTGCCGAGCCAGCCATCGTGGCGCGCGTCGCCGACCACCGGCACGATCAGCAGATCTCGCGCGCGCGTGGCGGCGACGTAGAGCACGCGCACCGCCTCCTCTTCATCGCGGCGGCGCTCCTCGGCGGCATGCTCGAGCAGTTCGCGCGGCGCACAGCCGGCCAGCGTCTGGACGCAGAGGCGGCGCTCGGGATCGACGAAGCGGCGGGCGGCGCGCGCGGTTTCATTGCAGGTCAGATCGGCGAGGATGACGACCGGGAACTCGAGGCCCTTCGCGCTATGCACGGTCATAATGCGCACGCCCTCGGTCCCCTCTTCGACCACCGGCGCGTCGCCTGCCTGTTCGCGCTGTGCGCGGTCTTCGAGCAGATCGACGAAGCCGCGGATCGAGGTCGCGCCGCTGGCTGCGTCGTAGCGCCGCGCCATCTCCATCAGGCGCATCAGGTTGGCGAGCGCCTGCTCGCCGGTGGGCCAGATCGCGAGGCCGGCGTGCGCGCGTGTCGCCGCCAGGAGCTTCGCGATGGTCTCGGCGATCGGCCGGCGGTTGCGCCCGCGATGGAGTTCGCGCAGTACACCGAGCGCCGCTGCGACTTCGGCCAGCTCGGGCGCCGGCGCCGCGGGCATCGGGCGGAACGGATGCAGGCTGCCGCAGCTCTCGCGAAAACGCAGCAGCGCGCCGTCGGTCAGCGCGAACAGCGGACCACGCATCGTCGCATAGACGCTCAACTCGTCGTCGGGACGCTCGATCGCAGCCAGCGCGTTGCGCAGCGCTTCGATCTCCTCGCGCTGATTGAACGACCCGCCGCGCACCAACACGTGCTCGAGATGGCGCCCTTCAAGCGCCCGTACGTAGTCGCGCGTGACGTCGCGAGCACGGCCGCCGCGCCACTGGTTGAGGCGGCGAAAAAGCATGCAGATGTGGCGCGGGCGAATCGCCGTCCGCTGCTGGGGCGCGTCGCGTTCGGTCACAGTCCAGCCGCTCTGGCGAATCAGCCACTCGATGAAAGCCGCGGCGGCGTCGGGCAATGACTTCTCGATGCTCCAATCCGTAACGCGGCCGTAGTCGCTGTAGGGCGCCGGTACCGGCAGCGCGACGATCGCGGGCTGCGCCGGTGTGTCGGTGCGAAACGGCTCGAGCGCGGCGTAAGCCGGCTGGCTCGGCGATTCGACCGGCATCAGCGGCGCAAACGCCGCGTTGATCATCTGCTGGATCTCCGCGGTGGCGCGAAAGCTGACGGTCAAATATTCGAGCGCCGCGTCCCGTTCGAGCAGGCGCTGCTTGACAGTTTGATAGAGCGCGACGTCGGCGCGGCGAAAGCGATAGATCGATTGTTTGGGGTCGCCGACGATAAACAACCTGCCGGGCCGCGGTGTGACGCCGAGCCAGTCGGTCGCGGCCGGATCGTCCGCCGCCAGCAACATCAGAATTTCCGCCTGCAGCGGATCGGTATCCTGAAACTCATCGACGAAAATGTGGCTGAAGCGCTCCTGCAGCTCTGCGCGGATCGTTGGATTGCCGCAGATCAGATCCCGCGCGAGCCGCAGCAGGTCGAGAAAATCGAGGCGGCCGGCGCGGCCCTTCAGTTCGTCGTAGTAGTCGATCAGCGGCCACAGTTCGTCGCGGAGGAGCGGCGCGAGGTTCGCCCCCGCCCGCTCGCGGAAATCCTCGAGGCGTTCCTTGATCGCCGCGCGGCGCACGAAAGCCTCGGCGCGAGTGACCGGGCCGAAGCTTTCGCCGCGTCCCTTCCAGCCCCAGTGGCGCTGATTGCCGTATAACAGCCGGATGAGCGTGTCTTCGAGCGCGTCGTAGTCGCGCGGCTGCACAGCTTCGAGCCGCGTCGCCTCGGCGACCGGGCGCGCGAGCAACTCGAACGAGCGGCGCAGCCAGTCGTCAGCGCCGGCTTCGGCCGCGATCGCGTCAGCCGCCCGGATCATTTCGACCAGCTCGTCGATCGCCGCGTCGCGGGCGAATTCCTCGAGGCGCCAGGGGGTCGCGAAGTCGCGCCACTCGAGCAGCTCGCGCGCGGCCGCAGCCAGCAGGGGGCGCGGCCCCTCGCGATCGGCCAGCGCGCGGCGGCGCAGAATCCGCCGCAAGGCCGGACCGGGCGCAGCCAACGCTTCCTCAAACCAGCGCTGAAAAGCCGCCTCGAATAACGCGTGCTGGGCCTCTTCGGGCGCGATCTCGAACATCGGATCGACGCCGGCGGCGATTGGCCGCTCGCGCAAAAGGTCGGCGCAAAACGAATGAATCGTCCCGATGTGCGCCTCCTCGAGCTTCTCGAGCGAGTTGCGCAGATACCCTCGCGCGGCGCCGTCGAAGCGCGCCTCATCGTGACGGGCGCGCTCGATCGCAGCGCGCAAACGCAACTTGAGCTCGCCCGCGGCCTTCTCGGTGAAGGTCACGGCGACGATACGGTCGAGCGTGGCCAAGCCGCGCGCGAGCACCGCGACGATGCGGCTGACCAGCGCGGTGGTCTTGCCGGTGCCGGCCGCGGCCTCGATGATCAGTGTGGCGGCGAGATCATACTGAATGCGATCGCGCGCGGGCTGGTCAGCCAGCTCCGTCTCGGTCGGCAGAATCGGCGTCGCCGCGCTCATGGCATCTCGCGCAGGCGCGTCAGATCGGCGATGCCGGCCTGCGCCCCGGCAGTCACGTTTTTGAACTGCGTCCAGCGCATTTGCTCATAGGGTCCGCAGACCGGGCGATAGTCGCAGTATTGGCACTCGCCGTCGCCGGGCGCGGCGGGCATAAAGCCCGCTTCGAGGGCGGCGCCGACGACCCGCGCCAGCCCGGCGATCGCCGCGCGCGCAGCGCCGTCGAGCGGCACGATGCGCTCCTCGTAATTGCCCGCGGCGGTACAATAGTACAGCCGTCCGCTCGACACCGGCTCGGCCAGCATCCGCTCGGCGGCGAGCGCATAAAGCGCCGGCTGCAGGGTCTTGCCGCCGCCGATGATCAGGTTTCGCTCGGCGCGCACGCGGCCGGTCTTGTGATCGGTCACGCGCAGCGCGCCGTCGGGGCCGCGTTCGACCAGATCGATCGAGCCGCGCAGATTGATCCCGGCCGCCAGCGGCACCGCCGCCGCGACGCTCGCCGGATCGGCTTGAGCCCGATCGCTCAGGCCGAAGGACAACTCGAAGCGCTCGGGACAAAACGCCTCGGGATCATCCGTCATCCTGCGCATCCATTCACGCAGGTCGGCGCGGATCGATTCGAGGCCGTCGAGCCAGACGCGCTCGATCGCCGGCGCCAGCTCGTCGTGGTAGCGCGCCGCCACCGCCATCAGCTGCGCTTCGACTGCGGCGTAACCGGACTCGAGATTCCCCGCGCGTACCGGCAGCAGCGCGGCCGCGCGCAAAGCCGTCAGCGTCTCAAACTGAACCTCATGGTAGAGCGCGCCGCGCGTCAGCGGGTCGATCGCCTCGAGCGCTTCAATCTCCTCGCGCGGCTCGAGCCGGATAATCGCTTGCAGAAAAAAACGATAGGGACAGGCAGCGAAATGCTGCAGCGCGGTCGCCGAATAGGAACGTGCGGCGAGCTGATGACGTGCGAGCGCGGTCCGCTCGCCCTCGTTCGGATCGACCAGACCATCGTTGGGGGTCCAGCGCCGTATCCAGCGGCGCGCCCGCGCCCGCAGCGCGCGTCCCAGATGCGGATTGGCGCCGAGCAGGTAGTGCGCAGCGCCGGTCGTTGCCGCCGGATCTGCGCTGAGCAAGCGGTCGAGCTGCGCGAGATCGAATTCGGCGGCGTCGATCGCCTCGGCCGGGTTATCGGGCGCCGGCCATCCCAGCCGCGCGCGCGACTCGCCGGCGGCGCGCCGCGCCAGTTCGTCGAAGCCGGGCAGATGGCCCTCAGCGGCGCGCAGGATTTCGAGCGCATAGAACGAGGGCACCCGCGGGCGCCCCTGATCCAGATCGACGCGCGGATACGACAGCGCCACGCGCTCGCTCGCCGCGCCAACCGCCAGGCGGAGCGCGAGACGCTGCGCCGCGGCGCGGTCGGCCTGCAGCGCCAGGTCCGTGCTCA
>JBOHWF010000230.1:0-2288 GCA_050736455.1 Binataceae bacterium (SeqCode) | reverse complement strand
GCTATGGTAAGGAGCGGCCCGTCGCGACCTGCAACGACGTCTCCTGCTGGTCGCAAAACCGCCGCGCGGTTACGGTATTGACGGGCGGCCAGTCCTAACGAAGGTTTCGGCGAGCGGCCCTCCCCCGCCGCCGAAATGTCCCGGACGGATACAAGACCCTCCGGTTCTTGATCCCAATCCGGCACCGGCGACTTCCTCGTGAGCCGCCGGTTTTTTTGTCATGCCGACAAGGAGTCGATCCCAACAGCGGCGCAAGATCCGAGACTGCGTCGCCCACGATTTCCGCCGATCACTGGCAGCAACTCAAGCCAGGTTCGGGTGCTGGCGGCGGGCTCTGATAAGAACGACAATTTGGACGGCTGGTGGGAAGCGATCATCGTCCGAGTCGACGACGTTGAATTCCTCGTCCGTTGGCGCGGTTACCCCAACGAGCCCAGAGCCAGCCGCAGCCAGGAATATATCGCCCTTCTTCACCCGAAAATCACTGGCGGTTGATTCGAGCGGATATGAGCGCAACCACCACGGACGATGCTTTAGGGCGCCTGCCGATTGAAAATTCAATCGAGAACCGGTTGGTGGGAATGGGCCTTCGCCGAGTAGAGCTAATTTCGCGGTTGGGCCATAAGAACGTTTCATGCGGTCTGCGCAGTCTCTCGCGTTTCCGCGCTGGCCACTTTGACAGGTATTCCGACTGCCTTGGAAAGCACCGTGATGGACACGGCGGTCAGCTCTTACGTCACCATTTACGCAGCTCCGCCAGTAAGCCTTAACGCGGCGATCCCAAAGAACGTCCCCGGATCCAACATCTTGGGCCTCGATGCGGCAAAAAATTGCTTTGGAAGCCGAAGAACATTTTTATATCAGCCGTCACCGGCAGCCTTGTCAGCTCGTGGTCGCGGCGCGAGTCATGCCGATGCTGCGCTCTGCCCTCCAAGTGCTCTGACAAAATCCGCCTGTGGGATGAAATAGCTTTGAGCTCGCACTGGACCTCTCCCGAGATCGAAAAGCAAATCGCCCTTGCCCAGAAGACTTTCGGCTCCCGGCTCACCGAGTACGATCTGTGAATTGGTCGCGTTTGCTACGCGCAGACATACTTTCATCGGAAGATTGGATTTGATCAGCCCTGTCACGACCGTCCGATCCGGCCGCTGGGTCGCCAATACCAAGTGTATGCCGGCCGCCCGTCCTTTTCCGGCCAATCGAGCGACCATTTCTTCGAATTCCCTCTTTTCGTTGCGTCCGGTCAAGATCAGGTCGGCGAACTCGTCGAACACGAGGATCAGAAACGGAACATCGGTTCGCCCCTCCCGAAAACGGTCGTGAAGGCTGACAAGCCCTTCCTGGGCGAGCATACGGTAGCGCCTGTCCATCTCGCAGATTGCGTCTCGGAGTATCCCAAGCGCGGAACCGAGATCGATCGCGACGGGTCGCCACAGATAGGCGCTATCAGCTATGCCGCTGAAGGTGAGCACTTTCGGGTCGACCAGTGCCAACCGTAGATGCTCGGGGGGATTGCAGCGCACGAGGCTCGCAACGAGCGTCTTCAACCATTCGCTTTTGCCGCTCCCTGACGTTCCCGCAACCAAGATGTGACATGTGTTCGAATCGCAAAAATCGGACAAGATTGCTTCGCCTTCGATTCCAACCCCCACCGGAAACGCCATGGGGCTCTTGCTGGCGTTCATGATGCCGCGCTCAAGGGCGTCGAGCAAAAGAAGCATTTGACGATTGGCTCGAGGCAGTTCGATGACGACAAACCCTCGCCCCGGCCTGATCAATGGCGGCGCGTCGAGCGCTAAGGATACTTGCAAGTCGTCCGCGCGGTTGACCAGCGAAGCAACCTTCACTCCGGCCGCCGGCCTAACCCTCACGCGCGTGACCTGAGGCCCTTCCAAGACATCGCTCGCTTCGACGGAAAGTCCGAATGCCTTGAAACTATTGACAATCTGCTCCGCGACTGCGCTCTGTTTGCGATCTGCCGGTTTCGAAGCGCCGGCCGTCGATCCAGGGACAAACATTTCCCATAAAGCAGGATCGACGAGGCTCTGATAGATGTCCGCTAGCTCCTGCGCCGAGACGTTCACCTCCATGAATTCCGGGAGGTAGTATTCCAAGGTTCCGCAGAAGCGGCACCCTTTTCGCCAAAGCGGCAGGAGATGTCCGTAGATCGCAAGCTGGATCAAATCCGACTTCTGCTGACTGCCTTGACTGAGTTTGTAGTCGACGACTTCAAGGTGGTACTCGGGATGAAACCTAATCGCGTCGACCTTGGCGGCGATTTCGACCGT
>JBOHWF010000229.1:0-6645 GCA_050736455.1 Binataceae bacterium (SeqCode) | reverse complement strand
AATCCAGGAATGACACATCGGATAAGATTGCTGTTCCGGGGCATCGTCTGAGCCGCGGCTCCCTGCTCGACGCTGCAAGAGTTACCACGCCATTAGTTCGATTGGACTTTGCTTTCGTTCCTACAGTGCCCACGACGTGGCTTTTAGCGCGTTTCAAACTCGGCTCCTCGAGTTCCGGCGGGCAAGACCCGCTCATCTGACCCCCAGAATTTAGCGGCTGACGTCTACGAGCCTGGTTCGTTCCCTATCGGGGCGCGTTGGCGAAGCCCGTAGAGTCGCCGAGTCGCTTCTATCCGGGGTGGCTTTGCTATCTCTCTTAACGTCGGTTTACGGCGAATTAGAGCGAAATCATCCCAATCAGACTTCGAGGAAAACGCCGGCGACCAACTTCAAACGCGAAATAGAGCTTCGATGTTCGGGGTCAACAAGTATGAAAGGTCGTCCATTTCTAAGAGCGGTGCCGCTGGTTCCCTTTGCCTTCGTATCTCTGGCGCTTCTTCCTCTGGCGGCGCCCGACGTTTCGCTTGCGCAAGCACCTTCATCGCAACAGACCTCGCATTTGATTGAGCGGCTGGAGGCGGCCAAAAAAGCCGATTGGAACGCGGCGCTCGACCCAACCGTCTCACCAGTGCGACAGGGCACTTTTGTGAATCAGATGAACAAAGCTGACCGGGTTTCAAAAGAGCTAAGTCATGGATTGGCGGTACCGCGAAATGAAATCGACGAGGCACTTTGGATGCCACCCAGACACATGTCACCGGAAGAAAGGGCGCGGCTGATTCAGCAGTTGGAGGAGGCAAAGCAGCAGGACGATCGCAACGAACAGCAGATGTTGAAGAGTCTCGCTTGGACACGCTCCGCCGCACCTGTCGATACTGTGACGTTCGATCAGCGCAAGCTGCTCGTCGATAGTGTCATCAAGGATCTTCGGATTGGCGCGCCGGTCCATTGGTCCGCGATCAAGGAGGCTCTCGTGGTGCCCGGGTCTCCTCACTAACGGCGCTTGGGTTAAGACGGAGCTTATCCATCAAATTTCCGTTCGCACGCCGTGCAGTATCCGTCCGACGTCCGAGCGGAAAACCGGTCGTTATAGCGAATGCAACGATGAAACACTGCCTCAACCGATCGCGAAGGATTGGGCGTTCAGGTAATGACTGAGGTAAAGGCTGATGAATCGTCGTCGAGATTCAAGTATCGAGAAGACAGCAGTCGTCTTTGCCGCCTGCGTCCTTGCCCCGGTGTTTTCCGCGTGCGCGCAAACAGCAACGACCACCGCGGTGCCACTGTTACGAAAGCAAAATCTGCGTTGCTTCAACAACTGCAGGTGGCCAAACAAATCTCGAAATCGGAGAAGGAGTCCATTGGTTAAAAATTAAAGGGACGCTCGTTGTACTTCCCAATCCCTATTAGTTGGTTCTCTGACCATTGATGAGGTAACATGGCCGGCTTTTCTTTGCGCAATCCTCACTCGATCATCGTTGGCGCCTTGATAATCGTCATCCTTGGAACAACCGCCTTTGCGCGGATGCCGGTGGACGTGTTTCCCAGCCTACATATCCCGGTGGTAGTCGTGGCGACTTTCTATCCTGGAATGCCACCGCTGGATATCGAAGCCGATATTACAACGCGCTTCGAGCGCTTTTTCACGCTGGGCAGTGACATCGAGCACATGGAATCGCGCTCGTTGCCCGGCGTCAGCATCATCAAGGTATTCTTCCATCCAGGCGTTAATCTGGATACTGCGGCGGCGCAACTAGGCAATCTCGCGATGGCGGATTTGCGCCACCTACCGCCCGGGACCCTTCCGCCGCTGGTGCTGAAGTCAGGCGCGTCGTCGCTGCCGGTGACTCTGGTGACGGTTTCGGGCGAAGGCTTTTCGCAGACCCAACTCCACGATCAGGCGCAGTACAACGTTCGCAATTGGCTGGCAACGGTATCGGGAACTTCAGTCCCGCCGCCGTTCGGGGGCAAATACCGGCAAATCATGGTCTATTTGAACCAGGCGGCACTGCAATCACGGGGTCTGACCCCGATGGACGTCGTTAAATCGCTCAATCGAGCCAATCTGATTATTCCGGCGGGCGACGCCAAAATCGGTTCGACCGATTATTTCGTATACACCAACAGTATGATCGCAGATCCTGACAACATTAATCAGGTGCCGGTAAAAGTCGGCGGCGCGGGAGCACGGCCGGTTTTCGTGAACGATATCGGTCATGCACAGGACGCCAGCCAGATTCAGGAGAATATCGTACGCATCAACGGGCAACGCGCGGTTTACGTTCCGGTGCTCAAGCAAAGCGGTTCCAACACGATCGCGATCGTCGACGGTATTGAGAAGCTCTTGCCGAATATTACCGGGCTTCCCAAGGCGATGAAGCTTAAGGCGATCTTCAGCCAAGCCACATACGTGCGGGATGCAGTCGGCGCTCTCGAACACGAGGCGGTGCTCGGCTCCGTGCTGGCCTCACTCATGATCCTGATATTCCTGGGCAGCTTCCGTTCGACCCTGGCGATTTTCCTGTCGATACCGCTTTCGATTCTGGCCGCCGCATGTGGGCTCATGATGTCCGGTGAAACGGTTAACATCATGACACTGGGGGGTTTCGCATTGGCCATCGGGCGGCTCGTGGACAACTCGATCGTGGTTTTGGAGAACATCAACCGTCATCTGGCGGAGGGCGAAGAGCCGCGCCAAGCCGCCCAGCGCGGCGCCGAGGAGGTGGCTTTGCCGGTGCTCGCGTCAACGATTACGACCATCCTTGTTTTTTTCCCCGTGATGTTCCTTTTTGGCGTGGCCAAGTATCTGTTCAGCGCACTGGCGCTTACCGTAACCTTGTCGATGCTGGCTTCTTACGTGGTTGCGATGACGGTTATTCCGATCTACTGCGCGCGTTTTCTTAATGCCGAGAGCGCGCGCGAGGAGGAGCATGGGAGAGCGGGGATTCTCGGCGCCTTCATCCGTAACTATGAGCGCTTTGCGAGTCGCTACGAGCGTCTGCTTGATCAGGCGCTTGAGCATAAACTTCCAGTAATAGCGACGGTTGCGTTGATTTTTGCAGGAACTTTATTGATTTACCCACTGCTCGGAACCGAGCTTTTTCCGACCACCGATGCGGGTCAATTTATCATTGATTACCGCGCTCCCGTGGGAACCCGGATCGAACTGACTGAGGCGCTGACCGGGCGCATGGAACAAGCCGTGCGTCAAGTAATTCCGCCGGCGGAACTGTCGACGATCGTTTCGAATATCGGCCTGGCACCCGGATTCTCGGCGATGTTTTCCTCCAATGCCGCGAGCGATTCGGGGTTTATGATGGTTGCGCTAAAGTCGGACCACGCTCATTCGAGTTTTACCTATATAAGACGCCTGAAGGAAGCGCTGCGTAAGCAGTTGCCGGGAGTTCAAACCTTCTTCAGTTCGGGCAGTATCATCGATTCGGTTTTGAATTTCGGCCTCGCGGCGCCGATTGATATCCAGCTCAGCGCGCCCACTTATAGCGAGCTTTACCCGGCTGCTCGGCGTGTGCAGAGTGCGGTGAATACGCTAGCGCAGGTCGCTAACACCTTTATTCCCGAAGAGTCCGATTACCCAACGTTAAAGATCAACGTCGATCGTGTGCGGGCGGCCCGCTTAGGATTGAATCAGCGCGACGTGGTGACAAATTTAGTTACGGCGTTGACCTCGAACGCAATGATCGCGCCGTCAATCTGGATCGAGCCAAAAACCGGAAATGACTACTTCCTGGCCGCGCAGTACTATGAAAATGAAATCGACTCGCTCGAAACTATCAAAAATATCCCAGTCAGCACCCCCGCACCCACTCGAACGCGCGACGATACTGTTCTGTTACGCGACGTGGCAAATATAACCAGCGAACGGCATCCGGCCGAAGCCGACCACTACAACATCCAACGCGTAGTGGATGTGCTCGTCTCGCCGCGAGGTGATGATCTTGGCGGGACCCAAGACGCGGTGCAACAGGCACTCAAGGGTTTGAAGCTACCCGCGGAGATCAAGATTAATCTGCGCGGGTCGGTTGCAGCGATGCAGAAATCGTTTGCCAGTTTCGGTTTTGGTTTGTCGATGGCGGTGGTTCTACTCTATCTAGTGATGGTCGTCCAGTTTCGTTCCTTTCTTGACCCGTTCGTCATCATGTTTGCGGTTCCGATGGGGCTGATCGGCGTCATTTGGACCCTTTATCTCACAGGCACTACGCTCAATATCGAGTCGTTCATGGGAATAATCGTAATGGTCGGCATCGTGGTCTCCAATTCGATCCTGCTGGTTGATTTCGCCAATCAGCGGCGACGCGAGGGTCAGCCCTTGCGACGCGCGGTGATCGAGTCAGCGCGAATCCGCATGCGGCCGGTGCTGATGACCGCGCTCGCCACGGTGGTTGGCCTGTTGCCGCTCGCGTTGAAGTTGGGAGCAGGCTCGGAAGCCTCGGCTCCACTCGCACGCGCTGCGGCTGGAGGCCTCGCCGTATCAACCCTCTTCACTCTCGTCCTGGTGCCAGTGATCTATGAACTCGCGTATAAGTATCTCGAGAAAGCCGGCCAATGAAGTCAACAATCGCAACTTTGACGTTGATGGCGCTGCTCGTGATGAGCGTGGCTGGGTGCGAATCCAGCCCGGCGAATAGTAGCGACCCGCCGCTGCTGCCACACGTGGTCGTGGGTCATCCGGAGCGAGGAGTCGTCGAGAGCACAATTACGTTGCCGGGCGATCTAGTTGGATATTATCAGGCTGCGCTTTATGGAAAGGTGACGGGCTATCTGAAGAGCGTTTCGGTCGACAAGGGCGATTGGGTAAAAGCCGGACAGGTTCTGGCAATTATCGAAGTTCCGGAATTGCAGCAACGGCTCGATCAATCGCAAGCCAGCCTGAAGATTGCTCGGCTCACTTATCAACGGCTCCAGAGCGTATGGAAGAGCGACCCCAGACTGGTGGCACGCCAGGATATCGACATTGCCGGCGCCAAGTATCAGGAGGCAAAAGCGAATTCCGATGAATTGGCCGCACTCTTCAATTATACGCGAATAATAGCCCCTTTTGATGGCATGATCACGGAGCGCTTCGTCGATCCGGGGGCTCTAATTCGCGCGGGCGGTCAGCAGAGCGCGAGCGGATCAATGCCTGGCGGAGCCGGAGCGACCGGGACCGCGAGCCCGGTGCTGAGCATTGCGCGGTTAGACAAACTTCGAATCTACGTCTACGTGCCTCAGAATGAAGTGAGTTTTATTCGTCCGGGCTTGCCGGCCACGGTGACCGTACGGGGCTTTGACGGCGCACGCTTCGCTGGGACAGTGGTTCGTTTTGCCCACTCACTCGAACTTTCGACCCGGACGATGCTGACGGAGATCGACCTAGCCAATCCGAACCACACGCTTTATCCCGGCATGTACGCAAACGTAACCCTAGTATTACAGCGTCACCCGGAAGCGCTGCGAGTTCCGGCCTCTGCCATCGGCGGAGATCAGCACCATGAGGTGTTCGTGTTCCAAAATGGGGTATTAAAAGAGATTCCGGTCGAAACCGGGATATCCAATGGACGTTACGTTGAGATCCGCACCGGGCTGACCGGCAAGGAACTGATCGTGCAGAACTTCAGCAACTCGCTGCAGTCCGGCGAACAGGTGAGTGCCGGTATTCTCCACCCCGCATCTTCGGTTGCCGCGACTCGCTGAGCGATAGCCGCGACTAATATCAATGGGCTGAGGTTCACGCAGCCCGTTCATCGACGACAGAGTGAGAGAACTATGCGACAGTACTTATCCTCAAATCCAGGGTTAATCTCAATGTTCGCGCTGGGATTGGCTATTTTGAGCAGCTCGGTTGCAGCCGCGCAGGGTTCGTTGCGAAGCAGTCAAATGCGAACTGAGCTGGGCTCGGCGAATCTGTCACCGCTGCCGCATTCGGAAATTATCGCTTCTGCCGAGCCTCGGGCTTTGCAGACGGCAGACCGCGCGCCCAGGGCGCAGATGCCATTGCCGGCTGGATCTCAGATCACGCTCAGGGAAGCCATTGCAATCGCACTCAAGAATCATCCGCGGGCAGCCGAAGCAGCCGCTGAGTCCGACGCCGCTGAGGAGCAGGTGGGCGAAGCCCGTTCCTACCTGGGCCCGCAATTGTCCGCCGTAGGTGAGTATCTACGCAGCACCGAAAATGGCATTGCCAACACTAGCTATTATAATCCCGGTGGGATACTGCCGCGCATGACCGGACGCAATCATGATTTGTCTTCGAGCGATACGTCGCAGAGCTGGGACACGTCGAACAACTACGCTGGCGGACTCGCGCTGTCACAGTTTCTGCTTGACTTTGGCCGGCGGCGCGGCTTTGTTGATGAGCGGCGCTTCGAAGCCGCGGCAACCGAGGAGCAGCAGACCGTTGTAAATCTCGAGCTCATTTTCGAGGTCTCGCAGCGCTATTTTAGTCTGCTGCAGGGTGGACACCTGGTCCGGGTTTACGAAAAAGCCGTCGAGGAGCGTAAATTCCATCTTCACGAAGCTCAGGTCAAAGCCAGCTCCGGTCTCAGGCCGCAATTGGACGTTTACGTTACGCAGGCCGAGGTTCAACGTGCTCAACTTCATCTGGTCGATGCCCGTAACTCCGTGGCGGATGCGCGCGTGGCATTTGAT
>JBOHWF010000228.1:0-25344 GCA_050736455.1 Binataceae bacterium (SeqCode) | reverse complement strand
GGTCACTCCTTGGGTCGTGGTACAATCCACCCGCACGTCGAAGACGCCCGGAGGAAAATCGTTGCGATCAAGATAGACATGGCCCGGGTTGGCTTGCTTCCTCTCCGAGTCCAGGCCAACCTTCCCCTCCGTAAGGGGATAGGCCATCATCTGCAGCCCGTTCTCCTGCTGCGGGCCTGTGCAGGAGACATCAATAAAGGGCGTCAACTTCTTCTGGGTCAGTTGCGGGGCCGGCGCCGTCTGATTGAGGTCAATCGCGGTCTGCACGATCGGCCATTTGGTGTCACCGTCCGGGTCGCCGATGAAATCCCCGGTTATCAGGTTGAGGTTGGCGAGCGCTTTGTACTGGTTCTGCTGGCGCCAGCCTTTGATGGCGCTGAGTACGGGCCCCTGTAAGTAGGCGAGGAAAGCGACATACGAATAGAGGCACTCCACAGTTCGGGCGTCGCCTCCATACCGAGTGTATATAGACCCATCACGAGGCGACCGTCGTCGTCCGTGCGAGTGTCAAGGAAAGGCGCCAGCCCGTCGATGACCGCCTGAGAAGAGGAGCAGCGGTCCGCGTAGTGACCGTCGAACGGTACCGCAGCGGTGGTCGTTGGGAGCGACCAGTCGCCACCCGTGCAGCCCGTCCAGTCGGTGATGATGCGCGGGTGGCCGGGCAGCGCCCAGATCTCGTTCATGCTCATGTCGTACGGCCAAGGCGCTCCGAAAAGTTGCGGTACCATGCTCGGTTGGAGCACCATGCCCGCGGCGACTGCGGGGCCGAGGGCCTGCGAGCAGATTTGCTTGAGCAGGTTCGGGTCGCTCCCGTAAGCGTTGCCGAAGCGGATGGACAACATCAGGATCTCCCGCGGGTGCTGCTTGCTCCAGTCTACGATGGAGTCCAGCACCTGGCCCATACGGATGTATTGGGACACCGCGATGCCGTGGTAATTCCAGTAGTCGCGGTTGCCGTTGCCATAATCGCGGTATTCGAACCGGAGGTCGAATTCGCGGCTGCCCGCGTTGAGCTGGCCCGTGAGGTCCACATCCTGGGCTTCGGCGAGGCCTTGGGTGATAGGGTCCGGCCAGGGACCGAAGGTGGCGGCGTCGTGGGAGCCGGGCATGATCACTTGGCGCAACGGGCGCTGCCCAATCACGGGCGCTAGATCGCTCATCCAGTTTTCGTGGCTGGCGCCGGAGAGCGGGGCGCGAATAGCGGTCGATGTAGGAATCGCGGTGGCGGACGGGGCCGATGTCGGGGTTGCGAAGCAAAGCCCGGCTGCGATCGAAGCAACCATTGCCAGCCGGACGAGATTGATGCTTACCACCCACTTGGGGACCGGCTTTAAACGCACTACAGGCCGACTCTCCGATGTTCTGCTCGTTTTCTCCATCATCCTGGCCTCAATTCCTGCAGCAGGCTGACATCTGTGGCGGCGAGAAATCCAATGCCTCCACGCGCCAGCACGCTAAGCGTCCGACAGGCCAAAATTGCGAGCGTTTCCTTTTCGTTAAGAACATAACTCATTTGAAGTGGAAAACCCACACGTCAAACGTAGGTTAGCGGCTGTATCCGTGCGAACCGGAATTGCCATTTTGAAATCCCCATTCAGACTCGCTGGCCGGGCAGGAATGTGACGGACCTCGCTCAGGGCCTCAAAGACCACGGGTTTGAAATCCTCAACGATGTCGTGCTGAACCAGGTGCTCGTCTCGTTCGGATAGCCCGAGGCCACGCGGGCCGTGATCGGTGGGACTGACCGGATATCGTTCAGATCGTGGACGAATGGGAAGCGGCTCAGAAAGAAAATCCAAACTGATCCACTACCCCGACTTGTGACGCTATTTTTCCCTCCATGAGTTAGCGCTGTATTTTCCGCTCCTGCCTCGTGTTAGCGGAAGTGCGGCATGACCTTGGTCGCCATCAGCTCGAGGTGTTCGTCCATCTTGCGCACCGGAAAACCCGGCGGGATGGTCCAGGTGTAGAAGCGTTCGATCGGTACGGTGGCGGCGTAATCGCTGATCGTCTTGACCGCAGCTTCGGGCGTCATCACCTGAAAGATGCCGCTGGCCTTCAGCGCCTCGAGATTAGGCATCGGCGGGAACAGCTCTTGCCCGGCCTTCTTGAGCCAATCGGCATAGACGTTGATTTGGAACTGCACATGCGGCGCCATCTCGGCCCACCGTTTTTCGGGATCATTGGCGACGACCAGCCAGAAGAGGCCGCCGGCGACCCGGCCCTGCGCTGGATCCTTGCCGACCGCGCGCAGTTCTTCGGCATACATCTTGTAGATCTGGCTCATATCGCCAGTGCCGATGTAACCGTCTGCGAGGCGGGCGGCGCGGCGCGCCGAGGCTTTGGCGAAGCCGCCGACCCACAGCGGCGGACGCGGCTTCTGGAGCGGTAACGGCGAGAGCTTGGCATTCGCGATATTGAAGTGCTTGCTGCGGAAGGTCACGCTTTCGCCCTCCCACAGACGCCGGATGATCTCGAGTCCTTCATTGGCGCGGGCGCCGCGCGCCGAGTGCGCGATCCCGAGGCCGTCGAACTCCTCGCGGCGATAGCCGACGCCGACGCCCAGCTCGAAACGCCCGCCTGACAACAGATCGATCGTCGCCCCATCCTCGGCGACGCGCACCGGATCGTAGAGCGGCAGCAGCAGCACCGAGGTGCCGATCCGAATCTTCTTCGTGCGCATCGCGAGCGCGGCCGCGAGGATGAGTGGCGAGGGGGCGTGGCCGTCATCGACGAAATGATGCTCGGTCAGCCAGACGTCGTCGTAGCCGATCGTCTCCGCCCACGCGACCTGATCGATGATGGCGTCGTAAACTTCCTTGTCGCTCCGCCGCCACTGTGCCGGGTTGCGGAAGTCGTACCAGAGCCCGAAGCTGAGTTTGCGCTTGCTATCGTTCATGATTGCCTCTGTCATTGCGGGACTGTTTCGGGGTTTCGGGAATTAGCATCAAGCGGTTTTGGATTCTAGTCGGCAGCGCCCGTCTCGCGCGCGACGTCGGCACTTTTCAGCCGCTTGTAAAGCAGGATCGCCGCGACCGCAACGAAGGCAAGGCCGATGACGCCGTCGAAACGATGGAAATATGGTCCGAGCGCCAGCCAGTGCGCGCCGAGTTGCATCCCGGCGTACGCCAGCGCCAGGCACCACAAGTACGAACCCGCGAGCGTGTAGAGCGTGAACGGCAGAATGCGCATCCGTGCGACGCCGGCCGGGAACGCAATGAAAGTGCGCACCACCGGCAGCAGCCGGCTCCAGAACACGGTCGCGCCGCCCCAGCGCGCGAAGAAACGATCGGCGATTTCGAGTTCATGGGGCGCGATCAGAATGTAACGTCCGTAACGCTCGAGCAACCAGCGGCCGCCACTCGCGCCTACGAAGTAAGCGGCGTACGACCCGATCAGGCATCCCAGCGCGCCGGCGAGCGCGACCAGTTGTAGATTGAAGCGGCCGGTCGCGACCAGATAGCCCGCGAACGGCATCGTCACCTCCGAGGGCAGCGGGATGCAGGCGCTCTCGATCGCCATTAGCAGGAGCACGCCGCCATAGCCGAGGCCCGCGATGAGTGCGACGATCCAGGCCGAGATCGCGGTTATGAGCTTGTCAATCATATGAGGTAACCTGCTGGTTTCGCGTTCGCCGTAGAATGTCAGCCGCCGGCTTTGGATGCGAACTGGCCGGCAAACTTGCGCGCGGCGCGACCTGGCAGTATCCGTTTGCATTGAACGGGCGAAAATTGTATAACTTTATATATGTTGACGAATTTGGATATATGTTGAACGCTGGAAAGCCAGCATGCCGCTCTGACAGCGGCCGCGCGGCAGCGGGAGGACACCCTGATGGCGAAGGACACGCTCACGATTACCGACAATCGCACCGGCAAGAATTACGAGCTTCCGATCGAGGCGGGCGGAGTAATCCGCGCCGCGGGTTTGCGCGAGATCAAGACCGGGCCGGACGATTTCGGCCTGATGTCTTATGACCCGGCCTTCACCAACACCGCGTCGTGCCGCAGCAGGATCACTTTTATCGACGGCGACAAGGGCATCCTGCGCTACCGCGGGTTTCCGATCGAGGACCTGGCCGAACACAGCAACTACCTCGAGGTCGCCTACCTGATCGTCAAGGGCGAGCTGCCGGACGCCAAGCACTACGCCGCTTGGGAACAGAACATCAAGACCCACACAATGGTCCACGAGAATATCAAGAAATTCATGGAAGGCTTCCGCTACGACGCCCATCCGATGGGGATGCTGGTGGGCACGATCGGCGCGCTCTCGACCTTTTACCCGGAGGCCGCGCAGGTCAACGATCTGGAATCGCGGCGCCTGCAGACTCGCCGCCTGATCGGCAAGTTGCCGACGATCGCCGCGTTTGCGTATCGCCACTCGCGCGGCCTGCCCTACGTCTATCCTGACAATGAGCTGAGCTACACCGGCAATTTCCTCGCGATGCTGTTTCGCATGACGGAGACGAACTACCGGCCCAACCCGACACTCGAGAAGGCGCTCGATCTCCTGTTTATCTTGCACGCCGATCACGAGCAGAACTGCTCGACCAACGCGATGCGCTCGGTTGGCAGTTCGCAGGTCGATCCTTACTCAGCCGTCGCCGCGGCGACCGCCGCGCTCTACGGCCCGCTCCACGGCGGCGCTAACGAGGCGGTCATCCGGATGCTCATCGAAATCGGCTCGCCCAAAAACGTCCCCGACTTCATCAAGGGAGTGAAAAAGGGCGAGCGCCGACTGATGGGCTTCGGCCATCGGGTCTACAAGAGCTACGACCCCCGCGCGAAGATCGTCAAACGGATCGCCTACGAAGTCTTCGAGGTGATGGGCCGTAATCCGCTGATCGACATCTCGCTCGAGCTCGAACGGATCGCGCTGGAGGACGACTATTTTGTCTCGCGCCGGCTCTATCCGAACGTCGATTTCTATACCGGCGTGACCTATCAGGCGATGGGCTTTCCGATGACGATGTTTCCGGTGCTGTTCGCGATTCCGCGAACCTCGGGCTGGATGGCGCAGTGGGCCGAGATGGTCCGCGACTCCGAGCAGAAGATCGCGCGGCCGCGGCAGATCTATGTCGGCGAGGTCTTGCGCAAATGGGCCCCGCTCGCGGATCGCGAAGCCCCGCTCATGCGCGAGGACGCCGTGAGCGATCGGATCTGAGTCTCGCGTCGGCATTCTGACGCGCGCGCAGTCGGGGCGCGGCGTTGGAACGCCCGGCCCCGACTGCACTAGAATCGCGAGCCGATGGTTTCCTTCGACGCGCTCGCCGATGAATTGCGCCGCTCGCTTGACGGTGAAGTCCGCTTCGACGCCGCGGCGCGCGCGCTCTACTCGACCGACGCCTCGAATTACCGGCGCGTGCCGGCGGGCGTCGTCATCCCGCGCCACGCCGGCGATGTGAGCCGCGCCGTCGCGCTGGCGCGCGAGAACGGCCTGCCGATTCTCGCGCGGGGCGGCGGCACGGCGCTGGCCGGTCAGACCACGACTACCGGTATCGTCCTCGATTTCTCGAAATACATGAATGCGGTCCGCTCAATCGACCCGACGCGGCGGCTCGCCATCGTCGAACCCGGCGTGGTGCAGGCGCAGCTCAACGCCGCGGCCAGCCGGCACGGATTGTTTTTTGCTCCGGACCCGGCGACCAAGGATCGCTGCACGCTGGGCGGGATGATCGGCAACAATTCCTGCGGCGCGCATTCGGCGGCCTACGGCAAGACCGTCGATAATGTTGCCGGGCTCGAGGTTATGCTCTACGACGGCGTCCGGCTGACGCTCGGCGATCCGCCGCTTAACGGTGACGCGAACGGCCCGTCGAACGCCCGCATGACCGCGCTCGACGCGACGCTGCGCCAGCTCGCCGGACGCTACGGCGATCTCGTCCGCGAGCGTTATCCCAAAATTCCGCGCCGCGTCTCGGGCTACAATCTCGATCAGCTCCTGCCGGAGAACGGCGGCAATCTGGCGCGCGCGGTCGTCGGCTCCGAGGGCACGCTCGCCGTGGTGCTCAGCGCGACGGTGCAGCTCGTGCCGAAGCCGGCCGCGATGGCGCTCGTGGTGATGGGCTTCGATGACGTCTTTGCCGCGGCTGATCAGACGCCCCGGCTGCTCGAGTATCGGCCGGACGCGCTCGAGGGCTTCGATCATCATCTGCCCGACTTCGCGCGGGCCAAGGGGATGGCGGCCGTCGGGCTGTTGCCCGCGGGTCAAGCCTTTCTCGTGATGGAGCTGGCGGGCGCGAACGCCGACCAAGTGCGCGACGTCGCCGAGGCCGTCAAGCGCCGGGCGGAGACCGTGAAGGAATGCCGCGGCGTCGCGGTGATGACCGACGCGGCGAAGCAGCGCGGGGTCTGGGGCATCCGCGAATCCGGGCTCGGCGCCGGAGCGCTGATCCCGGGTCATCCGCGCACCTGGCCGGGGGCGGAGGATTGCGCGGTGCCGCCGGCGCGGCTCGGCGACTTTCTGCGGCGACTGGTCCCGATGCTCGCGCGCTACGATCTCGCGGCGGCGACTTATTACGGACACTTCGGCGAGGGTTGCGTCCACTGCCGGATCAACTTCGATTTCTTCACACTCGACGGCGTGGCGAAGTTCCGTGCCGCGATGTTCGACCTGGCTGAGCTGGTCGCGGAATTCGGCGGTTCGCTTTCGGGCGAGCACGGCGACGGCCTCGCGCGCTCCGAACTGTTGCCGAAAATATTCGGCTCTGAGCTGATCGGGGCTTTCCGCGAGTTCAAGCTGGCCTTTGATCCGGATCAGCGGATGAATCCCGGCGTGATTGTCGATCCCGAGCCGCTCGACGCGCATCTGCGCGTGCGTCCGTTACCCGCTCCGGCGTCCCTCGGCACGCATTTTAACTTCAATGCGGAGGGCGGACTCGCCGGCGCCGCACTCAAATGCGTGGGGATTGGCAAGTGCCGTAAGACTGATGCCGGCACGATGTGTCCGTCATACATGGCGACGCGCGAGGAGATGCATTCGACGCGCGGACGCGCGCGCCTGCTGTACGAGGCGCTGACCGGCGATTTGCTTCGCGACGGCCTCGCCGATGACGCGCTCTACGAGAGCCTCGAGCTTTGCCTCTCCTGCAAGGCGTGTAAGACCGAATGTCCAGCCGCGATCGACATGTCGGCGTACAAGGCGGAGTTCCTGGCGCACTACTATCAGGTCCACTGGCGGCCCGTGCAGGCGCGTTTCTTCGGCCATATTCACGAACTCGCACGGGTGGCGTCAGTCGCGCCGCGGCTGGCGAATCTGTTCGCGAACGGGCCGTTTGCCCGGCTGTCGCGCGCGATGCTTGGATTCCATCGGGAGCGCGCGTTGCCGGTCTTCGCTCCCGAGAGTTTCCGCGCATGGTTATCGCGGACCCGGAGGTCGAGCGCGTTAGCGCCCGACGTCTTGCTGTTTCCAGATACCTTCAACAATTTTTTCGAGCCTGCAGTCGCGATCGCCGCGACCGAGGTGCTCGAGCGGGCGGGCTTTCGCGTTGTCCTCCCGATGCGCGATCTCTGCTGCGGCCGCCCGCTGCTCGAGGCTGGCATGCTCGACGCGGCGCGCGCGCGGCTGGCCGAGGTGCTTGACGTTCTGCGGCCCTTCGTCGAGACGGGAACACCGATCGTCGGCCTCGAACCGAGCTGCTTACTCACCCTGCGTGATGAATTGCCCTCGATGTTTCCACGTAGCAGCGAAGCTCGGCGGCTGGCCGATCGCGCGTTGTTGTTCGACGAGTTTCTCCATGCGCAAGCGCCGGATCTTGCGCCGCCAACGTTCGAAGGCCGCGCGCTGATTCACGGCCATTGTCATCAGAAGGCGCTGGCCGGGATGGGATCCGAGCTCGCGGTGTTAGGACGTGCGCGCGGGCTTACTGTCGATGCGCCTGATACCGGTTGCTGCGGGATGGCCGGGGCGTTTGGCTATGGCAAGGAGCGCTTCGAGCTGTCGCGCGCGATCGCTGAGCGGGTGCTGATGCCGGCGATTCGCAGCAGCGCGCCCGACACGTTAGTCATCGCCGACGGGTTTGCCTGTCGCGCGCAAATCCGGCAATTCTGTCGCGACCGCCGCCCGCTTCATCTGGCGCAGGCGTTGAACGCGATGCACGGCGCGGCTTCGACGGTCCATTAGAAGGCGAGGTTGGTCCGATGATGCGTTTGGGAATCACGATACCGCTCGAGGGCTTTCAAGGTCCGCACTTCATTGAACTCGTCCGCCACGCCGAGCGGCTCGGGTACGGCGACGCCTGGAGCTACGAAACTTTTCAGGGCGACGCGATTACGCCGATCGCCGCCGCCGCGACGATCAGCGAGCGCATGCGGCTGGGCACTGCGATCGTGCCGGTCTTCACGCGCCCGCCCGCTCTGATCGCGCTCTCGGCCGCGGGTCTGCAACAGCTCTCGGGCGGCCGCTTCATCCTCGGCGTCGGCATCTCCACCCCGACCATCGTCGAGAATTGGATGGGCGTGCCTTATCGGCTGCCGCTGACGCGGTTACGCGAGACGGTCGCGGCGATCCGCGCGGCCTTCAGCGGCCAGAAGGTCACGATGGAAGGCAAGACCGTCCGGATCAACGGCTTTCGCCTGGCCGCGCCGCTCGAATCGCCGCCGCCCGTCTATGTCGGCGCGCAGGGCGAGCAGATGTTGCGGGTCGCCGCGGAAATCGGCGACGGCGTGATCGTCAACTACATCACGCCCGAGACCTTCGCGAAGATGCTGGCGCCGATCCACGAGGGGGCGCGCAAGGCCGGCCGCGACCTCGCGAAACTCGACATCGCCTGCCGCATCCTGGTTGCGATCGATGAAGATGACAAAACCGTCCGCGAGAATCTGCGCCGCGAACTAACCGCCTACGTGACGGTGCCGCAATACAATAAATTTTTCCGCTGGCTCGGCTATGAGAATGAAGCAGGCGCCGTATTCGAGGCCTGGAATGCGGGCGATCGCAAAAAGGCACTCGCCTTGATGCCGGACTCGATGATGGAGGCGATTTATGTCTTTGGCTCGCCGGCAAAAGTCGCCGCGCGCCTGCGTGAATACGAACGCGCGGGCATCACCGCGACCGCGTTGCAATTCGTCTCGTATGCATCAAATCCGGACGAGAAGCGCACGCGCATCCTGCGCGCGATGGAGACGCTGGCCGAGACCTGGCCGCTAGCGCGCGCGTCTCAGTAGTTTCAAGCGGTCGCGGGAAGCGTGTTCAAGCAAAAACGCCCCGCCGGAAGGCGGGGCGTTTGCTTCGAGCTGAGCCGTCGATTTCTAATGCGGGCCGAGCAGCAGCGGCAGCACCGAGACCAGTGCGTTGGTGGTCGGATCGCCGTAGCTGGTATTTCCGTAATACGGGTTGGAATTGCCGTAGTTCGCGTTGCCGTAATAAGGCGTCGCGCCAGTCAAAAGCGAGGACAGCGGTGAGGTCGGGTAGTTCGCAGCCGGCCCGTAGTCCGCGGTCGGCGCGTAACCCGAGTAAGGGCTGTAGCCAAGCTGGCGGTTGAGCGACGCGATTCGCGTGTCGAGCGCATTGACGACCGAGACCATCCGCGCCGCGCCGCGGCTGTCGCCCCGCGCGCGCATCCGGGCAATGATTCCCATCGCGCGCTGGCGCCGAGTGATCAGCCACGTGCGCTGCTGGGCGAGGCTGGAGTTGGCCGGGGGCTGCGCTTCGTACCAGGAATAGGGTGCGCCGTAATCGTAGCCGCCGTTGTTCTGCCAATACTGCGGGCCATAGTTGTTATTCCAGTGGCAATCATCGCCGTCCGCCCCGCAGTGATAATTGCGATCCCAGCCGGGTTGCCAGTAGTTGGCGGGTCGGTTGGGTGCGAGTCCGCAATCGTCGCCGTCATTATCGCAGGCGCGATGGTATCCGATCGGCTGAGGCGTAGCCCAGTAGCGGCTCGCGCGTTGATTGTAGTTGGGGCCATCCCAGGTCCGTGCGATTCGCGGCTTGGCGTAGTATGGACGTGCGAGTGCAACCGGCGCGGCGGCGGCAAACTGATGCTTCGCCCAGCCGTTGTGCCGGCCCTGATCGTGCCAGGCGTATGGGCGCGGGTTGCTGCCGTCGTCATGATGCTTGGCCAACGCGCTGACAGGCATCGCCAGCATCGCCAGTCCAGCCATCGCCGAGAGGAGCTGCTTGCGGGATAACATGGTCTCCGAGACCTCCTTTTGCTTATGACGCGTGCTGCGGTTGCCGCGTTTACACTGCGTCATCTAGCAATCTGCAGAGCTAGCAGAGCATGGACTGTGCCTCGCCCTACGGCCCGCAAAAGCGGCCACCCAAGGATGCTAATCGGAGCAAATGGAGCTAGGCGGGCCGCGCGCAGCGAAAAGCCGGCGCGAAGGTGCAATCGCTCAACCGAAAAGGTTGGATTGAAGCTGAACGAATCTTAAGCGTTCGCTAGCGGAGGCCGTCTGCGGCCAAGCGAGCAGGCGGGTCTTAATCTTGGGCCGCTCGTCGCAGACTCCGCCACTCCCTGGAGCCGCGTTAGAATCTTCAATTCTACGGGACGGGGGCCGTCGCGAGCAGCCCGGCCACCTCGTCGTAGCCGAGCATCAGGTTGAGATTCTGCACCGCCTGACCGGCCGCGCCCTTGCCCAGATTATCGATCGCGGTGAAGACGCAGAGCGTTTGGGTGCGGCGATCGAGCGTTAACGACAATTCGCAGAAATTCGTTGCGCGGACGTTGCGCAGCTCGGGAAGCTCTCCAGTTTTGAGAATCCGCACGAAGCGCGACTTGGCGAAGCTCGCCTCGAAGGCGGCGCGGACGTCCTGCTCGTTGGCGCCGGCACGCGGCCGCATAAAGATCGAGCTCAGGAGGCCGCGCGTGATCGGCAGTAGATGGGGAACGAACATGACGGCAATCTCGCGTCCGAGCGCTGCGCCGATCTCCTGCTCCATCTCGGGAACGTGGCGATGGTTGCCGACTTTGTAGGCGCGGAAGTTCTCGTTGACCTCGGCAAAAAGCTGCTCGACCGCGGCCTGCCGGCGCGCCCCGGTGGTGCCCGACTTGGCGTCGATCACGATTGACGATGGATCGATCAGGTCACGCTTGATCAGGGGGAGGATTCCGAGCAAAGCTCCGGTCGGGTAGCAGCCCGGATTGGCGACGAGGCGAGCTTCGCGCAGCTCGCGCCGATGGAATTCGCTGAGGCCGTAAACCGCCTCCTTGAGCAGCGCAGGAGCGGGATGATCGCTGCCGTAGGTCAGCCGGTAGGCGGCCGGATCATGCAGGCGAAAATCTGCCGAAACATCGATCACCTTGAGGCCCGCGGCGAGCAGCTCGGCCAGAATCGGCGCGCCGACCCGCTCGGGCAGACATGAGATGGCCATTTCGGCACGACCCTTGATCGCGTCCGCACGCAGCTCCTCGAATGGCGGCAGGTCGACCCCGGCCAGGTGGCGATAGACCTCGGCGACCTCGCGACCGGCGTAGTGCTCGGAGGTGAGCATCGTGAGCTCGACGAACGGATGGCCCACGAGAATGCGCACCGCCTCGATTCCGGAGTATCCAGACGCACCCAGAACTGCGACTTTCACCCGATCAGATGGAGCCATTGCGGAAGACCTTTGTGATTGGGGGGAACTGCTATCGCAGCGGCGAGTCTTAACGACAGAGTAATGTAGCTATCATAAACCGCGCGCCTCGCCAACTACTTAACGCAGCTTCCAACAAGCCGCCGAACGCGCCCGGTCCAGCGCGGCAGCGTCGAGTTGGTACAAATGCTCTAGCGTTTCGAGTATTGAGGACGCTTGCGGGCCTTGTGATGGCCGTACTTCTTGCGCTCGACTTCGCGCGGGTCGCGCGTGAGCAGTCCGCCCTTGCGCAGCACCGGCCGGAGCGTCTCGGACGACTTCACCAGCGCGCGCGAGATACCGTGACGGACGGCGTCGGCCTGCGCCGAAATACCGCCGCCGCGCACGCTCACGATAGCGTCGAATTGTCCCTTGGTCTCGGTGAGTTCGAAGGCTTCGAGGATGCGCATCCGCGAGGTATCGCGCGGGAAGTATTCTTCGAGCGAGCGGTCGTTGACCGTGATCGCCCCAGTGCCGGGAAACATGCGCACGCCGGCGACTGCGGTCTTGCGCCGCCCGGTCGTCCTGATCAGATTTTTCTTTTCCGCCATTCCTGAATCCTGGAGTCTGCTGACCGCCCCGCCGTTTTAGAGCGACATCGGCTCGGGTTGTTGCGCCGCGTGCGGATGTTCCGCGCTGCGATAGACCTTGAGCTTGGTGAAGAGCCGCCGTCCGAGCCGATTCTTCGGCAGCATTCCGCGCACCGCGGTTTCGAGCAGTCGCTCGGGCTTCGTTTCGAGCATCTTGCCGGCCGTCGTTGTCCGCAGGCCGCCTGGATAGTCGGTGTGGCGGTGATACAGTTTGTCCACGGCCTTCGCGCCGGTCAGCTTAACCCGCGCCGCGTTGATGATGATCACGAAATCGCCGGCGTCCTGATTCGGCGTGAAATCCGGGCGATGCTTGCCGCGCAGCACGCTCGCCGCGCGCGACGCGACTCGGCCCAGGGCGCGGCCGTCGGCGTCGATCAGGATCCAGCGGCGGCCCTTGAGCGCGTTTTCGTGCGAGATGCTTTTGGTCTGTTCGGTCAGCTTCAACTCTGCGCACCTGAATCAGCATCGGACGCGCAAAGCGCGCTTCGACGCCGCATAATCTGGCGGGGCCGATGGGATTTGAACCCACGACTTCCGACGTGACAGGCCGGCGTTCTAACCGGGCTGAACTACGACCCCGCCGCGAACCATCCTTTCTATCGTGTCGGCTCGATCGAGACAACCGCCCACTATCGAAAGCCCGAAGAGAACTTGCCGGCGGGGCTGGGGTGGCCTATTTTAGGCGGACTGAAATCCGACCTCCTTTTGAAGCACTCGGGGGTCGGCGTCCCGAAGTAGTTCCGATATGTGGATCGTCCGTCTCGCGCTCCGCCGCCCACTTTCCGTCGCCGTGATGGTGCTGCTGATGACCGTGCTCGGCGGCCTCTCCTTCATGCGGATGAACGCCGACATCTTTCCCGCGATCGACCTGCCGGTCGTGATCATGGTCTGGGGCTACCCGGGCCTCTCGGCGATCGACATGGAGCGGCGCGTGGTGATTATCAGCGAACGCGCCTCAGCCAGCACGGTCAACGATATCGAGCACATGGAGTCGGAGTCGATCGCGGGCGTCGGCCTGATCAAGGTCTACTTCCACGCCGGCAACACGACGGCCTCGGGGATCGCGCAGATGGCGGCGCTGTCGCAAACGCTGCTGCAGATCTTCCCGCCCGGGATGCAGGCGCCGAATATCGTCGATTACAACGCCGCCAACGTGCCGGTGGCGCAGCTCAACGTCTCGAGCGAGACGCTGTCCGAGCAGAAGCTGTTCGACTACGGCCTCCAGTTCATTCGCGTGCGCCTTTACAGTATCGAGGGCATTTCCGTGCCGGCGCCCTTCGGCGGGCGCAATCGCGCGATCATGGTGAACCTGCATCCGGCGCAGCTCTATGCCAACGGGCTGTCCGCGCAGGATGTCGGCAATGCGCTCAGCGCGACCAACGTCATCATTCCGGCGGGTTCGGTCAAAATCGGTAATCGCGAGTATCGGGTCGAGCTCAACGGCAGCCCGGATCAGGTGGCGAGCTTCGATCGGCTGCCGCTTAAAGTCGTCAACGGCACGCCCGTTTTGCTCGGCGATGTCGCGCCGGTGACCGATTCGCACATGGTGCAGACCAACGTCGTCCGCATCGACGGCAAGCGCGCGACCTTTCTGCCGGTCTTCAAGCACGCCGCGGCCTCGACGCTCAGCGTGATCGACAACGTGCGCAAGATGATTCCGGTGATCCTCGAAACCGCGCCCAAGGGCATGAAGCTCAAGCTCGCGTTCGATCAATCGGTGTTTGTGCGGGCAGCCTTATGGGGCGTCGTGCGCGAAGCGGCGATCGCGGCCGGACTGGTCGCCGTGATGATCCTGATATTTCTGGGCTCGCCACGCAGTATGTTTATCGTGGTGCTGTCGATCCCGCTGTCGATTTTGACCGCGATCGTCGGGCTCAAGCTTTCGGGCCAGTCGATCAACATCATGACGCTCGGCGGGCTCGCGCTGGCGGTCGGGATGCTGGTGGACGACGCCACGGTCGAGATCGAGAACATCCATCGCCATCACGCGATGCACAAACCCTTGCTGGTGGCGATTCTCGACAGTTCGGCCGAGATCGCCTCGCCCGCCTTCATCGGCACGCTCGCGATCTGCATCGTGTTTTTTCCGGTGGTGCTGCTCTACGGCGTCGCGCGTTTCCTGTTCACACCGCTGGCGCTAGCGGTGGTGTACGCGATGCTGACGTCGTACCTGCTGTCGCGCACGCTGGTGCCCTCGATGACGCGCTACCTGATCGCGGAGGATCATGCGCAGCGGGCGGTGAGGGGTCCCTGGTCGCGCTTCTCGGCGAGTTTCGAGCGCGGTTTCGAGCGTTTCGCCGACGGCTATCGCGACCTGCTCGGCAAGTTCATCGCGCGGCGGACCTTCTCCCTGCTTTGCGCGGCGATCGTCGTGGGCTCGTCCCTGATGCTGTTTTCCACGGTCGGCGAGGATTTCTTTCCGCGCGTCGATGCCGGCATGATGAAGCTGCATCTGCGCGCCCCGTCGGGAACTCGCGTCGAGCAGACCGAGGTGGTGGTGGACCGGCTCGAGCGCGCGGTGCGCCGCATCGTGCCTGCCGGCGAACTCGATCAGATCAGCGACAACATCGGGCTGCCCACTTTTGCCTACGTGCTGGCCTATTATCAGACCGACAGCATCGGGCCGCAGGACGCGGATATTCTGATTTCGCTCAAGCCGAACCATCATTCGATCTTCGGCTATGAGGACCAGATTCGACGGATGGTTGGGCGCGACTTTCCGGGCGTCTCGGTCTATTTCCAGGCGCCGGACATCGTGAGCCAGGTGCTGAATTTCGGTCTTTCAGCGCCGATCGACGCGCAGATCTCGGGGCAACAGCTCGAACAAAACTATGAGTACGGGCGCAGGTTGCAGGGCGCGATGCGGCGCATTCCGGGACTCACCGACGTGCGCATCGCGCAGCTCCTCGACTATCCAACTTTGATGGTCGACGTCGATCGCGCCAAGGCGCTCGAGCTGGGCGTCGATCAACGATCGCTGGCCTCCAGTCTGCTGACTTCGCTGAGCACCAACGCGTTAATCGCGCCCAACTACTTCCTCGATCCGAAAAACGGCGTCAACTACAGCGTGCTCGAGCAGGTGCCGCAACATCTGATCGATTCGGTGCAGGCGCTCGGCGCCACGCCGCTGACGCCGGCCAACCTCGACGGCGCGCCCGGCACGCCGCAGTTGCTCGCCAACGTCGCAACGATACGGCAGAGCGTCGAACCCGCGGTCGTCAATCACTACGACGTGCAGCGCGTGATCGACGTCAACGCCGGGGTCGAAGGTCGCGATCTCGGCGGCGCCTCAGCCGCGGTGCAGTCGGCGATCCGTCGCCTTGGCCAGTTGCCGCCGGGCATGCGCATCACGATCCGTGGACAGAGCCAGGCGATGCACGAATCGTTTGGCTCGCTCGAACTCGGGATCATCCTGGCGATTATCCTGGTGTATGTGCTGATGGTCGCCAACTTCCAATCGTGGCTCGAGCCCTTTGTGATTATGCTCGCGGTGCCGGGTACGATCGCCGGGGTGCTCTGGATGCTGACGCTGACCGGCACGACGATCAACGTCGAATCGCTGATGGGCATGATCATGGCGGTGGGAGTCGGCGTCGCCAACGGCAATCTGATCGTGATTTTCGCCAATGAATTGCGCGAGCAGGGCTACTCGCCGGTGGCGGCCGCGGTGATGGCGGGACGGACCCGCTTGCGTCCGGTCATCATGACCGCGCTCGCGATGATTCTCGGGATGCTGCCGATGGCGCTGGCGCTGGGCGAGGGCGGCGAACAGAATGCGCCGCTGGGCCGCGCCGTGATCGGCGGCCTGATTGTTGCGACGCTGATGACCCTGTTCGTGGTGCCGGCGGTATACTCGATCTTTGGCCGCAACCTGAAGGGTAAGCATCAGCGTGATGCCGAAATCGAAGCGATCACGATGCCTGGCGCATAAAGTGAAGCCGGCGCTGAAGCGATGCCTGAAGATCTGAAGAATTATCAGCCGCGCGAGCCCGGCCGTTTCTATTTGATCGGCTGGATCCTTCTGATCGTTGTCGTGCTGGGCGCAACGATAGGCTTGATCGTCGCGCATGGCGCGCGGCTGACGGGCGAGACCATCGACCGCGAGCATGACCTCGCGCTCGGCCCGCGAGTGCTGGTCGCGCAGGTGGGTCGGGCGCCGCACACCCGGAGCCTCGAGCTGCCGGGCACGATTCACGGCTTTATCGAGACGCCGGTTTATGCGAAAGTCGCCGGCTATCTCAAATCGATCAAGGTCGACAAGGGCGACCGCGTCCACGCCGGGCAATTGCTGGCGAGTCTCGAATCACCCGAGCTCGATCATCAGGTCGCCAACGCGGCGGCGACCTATCGGCTCGCGCAGATCACCGATCGGCGAAATCAGGCGCTGATGCGCGAAGGCGTGATCGCGCGGCAGACCGCGGACGAGACGCATGCGAACCTGCTCGAGACCAAGGCCGCGCTGGATCAGCTCGCGGCGACGCGTGATTACGAGTTGATTCGCGCGCCGATGGATGGCGTCGTGACCGCGCGCTATGTCGATCCCGGCGCATTGATTCCACAATCGACCGCGCCGACCGCGGCCAATACCGCGCTGCTCGCGCTCGCCACGTTGTCGCCGCTTAGAATTTACGCCGACGTGCCGCAAAGCGTGGCGCCCTTCGTCAAGGACGGCGACCCGGCCACGATCACCGTGACCGAATATCCGGGCCGGGTGTTCGAGGGCAATGTCACCCGCCATCCCGAGGCTCTGACCGCGGCCACGCGCACGATGCTGGTCGAGGTCGATCTGACCAACGACGACCGCGCCTTGCTGCCGGGGATGTACGCGAGGCTAAATCTTCGCGCGACCGTGCCGGAAGGGCCGCCGCTGGTGCCGGACGACGCGCTGGTGTTTCGCGATGGCAAGCCCTATGTCCCGCTCGTCCGCGACAATCGTTTGCGCCTGGCCGAGGTGACGCTCGGCTATGACGACGGGATCAACGTCGAAGTGACGAGAGGCGTGGCGCCGCAGGACCTCGTGGCGATCAACGTCGGACAGGCTGCGCGCGACGGCGAACTTGTCCGCCCGATGACCGCCGCGCAGGCGCAGTAGAGGCTCGGCGGCTCCTCAGCGTTCGCCGCGATGCAGAATGCCGTCGGCTTCGAGCTGCTGCACCCGCTCTGGCGGATAGCCGAGGAAGTCGCGCAGGATCTCGGCGTTGTGCTCGCCCAGCGTCGGCGCGGTCATCTCGCGCCGCTGCGGGAAGTCCGAAAATCGCAGCGGGAACGCCGGGACGTCGTACTCGCCGAGGAAGCGATCATTGATCGTCTGCACGGTGCCGCGCTCGCGCAGATGAGGATGCGCCATCGCCTCCTCCACGCTCAGTACGGGCGCGTGCGGCACGCGGTTTTCTTCGAGCAAGCGGAGCACCTCGTCATCGGTAGGGATCGAGTCGATCCACTCCTGCACCAGCCGCGTCAGCTCTTCGCGATTCGCGGCGCGCGCGGGAAGGTCGGCGAAGCGCGGGTCGGTCGCGAGTTCCGGCCGGCCCATCGCACGGCACAAACAGGGAAACTGATGGTCGATGGCGGCGATGATGAGGATCGGATTGCGCTTGCCCTGAAAAACTCCGATTGGGGCGATCATGTAATGATGCGAGCCGGAGCGCTGCGGGTGAATCGCCCCGCGGCTCGCGCTGACAAACTCGACGTTGGCGTCGTGATAGCTGAAATAACAATCGAGCAGCGAGGTCTCGACGAACTGTCCCTTGCCGGTCCGTTCACGATGAAGTAGCGCGGCCAGAATCGCCCCCATCGCGTGCGCGCCGGTGCTGATGTCGCCGAGTCCGACCTGCGGAAAAACCGGCGCGCGATCGGCGAATCCGGTCATCGCGAGGACGCCGGAATAGGCTGCCCCGATATAGTCATAACCCGGACGGCTGGCCAGCGTTCCGCTTTGCCCCAGCGACGAAATCGAGCACATCACGATCTTCGGATTGAGCGCGCTGACGGTCTTATAGTCGAGGCCGATGCGGCCGATCACGCCCGGCGCGTAATTCTCGACGAGCACGTCGAATTTCGGAATCAATTCCTTGAGCAGCGCCAGGCCGGCCGGCTTTTTCGGATCGAGGCAGAGGCATTTCTTGCCGCGATTCTGCTGGACGTAATACGCGCTGCGGCCGTCGCGGATCACCGGGATGCCGCGCGTGAGGTCGCCGCGCGGCCCAAACTCCACCTTGATCACCTCGGCGCCCAACTCGGCCAGATAACGCGTCGTCGTCGGACCGGCGAGCACCTGCGTGAAATCGAGCACCTTGTAGCCGTCAAGGATCCGGGGGGTCTCAGCCATAGCGATCAGCGCCTCCGGTTAACGCGGGCCACGAAACAGGATGCCATCGGCCTCGAGCCGCTGCACGCGTTCCGGCGGATAGCCGAGATGGTCGCGCAGAATCTCCGCGTTGTGCTCGCCCAGCGTCGGCGCGGTCATCTCGCGCGGCTCGGGGAACTCCGAGAAGCGGAGCGGAAAGCCGGGCACGTCGTAGTCGCCGACGAAGCGATCGTGGATCCGGCGAACGGTGCCGCGCTCGCGCATATGCGGATGATTCATCGCCTCCTCGACTGTCAGCACCGGCGCGTAGGGTACGCGATGCTCGGCGAGCAGGCGGAACAGCTCTTCGTCGTTCGGTATCGAATCGATCCAGTCCTGGACGATGCGCTTGAGCTCTTCGGCGTTGGCGCTACGGCTCGCCAGGTCCTTGAAACGCGGATCAGTCGCGAGTTCAGGCCGGCCCATCGCGCGGCACATGCCCGGCCACTGATGGTCGATGCCAGCAATGATCAGAACCGGACGGCTCTTGCCATTGAAGACCCCGACCGGCGTGACCAGGTAGTGATGCGCGCCGGAACGCTGCGGGCGAAAAGCGCCGCGGCTCGCGCTCAGCATCTCGACGTTGGCTTCGTGGTAGCTGAAGTAACAATCCAGCAGCGAGGTCTCGACGTGCTGGCCACGGCCGGTGCGCTCGCGATGGAGCAGGGCGGCGAGCACCGCGCCCATCGCATGCACCCCCGTGCTGGTGTCGCCGATCGCGGCCTGCGGAAACACCGGCAGACGGTCGGGGTAACCGGTCATGTCGAGGATGCCCGAGTAGGCGGCGCCGACAAAATCGTAGCCGGGCTGCTGCGCGAGCGGTCCGCTCTGGCCGAGCGATGAAATCGAGCACATCACGATTTTTGGATTCAACCCACTGACCGTCGTATAGTCCAGCCCCAGGCGGCCGATCACGCCCGGCGAGAAGTTCTCGACCAGGACGTCAAGTTTCGGAATCAGTTCCTTGAGCAGCGCGAGCGCCGCCGGCTGCCTGGGATCGAGACACAGGCTCTTCTTGCCGCGATTCTGTTGGACGAAGTAGGCGCTGCGGCCGTCGCGCAAGAATGGCATGCCGCGGGCGATATCACCGCCGGGCGCGATCTCCACCTTGATCACTTCGGCGCCGAGCTCGGCCAGATAACGGGTCGTGGTGGGCCCGGCGATCATCTGGGTGAAATCGAGCACCGTGTAGCCCTCGAGCATCCGTGAGCTCTCAGCCATCGCGCGTCACGCCTCCCCTTAACGCGGGCCGCGATGCAGGATGCCGTCGGCCTCGAGCTGCTGCACCCGTTCCTGTGGATATCCCAAATAGTCGCGCAGAATTTCGGCGTTGTGCTCGCCCAGCGTCGGCGCGGTCATCGCGCGCCGGTCCGGGAATTCAGAAAAGCGCAGCGGGAAGCCCGGGACGTCGAAGGTTCCCAGAAAACGGTCCTCGATCGTCTGCACGACGCCGCGCTCGCGATGATGCGGATGGGCCATCGCCTCCTCGACCGCCAGCACCGGTCCATGTGGCACCCGATGTTCCTCGAGCAGCGCCAAAGCGGCTTCATCGCTCGGCGTCGAGTCGAACCACTCCTGCACGATGCGCTTGAGTTCCTCGATATTGGCTTTGCGCGCGGGGATGTCCTTGAAGCGCGGATCGGAAGCCAGTTCCGGGCGGCCCATCGCGCGGCAAAAATCCGGAAACTGATGTTCCGCCCCCGCCATCACGATAATCGGCTGCCGCTTGCCCTTAAAGATACCCAGCGGCGCGATCGCGAAGTGATGCGAGCCGCTGCGCCGCGGCAGAACCTCACCATTGGTGAGGCTGACCGTCTGAACCGTCAGGTCTTGATAGCTGAAATAGCAGTCGAGCAATGAAGTCTCGACATACTGTCCCTTGCCGGTACGTTCGCGATGGAGCAGCGCGGCAGTGATCGCGCTCAAGGCGTGAACCCCGGTGGTAATATCCCCGATGCCGACTTGCGGCAGCACCGGCGTGCGATCGATATCGCCGAGCATGCTGAGCACCCCGGAATAGGCACAGCCGATAAAGTCGTAGCCTGGGCGCTTGGCCAGTGGCCCGCCCTGGCCGAAGGTCGAAATCGAGCACATGATGATCTTCGGGTTCAGCGCCTTGACCGTCGGGTAATCCAGACCAATCCGGCCGATCGTGCCCGGCGAGTAGTTCTCGACCAGCACGTCAAATTTCGGGACGAGTTCCTTGAGCAGGGCAAGGCCCGCGGGCTTTTTCACGTTGAGGCAAAGCGATTTCTTGCCGCGATTCTGCTGCACGTAGTAGCCGCTGCGGCCATCGCGGATAAACGGGACGGCGCGCGAGATGTCGCCCGTCGGCGCAATTTCCACCTTGACCACCTCGGCGCCCATCTCGGCCATGTACCGCGTGGTCGTCGGGCCCGCGAGCACCTGAGTGAAATCGAGCACCTTGTAGCCGTCAAGGATCCGTGGGGTCTCAGCCATAGCGATCAGCGCCTCCCGTGCGTGCGCAAGCAATCGCATCGTTTGCGCCAAAAGACAAGAAACGCGAAGCCCCCGGGCGGCTGCACCGCCTTCTGTCGCCGCGGCTTGCGAAGCGGCGACGGCTTGTGGTGCAATCGCGCTTCGCGATTGATCAATTCGCGGCGATTAGCATCCGTCGCGCGGGAGATTATCCATGGCCGACAATTTGAGGAGCCGGGTCGTTACGCAGGGCGTACAGCGCTCGCCCAATCGCGCGATGCTGCGCGCGGTCGGCTTTGGCGATCGCGATTTCGACAAGCCGATCGTCGGCATCGCCAACGCCTACAGCACCATCACGCCCTGCAACCTTGGCCTCGATATTCTGGCGAAGCGCGCCGAGGCCGCGGTCAAGGCCGCCGGCGCGATGCCGCAGCTGTTCGGCACCATCACCGTCAGCGACGGCATCTCGATGGGCACCGAGGGCATGAAATACTCCCTGGTCTCGCGTGAGGTGATCGCGGATTCGATCGAAACCGCCTGCAACGCCGAGGCGATGGACGGCGCGATCGTGATCGGCGGCTGCGACAAGAACATGCCCGGCGCGATGATCGCGATCGCGCGCATGAACATCCCGGCGATGTTTGTCTACGGCGGCACGATCAAACCCGGTCACTACAACGGCCGCGACCTCACGATCGTCAGCGCCTTCGAGGCCGTCGGTCAGTTCAGCGCGAATAAAATCGATGAAAAAGAGCTGCTCGAGGTCGAACGGCGCGCCTGTCCCGGAGCCGGTTCGTGCGGCGGGATGTTCACCGCCAACACCATGTCCTCGGCGATCGAGGCGATGGGCATGAGCCTGCCTTACTCCTCGACCATGGCCGCAGAAGATGACGAGAAGAGCGACAATGCAGCGAAAAGCGCCGAGGCCGTGGTCAACGCGATCCGCCGCCAGATCCTGCCGCGCCAGGTGATGACTCGCAACGCGCTCGAGAATGCGATCGCGGTCGTGATGGCGGTCGGCGGCTCGACCAACGCCGTGCTCCATCTGCTCGCGATCGCCCACGCGGCCGAGGTGCCACTGACGATTGACGATTTCGAGACCATCCGCCAGCGTGTGCCCGTCTTGTGTGATCTGAAGCCGTCGGGCCGCTTTGTCGCGACTGATCTGCATCGCGCCGGCGCCATCCCGCAGGTGATGAAGATGCTGCTCAATCATGGTCTGCTTCACGGTGACGAGTTGACGGTCACCGGCAAAACCGTCGCTGAGAATCTGCGCGAAGTTCCAGACGCGCCGCGCCAGGATCAGGAAGTCATCCGGCCGTGGGACAATCCGATGTATCGCCAGGGGCATCTCGCGATCCTCAAAGGCAATCTTTCGCCCGAGGGCTGTGTCGCGAAAATCACCGGCATCGCTCATCGCGCGATCACCGGACCGGCGCGCGTATTCGAGCGCGAGGAGGATTCGCTCGACGCCATCCTCGCCGGGCAAATCAAAAAAGGCGATGTCCTGGTAATCCGCTATGAAGGTCCGCGCGGCGGACCGGGTATGCGTGAGATGCTCTCACCGACCTCGGCGATAATTGGCGCCGGGCTCGGCGATGCAGTCGCGCTGATCACCGACGGCCGCTTCTCGGGCGGCACCTACGGCCTGGTCGTCGGCCATGTCGCGCCCGAGGCCCAGGTCGGCGGACTAATTGCGCTGATTCATGAAGGCGACTCGATCACGATCGACGCCGACCGGCGTCTGCTTCAGCTCGACGTCCCGGAGAGTGAAATCGCGCGCCGGCGCGCCACCTGGACGCCCCCACCGCCGCGCTACACGCGTGGCGTGCTGGCGAAATACGCCGCGCAGGTCTCGACCAGCAGCCTCGGCGCCGTGACGGACTGACCGCGCGTGCGTGCTCCGCGCGGTTACCGTCGCGCGCAAGCTTGACTGGGAGTGAGCGCGGTCGCGCGTCTCAGTTCAGATGCCGCGGCAACCGCGATTGCCGGCGTGGCCGCTTGATCAGCTCGAAGGCCACGCGCAGCAGCGTCTGCGCCTCCTCGGGCAAGCCGAAATACTCGCTTGCGGTGGCCGCACGCAGCGCCAGGCCGGTTTTAGTCTCGCTCAGAATGAGCACCTCGGCGCAGTCCCGGCAGATGCTGACATTTTCACGGCCAAGTTCTTTTCTCCCGGCAACCGAGCGCCCCTCAGCCAGTTCGGCGCCGCAGGCCGGACAATTCGTCTCCCCCACGATGACTTCCCTCCCGTTTGCTGGCCTCCGAACGCCGGCTGCAGCGGCATTCTCCCTGTTGCTCCCCCGAGCGGACCACGCAAAGCGGCAGCACCACGTCCCGATTACAATCGCAAAACCGGCTCGAAGCAAGGACTAATTTCGCGACCGGCCCGTCTGAACTTCTCGACGCGGGCGCAGTAAATCCGGACGGATTATGCTGTAGCTCAATAGAGGTTGATATACAGTAGAAAATTATCCAATGGATTGCTCCTTGGAAGCGCAAAAAACAAATCGATAGCGGAGCCGCGACGTGCGCCAGGGCGAGAACTTTTTCAACTTCTACAATCACGATTTCGTCCGCGTGGCGGTTGCGATCCCGGCGGTGCGCGTCGCGGACCCCGGCTTCAACGCCGCCCAGACCATCGCCCTGATGCGCGAGGCCGCAGCGCGGCAGGCGATTCTCGCCCTCTTCCCCGAATTGGGCATCTCCGCCTATAGCTGCGACGACCTGTTCCATCAGCGCCCCCTGCTCGACGGCTGCCGCGACGCGCTGGCCGCGATCGTCGAGGCGTCCGCCGCGCTACCCTTGATCACCCTGGTCGGCACTCCGCTCGAAGTCGACAGCCTGCTCTTCAATTGCGCGGTCGTAATTGCCCGCGGCCGGATTCTTGGCGTCGTCCCGAAGAGCTATCTGCCTAACTACCGCGAGTTTTACGAAGCTCGGCAGTTCACCGCGGCGGATGGCGCGATCAGCGACACCATCACGCTCTGCGGCCAGCGCGATATTCCGTTTGGCCCGCGCCTGCTCTTTCAACACGAGGAGCAACCGCGGCTGACGCTTCACATCGAAATCTGTGAGGACTTGTGGGTGCCGATTCCGCCGTCGTCGCTCGCGGCGTTGGCTGGCGCGACCGTTCTGCTGAATCTCTCCGCTTCCAACGTCACGATCGGCAAGGCCGGCTATCGCCGCGAGCTGGTCGCGAGCCAGTCGGCACGATGCCTCGCCGCCTATCTCTACTCGGCCGCCGGTCCGGGCGAATCGACCACCGACCTCGCCTGGGACGGTCATGCGTTGATCTGCGAGAACGGCAACGTGCTCGGCGAGTCGGCGCGCTTCAACGATGCGCCGCAGCTCGTCTGTGTCGAGCTCGATCTCGAGCGGCTCGCGCAGGAGCGGATGCGCCAGACCACCTTTGGCCAGGCGCGGCAGCGCGAGCATCGCGCGCTCCGCGAGTTTCGCAAAATTACTTTCTCCGCACCGCTCCCGCGCAAAGAGCCGTTGCTCCTCGACCGGCATTACGAGCGTTTCCCCTACGTACCGTCAGACGCCACCGGGCGCGACGAGCGCTGCGCCGAGGTTTACGAAATTCAGGTGCAGGGACTCGTCAGCCGGCTGCGCGCCACCGCGCTCGAGCGCGTCGTCATCGGCATCTCGGGCGGGATCGATTCAACCCAGGCCTTGCTGGTCTGCGCGCAGGCGCTCGATCGGCTGGGCGCGCCGCGGCACAACCTGCTCGCCTACACGATGCCCGGTTTCGCCACCGGCGAACGGACGCTCGCGCAGGCGCGCCGCCTGATGGCTGCGATCGGCTGTGCCGCGCACGAAATCGATATCCGCCCGGCAGCGTCGCAAATCCTCAAGGATATCGATCATCCTTATGCTGCCGGTCGCGAGCTTTACGACGTAACCTTCGAGAACGTGCAGGCCGGCGAGCGCACCAATCTGCTGTTTCGGCTGGCGAACTTGAACAACGCGATCGTGGTCGGCACCGGCGATCTTAGCGAGCTCGCGCTCGGCTGGTGCACTTACGGCGTCGGCGATCAGATGTCGCACTATGCGGTCAACGCGAGCGTCCCCAAGACCCTGATTCAGCACGTAATCCGCTGGGTCGCGGAAACTGAACGCTTCGGGCGCGAGGCGAGCAGCGTCCTTCGCGACATCCTGGCAACCGAGATCAGTCCCGAACTGGTGCCCGCCAACGGCGGCGCGATCCAGGCCACCGAGGCCTTGATCGGCCCCTATGAATTGCAGGACTTCAATCTGTATTACACCCTGCGCTTCGGTTATCCGCCGCCCAAGATCGCGTTTCTCGCCTACAACGCCTGGCGCGATCGGACGCTCGGTCAATGGCCTGACATCCCGGCAGACCGCCGCCACGAATACCGCCTTGAGCAAATCAAAGGCCATCTG